>NZ_CP009435.1:914942-1219923 GCF_000960995.1 Burkholderia glumae LMG 2196 = ATCC 33617 | reverse complement strand
CGTGATCGCCGAATTCGCGCCGGCCTTCACCTTCTCGGCGAAGTGCAGCAGGTCGAGCTTCGGCGAACGCGACTGCGGATGGTATTCCGGGTACGCGGCCACTTCGAGCCGGAACCAGTCGCCGTGCTCGGCGCGGATGAAGCTGACGAGTTCCGACGCGTAGCGCAGCTCGCCCACCTCGCCCATGCCCGACGGCAGATCGCCGCGCAGCGCGACGATGTGGCGGATGCCGTGCGAACGGTACTGGTCGAGCACCGCGCGCAGGTTGTCCTTCGAGGCGCCGATGCACGACAGGTGCGGCGCGGCCAGCAGGCCGTCCTTCTGCATGTCGAGCACCGTGTCGAGCGTGCCTTGCTGCGTCGAGCCGCCGGCGCCGAACGTCACGGAGACGAACTTCGGCTTCAGCGGCAGGAGCTGCGCGCGCGTGGCGCGCAGCTTGTCGACGCCCTCCGCCGTCTTCGGCGGAAAGAATTCCAGGGAGAGTTCGATCGGTTTCATGATTCGGATGGGCCCGCGCTCAGCCGATGCTGCGCTGGCCGAAGATCAGGGCGGACAGGAGCCACGACACGATGCTGTACAGGATCGAGCCGAAGAACGCCGACCAGAAGCCGGACACCTCGAAGCCCTTCAGCAGCGACGACGCCAGCCAGAAGCAGAGCGCGTTGACGACGAGGATGAACAGGCCAAGCGTGAGGATCGTCACGGGCAGCGTCAGCAGGATCAGCACCGGCCGGATCACCGCGTTGATCAGCCCGAGCACGACCGCGACGATCAGCGCCGTCCCGAAGCTGCGGATGTGGATCGACGGCACCAGGTAGGTGATGATGAGCAGCGCGAGGGCATTGATGATCCAGGTCAGGATGAGGCTCATGATGGCTCCTGTGCAAGAAAACGGTCCGGGCCGCACGAGCGGCCCGGTGCGGGCCGCGCGGGGCGGCCGGCGCGAAGCGTGTCGCGCGCCGTGCCGGCAGGGCGCGGCGCGCGACACGTCCGTATCCGGCGCGAGGCGCCGGATACGGGATCAGTAACGGTAGTGGTTCGGCTTGAACGGACCGTCCTGCGACACGCCGATGTACGACGCCTGCTCGGGCGAGAGCACCGTCAGGTTCGCGCCGATGCGCGCCAGGTGCAGGCGGGCGACCTTCTCGTCCAGGTGCTTCGGCAGCACGTACACCTTGTTCTCGTACTGCTCGCCGCGCACGAACAGTTCGATCTGCGCGAGCGTCTGGTTGGCGAACGAGTTCGACATCACGAACGACGGATGGCCGGTCGCGCAGCCGAGGTTCACGAGGCGGCCTTCGGCCAGCAGGATCACGCGCTTGCCGTCCGGGAAAATGATGTGGTCGACCTGCGGCTTGATGTTTTCCCACTGGTACTGGCGCGTCGACGCGACGTCGATTTCCGAGTCGAAGTGGCCGATGTTGCAGACGATCGCGTTGTGGCGCATCGCCTTCATGTGGTCATGGCCGATCACGTGGAAGTTGCCGGTGGCCGTCACGAAGATGTCGGCCTTGTCGGCCGCGTATTCCATGGTCACCACGCGGTAGCCTTCCATCGCCGCCTGCAGCGCGCAGATCGGATCGATTTCGGTGACCCACACCGTGGCGCCGAGGCCGCGCAGCGACTGCGCGCAGCCTTTGCCCACGTCGCCGTAGCCGGCCACCACCGCGATCTTGCCCGCGATCATCACGTCGGTGGCGCGCTTGATGCCGTCGACGAGCGACTCGCGGCAGCCGTACAGGTTGTCGAACTTCGACTTGGTGACCGAGTCGTTGACGTTGAAGGCCGGGAACGGCAGGCGGCCGTCCTTTTCCATCTGGTACAGGCGATGCACGCCGGTGGTGGTCTCTTCCGTCACGCCCTTGATGTGGGCGAGACGCTTCGAATACCACTGGCCGTCCACGTCGAGGTGCGCGGCGATCGACTTGTACAGCGCGACTTCCTCCTCGTTGGTCGGCTTGGCGATCACCGAGCGATCCTTCTCGGCCTTGGCGCCGAGGATCAGCAGCAGCGTCGCGTCGCCGCCGTCGTCGAGGATCATGTTGGCGAACTCGCCGTTCGGCCATTCGAAGATGCGGTGCGAGTACTCCCAGTACTGGTCGAGCGACTCGCCCTTGAACGCGAACACCGGCGTGCCGGCCTCGACGATCGCGGCGGCCGCGTGATCCTGCGTCGAGAAGATGTTGCACGAGGCCCAGCGCACGTCGGCGCCGAGCGCCTTGAGCGTCTCGATCAGCACGCCGGTCTGGATCGTCATGTGCAGCGAGCCGGCGATGCGCGCTCCCTTGAGCGGCTGCGCGGCCTGGTACTCGTCGCGGATCTGCATCAGGCCGGGCATCTCGGTCTCGGCGATGGTCAGTTCCTTGCGGCCCCAAGCGGCCAGCGAGAGATCGGCGACGACGTAGTCCTGGGAAGCTTTCGGGTCGATAACGGCGTTCATCACGCCCTCCTTTCTAATCAAAGATTGGTGACGTGAGCGCCGTTCAGAAAGCGGCAAGCCCAGCCGGCGCGGCGAATCGTGCGATCCGCGCTGCGCGCCGGGCGGGCCACCGCCTGGTGAAGATTTCCGAGCCTGGCGGGCCGGTGCCCGTCGCAACGCTCCTCGGAAACGAGCAAGGATTGTAGCAAAGTGTCGAGAAGAATTCCCGCGCGCTTCGCAGAAGGCTGGTGGGCCGATTACGGATCGGAGCCGAATTTCCGAGGCGCACCGGCACGCGCGTCCTCTACGCGCGTCCTCTCAGTGTTCGGCTCCCACCCAGGCCTGCTCGCGCAGCCGCGCGCGCAGGCGCGCCACGGCCTGGCTGTGGAGCTGGCACACGCGCGACTCGCTGACCTCGAGCACGGCGCCGATCTCGCGCAGGTTCAGGCCGCGCTCGTAGTAGAGCGACATCAGCAGCTTCTCGCGCTCGGGCAGGCGGTCGATCGCCTCCACCAGCGCCGCGCGCAGATGCTCGTCGAGCAGCGCGGACAGCGGGTCGGAGTGGTCGACGCGGTAGCGGTCGAGGAACGGCTCGTCGTCGGCCGAACGGTCGAAATCCTCGTAGTAGATCAGCTGGCTGCCGTGCAGGTCCTGCAGCATCGCCTGGTAATCGTCGAGCGGCATCTCCAGGTGGGTGGCGACCTCGCTCTCGTTGGCCGAGCGCCCGAGCCGCTGCTCGACCTGATGAATGGCCTGCTCGACCTCGCGCGAGGTCTTGCGCAGGCTGCGCGGCAGCCAATCGTTGCTGCGCAGCTCGTCGAGCATCGCGCCGCGGATGCGCTGCGTCGCATAGGTCTCGAACTGCGCGCCCTGATCCTCCTTGTAGCGGCTCGCCGCATCGAGCAGGCCGATCATGCCGGCCTGGATCAGGTCGTCGAGATCGACGCTCGCAGGCATTTTCGCGACCAGCTGCAGGCCGAGCCGGCGCACCAGCGGCGCATATTTCGCGAGCACCTCGGCCTGCCCCATCCCGCCCTCGCCCATCGCGGACGTGGACAGCTTTCCTTGAGCGTTGTACATCGGCTCCCTCCTGAGTGCCCTTGGGTCAAACGGCGTGCGCCGCGCCCCGTTCGACGGCCGGATGTCCGGCGAAGGCCCGTCCGGCGGGATTCGTCGGACGCATCGGCCAGTACAGCAGGTCTGAGGCGATCTGCCGGTAGTCGCGCGCGGCGGCTGACGACGGAAACGCATCGACCACGGTGTGCACGAGTTCGCGTGCGCGCGGCACCAGCGGATCGGCGCTCACGTAGCCGCCCTCGGCCAGCGCGACCGTCAGATAGCGGCCTGCCACGCCCGCCAGATTCTCGTAGGCGGCGCGCGCGTCGGACTCGCTCTGCACGTGGTTGACCAGCACGCGGAACTGCGCGAGCGCGTGCGCGTAATGGAGCCGCTTCATGCAGGCATAGGCCTCGGTGATCGCGGAGCCGGCCACGCGCGTCACGATCAGCACGTCGTGAGCGGCACGCGCAAGAGCAGAGAGCGCGCCGTTCGCGTCGCGCTGAGCGTCGACGAGCACGATGTCGGCCGCGCCTTCCAGATAGGCGGCAAGGCGTTCATCGTCGTAGCCGTCGCGCGCGAGGTCGGCGGCGACGCACAGGGAAAAGCCGGCTTCGTGACGCACCGCGTTGCCGCTGCGCAACCGGGCGCTGCCGAGCGTCGCGGCGGCCGAATTGGCGTCGTTGCGCTCGTCGACGACGAGCACTTCCTTGCCGAGCGCGGCGAGCGCGGCGGCCAGGTTGACGACGGCCGAGGTGCAGCCGACCCCGACGGGGCCGCCCGTCACCGCGACGATCCGGTTCGCGCGGCCGGCCAGCAGCCGCCGCAGTCCTTCAGCCTGATCGGTGATTCGTTTATCCAAAGTAGACCTCGTGATGTCCGGAACCCGGACGGCCGCCAGCCAGGGCGGACAGCATGCCGGGCAGATCGTCTTCGAGCGGCACGAACGGCGAGCCGTCTCGCGGTACACAGAACGCGCTCTTGAGCAGGAACTTGCGCGTTGCCACGTATAAGTTCTCCGGCACCTTCTGGCCGGTCGACACGTAATGCACCGGCAGCTGGTAGCGGATCACGGTGTCGAGCACGCCGCCGAGGTTGGTGGCCTCGTCGAGCTTGGTCAGGATGCAGCCGGCCAGATCGGGCTGGTCGGAGCCGCGATAGGCCTGCACCACCTCGTTGAGCGTGTCGCCGTGGCTGGTGGCCGCGAGCAGCAGCAGGCGCTGCACGCGCGCGTCGGCGCCCTGCAGCATCGCGATCTGGTCGGAGACGGTGCGATCGCGCTGGCTCATGCCGATCGTGTCGATCAGCACGATGTGCTTGTTGCGCAGCTCGGAGAGCGCCAGCTGCAGGTCGCCGCCGTCCTTCACGGCATGCACCGGCACGCCGAGGATCCGGCCGAAGATGCGCAGCTGCTCGTGGCCGCCGATCCGGTAGCTGTCGGTGGTCAGCAGCGCGACCTTGCTGGCGCCGAAGCGCATCACGCAGCGCGCGGCCAGCTTCGCCGTGGTGGTGGTCTTGCCCACGCCGGTCGGCCCCATCAGCGCGAACACGCCGCCGCGCTCCATCAGCGCGTCCTCGCTGTCGAGCACCGGCAGGTTGCCGGCCAGCACCGATTCGGCCCAGTCGCAGGCGCCTTCGAAGCTGCCCGCCGAGACCCCGGCCGGCAGGTTGTCGACCACCGTGCGCACCAGCTGGGCCGAGAAGCCGGCCGCGAACAGCCGCTTGGTCAGCGCGCCGTGCAGCGGCGTGCGGCGCTGGCGGTCGTTCCACATCAGGCCGGCGAACTGCTCCTCCATCATGCCGCGCATCGCGCTCAGCTCGTGCATCACCGTTTCGTTGACGATGCGCTCGATGCGCGCGTTGACCTCGTCGGCCAGCGTGGCGGCCGACGCGCCGGCGCGTTCCGCCTGCTTCGGCGCGGCGGCGGCCGCGGCGGTGGCGCGCGCGGCGCTCGCCTCGGCGGACTGGCGCGCGGCCACGTTGCGCACGATGTCGCGCGCCCACTCGGGCGGCTCGCCGTCGTTGCGCGCGGCCGGCGCGATCGGGCTCGCGGCGCCCGGCGACGCCTCGGCGCGCGGCGCCGGCGAGACCAGCGCCTCGTGCTGGCGCGTCAGGCGGCGCGCGTGCTCGACGAGCCACGGCGCGGGGGCCGAGGACGCGGCCGGCTCGTCCTGCACCGGCGCGGCGGCCACGGTGGCGGCCGGCGCTTCGCCGTCGTCGAGCAGCTCGTCGTCGGCGTCGAATGCACCCGCCGGCTCGGCGCTCGCGCCGAACACCGACGAGAACACGTCGGGCAGGCCGCCCGAGGCATACGGATTGTTCGGCGCGGCGGCGCGCGGCATGCCCGTCACGGCGCTAGCCGGACGGCTCGCGGGCGGCAAGGCGCGCATGCTGCCGGCGGCGGCGATGGGCGACTTCGGCGACAGCGCGGCGAGTTCGGCGTCCGCGAGGGCGACGATTTCGACCGAGCCGTCGTCAAGCGTGCGGTTCGACAGCACGACGGCATCGCCGCCGAGCGCCTCACGCACCAGACGCAGCGCGTCGCGGCTCGTTGGGCCGGTGAATTTGCGGATGTTCAAGCGTTACCCCCGATGACGTTCGTGACTTTGATCGTGCGTGTCTCCGGCACTTCGGCGTAAGACAGCACCTTCAATTGCGGCAGGCTGCGGCGCAGGAAGCGCGCGAGCATCGCGCGCAGCGCGTGCTGCACCAGCAGCACGGGCGGCAGCCCCATGTTCTGCTGCCGCAGCATCGCTTCTTGCGTGCCCATCAGCAGCGTCTGCGCGAGTCCGGGCTCGAGGCCCGGGTTCGCGCCGGTGGCGAGCGCCTGCGACAGCACGCGCTCGAGATTCGAATCGAGTCCCATCACCTGCATCTCACCCGAGCCCGGATACCACTGCTGGGTGATCGCGCGGCCGAGCGCGAGCCGCACGGCCGCGGTCAGGTCGTAGGGATCGGTGATGCGGCCGGCCTGCTCGGAGACCGCCTCGATGATGGTGCGCATGTCGCGGATCGGCACGCCTTCCTCGAGCAGGTTCTGCAGCACCCGCTGCAGCGTGGTCAGCGACACCGTCTTCGGCACCAGATCCTCGATCAGCGACGGCGCATCGCGGCCGGTGCGCTCCAGCAGCGCCTGCACTTCCTGGCGGCCGAGCAGCTCGGCGGCGTGCTGCACCACCAGGTGGTTCAGGTGGGTCGCCACCACGGTGCTGGCGTCCACCACCGTGTAGCCGTACACCTGCGCCTGCTCGCGCTGCGACACGTCGATCCAGACGGCCGGCAGCCCGAACGCCGGGTCGCGCGTCTGCGCGCCGGGCAGCGCGGCCGTGACCTGGCCCGGGTTGATCGCGAGCCACTGGCCCGGATAGGCCTCGCCGGTGCCGACTTCCACGCCCTTGAGCGCGATCCGGTAGCCGTTGGGGCGCAGCTCGAGGTTGTCGCGGATATGGATCACCGGCGGCAGGAAGCCGATTTCCTGCGCGAACTTCTTGCGGATGCTCTTGATCCGCTTGAGCAGCTCGCCGTCGCCGCCGGCCTCGACGAGCGGGATCAGCCGGTAGCCGACCTCGAGCCCGAGCGGATCGATCAGCGTGACGTCTTCCCAGGTCGCTTCGTGGCTGTCGGCCGGCAGCGCCGCGGGCGGGGCGATCTCGCTGACCGCGCCCATCGCTTGACGGGCGGCCTCGCGGCGGCGCATGGTGCGCGCCATCCAGATCGCGCCGCCGCCGAGCAGCAGGAACGCGAAGTGGGGCATGTTCGGGATCAGGCCCATCAGCACGATGATGGTGCCGGTGATGGTCAGCACGCGCGGGTTGGCGAACAGCTGGCCCGTGATCTGCGTGCCGATGTCCTCGTCGGTGGCCACCCGCGAGACGATCACGCCGGCCGCGGTCGAGATCACCAGCGACGGGATCTGCGCGACCAGGCCGTCGCCGATGGTCAGCAGCGTGTAGTTCTTGCCGGCCGCGGCGAAGCTCATGTCGTGCTGCACGATGCCCACGATCAGCCCGCCGATCACGTTGATCGCCATGATGACGAGGCCCGCGATCGCATCGCCGCGCACGAACTTCGAGGCGCCGTCCATCGAGCCGTAGAACTCGGCTTCCTGTGCCACCGACACGCGCCGCTTGCGCGCCTGCTCCTCGTTGATGAGGCCGGCGTTGAGGTCGGCGTCGATCGCCATCTGCTTGCCGGGCATCGCGTCGAGCGTGAAGCGCGCCGACACTTCGGCGATCCGCCCCGCGCCCTTGGTGATCACCGTGAAGTTGATGATCATCAGGATCACGAACACGACGATGCCGACCGCGAAATTGCCGCCCACCAGGAAGTGGCCGAACGCCTCGATCACCTGGCCGGCCGCGTCGGGGCCGGTGTGGCCCTCGAGCAGCACCACGCGCGTGGAGGCCACGTTCAGCGACAACCGCAGCAGCGTGGAGAACAGCAGCACGCTCGGGAACGCCGCGAAATCGAGCGGCTTCATGGTGTACATGCTGACCAGCAGCACCATCACCGACAGCGCGATGTTGAACGTGAACAGCAGATCCAGCAGCATCGGCGGCAGCGGCAGGATCATCATGCCGAGGATCATGCAGATCAGGATCGGCCCGGCCAGCGCGCGCAGATTGGCGGCGTCGAAGCGCCCCGCGAGCTTGGTCGACAGCCCGGACGGCGTGCTCATGCGACATCTCCTTCGTTACGTGCGCCGCGGCCCGCCGCGGGTGTGCCGAGTACCTCGGCGGCTTCCTGCAATTCGTCCTCGTCGTCGATCTCGGCGCCCTTGTCGAGCTCGGGCGGCACGTCCAGGTCGACCGGCTCGGCCGGGAACGCCCCGCCCTCGCTGCGAAAGCGCTTGAGCTGGTAGACCCATGCCAGCACTTCGGCGACGGCCGAATAGAGCGAGCCCGGGATCTCGCGCTCGAGGTCCACGTTGTGATACAGGGCGCGCGCGAGCGGCGGCGCCTCGAGAATCGGCACGCGGTGCTCCTCGGCCAGTTCGCGGATGCGCAGGGCCACCAGGTTCACGCCCTTGGCGATCACCTTCGGGGCACGCATCTCGCCGTCGGTATAGCGCAGCGCGACCGCGAAGTGGGTCGGGTTGGTGACCACCACGTCGGCCTTCGGCACGTTGGCCATCATCCGGCGGCGCGCCATCGCGCGCTGCTGCTGGCGAATCCGGCCCTTCACGTGCGGATCGCCCTCGCTCTCGCGGTGCTCGCGCTTGACTTCTTCCTTGGTCATGCGCAGCTTCTTGTTGTACTGCCAGATCTGGTACGGCACGTCCATGCCGGCCACCACCAGCATGCCCGCCACCGTCATGCCGCAGCACACCGCCACCAGGTGCAGGGTGCCGGCCAGCGCCTCGTGCAGCGGCAGGTTGAGCAGGCCGAGCATCTCGTCGTGGCTGCGCCAGATCGCGATGCCGCCGATGCCGCCGACGATCACCGTCTTGGCCAGCGCCATGCCGAGCTGGATCACGCCCTGCGGCGAGAAGATCCGGCCCAGGCCCGAGATCGGGTCGAGCCGGTCGAACTTGAAGCCGATCGCCTTGGTCGAGAGCAGCCAGCCGCCCAGCGCGATCGGCGCCGCGAGCGCGGCCAGGCCGGTCAGCGCCAGCACCGGCGCGATCGCGGACAGCCCCTCCATGCCCGCGCGGCCGGCGCCCGTCAGCATCTGGTGGGTGTCGAAGGCGCTCGCGCGGTCGAACGTGAGCGAGCCGCGCAGCATGGTACGCAGATGTTCGCCGATCGGACCGGACAGCAGCCAGGCTCCATAGAAACCAGCGGCGAGCAGCGCGAACGAAGCGAATTCGCGCGAGCGCGCGACCTGCCCCTCCTCGCGCGCCTTTTCACGGCGCCGGGGAGTGGCATCTTCGGTTTTTTCGAGATCGCTGTCCTCTGCCACTGCAGCCTCCGGTCGGAGACGGCGGGATGCCGTTTCCAGTACAGCGATTATTGATGGAGAGGGCCAGCGGCGATCGGTCGAGGAAAGCGGGGAAACGGGGGTATTTCAGACGATCGGGGTGCGCCGCCGCGGTGAAAACGACGCGACGCGGTCGGCCGGGTAGCCGGGTGGCGGCAGGATCGCCCCGTGCGGCGCCGGGCACCGCGCGCCAGATGGGAGCCCGGGAGCCCGGGAGCCGGGCCTGGCCGCGACGCCGGCACGAGATGGCCGGCCGCTCCCAATGAAACCGGGTGCCGACGGCGGCGGCCGCGGCGGCGCGCCGACGACGCCGCGCCTGCCCGGCTCCGCTGGCCGTCCTATGTCTGGTGTCCAGCCGCAGCGCGTTCGAGCGCCGCCAGGTCGAGCTTCTTCATCGTCATCAAGGCACCCATCACGCGGGCCGCCTGCGCCGCGTCGGCCTCGCCGAGCAGCACGGGCAGCTGCACCGGCACGACCTGCCACGACACGCCGAAGCGGTCCTTGAGCCAGCCGCATTGCTGGGCGCTCTCGTCGCAACCATCGCCGAGGCTCGTCCAGTAGCGGTCGATCTCGTCCTGCGAGCGGCAGTTGACCACGAACGACACGGCCGGCGTGATCCGGAACACCGGCCCGCCGTTGATCGCCGAGAAGGCCTGCCCGGCCAGCTCGAACGCCACCGTCATCACCGTGCCCTCCGCCTGGCCGGCCGCGCGGGCGCCTTCCCTGCCGTAGCGCGCGATCCGCGTGATGCGCGAATCGTCGAACACCGACACATAGAAATTCGCCGCGGCCTCGGCTTCATGATCGAACCACAGGAACGGCGTGATTCGCTGGATCGACGGCAGGGCCGTCGCAGTCGTCTGATGCATCGCGTGCCTCCGGGTGTGCGCGCGCCGGACCGGACGGCGCAAGGCGCCGTGCCGCCGACGCGGCCGAACCCCGATGATAGGCGCCGCGCGCCGGGCCTGCCCGCCATGAAAAAGGGCATGACCACCCGGCCCAACGGGCCGGGCGATCATGCCCTCGTCAGGCGGCGGCCCGCGGGCCGCGTCGCCTCAGAGCGCGACGAACGGCGTCTGCGTGCCGCCGATGCTGCGCTGGTCGATGCCGAAGTAGATGGTGCGGCCGTAGAAATGCGGCAGCCCGAAATCGAGCGTCGAATTCTGGCCGAACGGCCCGCCCAGGTTCGCGATCGCGTATGCGCCGGTGTTGAACAGCGTCTGCGCATTGGCGATCGTGAACGCGACGCTCAGGTTGTTGGTGCCGTCGGTCACCGTCGCCGTCAGGTCCACGTTCGCGCTCGGGCAGTAGAACGAGGTGTTGCGGCTGCAGGTCGGCAGCGAGGCGCCGCCGCTGCTGTCGAAGAAATACGCGTTCGAGCCGGTGTCGAAGAACGCCGCCGAAATCGCGCGGCCCTGGAACGTGCCCGTCAGGTCGCCCGCGGTGGTGGTGGTGAGCCGCGTGACGCCGCTCGGCAGCGCGGCCGGCACGCCGAGCGTGAGCACGCCGGTGGCGATGCCGCCGCTCGGTGCGTTGAGCTGCACCGACACGCCGTTGTTGTTGCTCGGCAGACGCGCCACCGGGTTCGCGACCTGCGCGTTCAGCGCCACCGTGGTGGCCGTGCAGGCGCCGCTCGAGGGGCATGAGTAGTAGTTGCTGAAGGTGGTCGACGACACGCACGCGACGCCGCAATCGAACGGTGCCGGGCCAACCCCCAGGATGCCGTTCGCGCCGAGCGCCGCGACCGTGTTCGCCGAGGTGCTGCCGTTCGAGCAGCTGCTCGGCACGTTCGAGGTGCCGAGGTCGCCGATGATCTGCACCGGCAGCGCGCTCGCGGTGAGCCCGCCGATGGTCACGTCGGCCTGGCGCACCGAGCCCCAGGTGAAGCTCGACACGAACTGCCCGCATTCGGCGAGCGCGCCGCCGTTCGAGGCGCTCTGCGCCGGCAGGTTGCCGAGCACGCCGGAGGCGGCGCTGCTGACGAGGCGCAGCCCGTAGGAGGCGGTGTCGAGCAGCACGTTGTCGATGGTCTGGCAGGTGGCGGTGCCGGGCGCGCACACCTTGACGCTCACGCTCGGCATGTTGACGACGTTCTGCACGCCCGCGTTGACGATGATCGGCATCTGGCCGTTGCTGCCGGTGCCGCCGCTGGTGCCGGAGCTGGAGCCGCCGGAGCTGGAGCCGCTGCTGCTGCCCGCCGTGGACTGCCCGCTGCCGGTGCTGGCGGTGCTGCTGCTGCCGCCGTCGCCGCCGCCGCAGGCCACCAGCAGCGCCGTGATCGCCACCAGGCTCAGCGCGCCGAGCCAGCGAAGAGGATTCGATGAGGTACGCAAGATGGAGCCCCCGGGGTCACTGGATATCATTGCCGGTCACACCGGCCGGCAGCGCCGCCGGCAGCCAGGCCTGGCCGACGAAGGCGCCCATGTGGCCGCCCGCGTGGACCACCAGCGAGCCGGAATCGACCGTGATCGGCGCGCGCAGGCCGTGCGCCGCGTGGGACGCCTCGACGCCGGACATGTATTGCGGCAGATAGCTGCCGAGCAGCGCCGCCAGATCGGGCCGGGTCGGGCCTTGCCAGGCGAGGCCGAACACCGTGCCGCTCGCGTTCAAATACTCGCGAATCACGGTGCCGGAACCCAATTTAGTCTCGCGCACCGTGTAGGCACCGCGGGCCGCCGTGCCCGAACCGGCGAGCTGGGCGCTCGCGTTGACGGTGGGCGACAGGGTGCGCACCACGGCGGCGGTGTCGCCGGCGGGCGGCGGCGTGGGCGCCCCGCCGAGTTCCGCGAACGCGCTGGCCGCGCAGCCCGCAGCCAGCAGACCAACGGCCCATTTCGCGGCCAGGCCGCGCATCTGTATCGATTTCAATCCGTCACCTCTCCTGAGCGACGCCGCGGCACGTGCCTCGGCCGCCGCGAACCAGCACCGGCCCGTCTCGCCGGCCGACGGCCGGCAGCGGGAAGTTCGACCGGTAGTATGCCTTCGACGCGAGTCAAAAACCAACTGGAAAACGGCCGCAACAGGCAATGGTCACGAAGCGCCGGCCGGCCGCCCGAAAATGGGGCGGCGCGGCAGCGGCGACAGCAAGGGGCCGAGGGCCGGGACCGCGAGGCCCCGGGGCCGGCCGCCTCGCTCAGAAGCCCAGGCTGGCCAGCAGGTCGTCGACCTGCGCCTGGTCCTGCACCACGTCGGCCCGGCCTTCGGGCGCGATCTGCGGGCCGTTGAGCAGGGCCTCGGGCACCGCCTCGGCGGCGGCCAGCGCGGCGGCGTTCGCGGCGAACTGCTCGCGGCGCTCCGGCGCGATGTTGTCGACCAGCACGCCGAGCAGCTGCTGCTCGATCATGCAGACCATGTCCATGATCTTCTTGATCACCTGACCGGTCAGATCCTGGAAATCCTGCGCGAGCATGATTTCGAGCAGCTGGGCATTGGTCGCCGAAGTCGCCTCGGGCAGCGCGCCGAGGAACGAACGCGTGTCGTCCATCAGCTCGCGCACCTCGGCACGCTCGATCGGCGCGCGATACCAGGCCTCCCAGCGGGCGTCGAGCGCCTCGGCCTCGGTCTGCATGCGCTCCTGCACCGGCTTGGCGACCTCGATCGCGGTCAGCACGCGCTCGGCGGCCTGTTCGGTCATGGCCGCGACGTAGCGCAGCCGGTCGCGTGCATCGGGCACCGCCTGGGCGGCCTGCTGGACGTGCTTGTCGAGCCCGAGCTCGTGCATCGAATCGCGCAGCGTGCGGGTGAGCTGGCCGATTCTTGCAAGAATCCGGTCGCTCGTCAGATCCGCGCCATCCGCGGATGGCTCGACGGGAGAATCCGCGCCAGCCGGCGCAGCATGAATCGGCTTGTTCATCTCAGCTCCCCGTCTTCGCCAACTTTTCAAGAATCTTGTTCAACTTCTCGTCGAGGGTAGCCGCGGTGAACGGCTTCACGACGTAACCGCTCGCGCCCGCCTGGGCGGCCGCGATGATGTTCTCCTTCTTCGACTCGGCCGTCACCATCAGCACCGGCAGGTGCGAGAGCGCGGCGTCGGCGCGGATCTCCTTGAGCATCGCCAGACCGTCGAGATTCGGCATGTTCCAGTCCGAGATCACGAAGTCGAAGCCGCCGCCCTTCAGGCGCGCGAGCCCGGCGGCACCATCCTCGGCCTCGTCCACGTTGCCGTAGCCAAGTTCCTTGAGCAGGTTGCGAACGATCCGGCGCATCGTCGGAAAGTCGTCCACAACCAGAATTTTCATGTTTTTGTCCATCACCATTCCTCTACGAAATTCAGTCATCCGGCGGCGCCGTCAGACGCGCTGCACCCGCTCGCCCATCGAGGCCAGCACGCGCCGACTCATTTCCGACAGCGGCACCACCTCGTCGGCCCCGCCCAGCGCGATCGCCTCGCGCGGCATGCCGAACACCACGCAGCTCGCCTCGTCCTGCGCGAACGTGTGAGCGCCCGCGCGCTTCATCTCGAGCAGGCCGGCCGCGCCGTCGCGGCCCATGCCGGTCAGGATCACGCCGATCGCATTCTTGCCCGCGTGCGTCGCGGCCGAGCGGAACAGCACGTCCACCGACGGCCGGTGCCGGTTCACGGGCGGCTCGTCCGACAGATGCGCGAGGTAGTTCGCGCCGCTGCGGGCAAGCAACAAATGTGCGTGCCCGGGCGCGATGTACGCATGTCCGGGCAGCACCCGCTCGCCGTGTTCGGCTTCCTTCACGGCGATCCGGCACAGCGTGTTCAGGCGCTGCGCGAACGACTTCGTGAAACCGGGCGGCATGTGCTGCGCGATCAGCACCGCGGGCGCGTCGGGCGGCAGCGGCACCAGCAGCTCGCGAATCGCCTCGGTGCCGCCCGTGGAGGCGCCGACGATCAGCAGCTTTTCGGTACTGACGAGCGGATTGTTCACCAGCGGCGCGCTGGCGTGGCCGCTCGCGGAGGCCGGCCGGGCCGGCGCCGCCTGCCGCACGCGCGCACGCGCCGCGGCGCGCAGCTTATCGGCCAGCAGCTCCGCGTAGTCGAGCATGCCGTCGCGAATCCCGACCCGCGGTTTCGTAACAAAATCAACCGCGCCGAGTTCCAGCGCGCGCAGCGTGATTTCGGAGCCGCGCTCGGTCAGAGACGATACCATCACCACCGGCATCGGACGCAAACGCATCAGGCGCTCGAGGAAATCGAGCCCGTCCATGCGCGGCATCTCGACGTCGAGCGTCAGTACGTCCGGGTTGTGCTGCTTGATCAGTTCGCGCGCGACGAGCGGGTCCGGCGCGGTCGCCACCACCGTCATGTCGGGCTGTCCATTGATGATCTCGGTCATCAGGCTGCGGATCAGCGCCGAATCGTCGACGCACAATACCTTGATTTTCTGCACGGTGCTCAGGCCTCCTGCTTTTTTGTTCCGGCCGCAGCCGATGAGCCGAACAGCTCGACGCGCGGCTTCGGCGATGCCGGCGCGGAAAACAGTTCGACATGGGCGCGCGCACGTTGCGCGCGGGCGGCTTTCGCGTCGGCCGCCGCGCGGGCGAGCTCGGCTTCGCGCTCCGCCACGCCGGGTACCGACAGCCGCAGTTTCTTGACCATCGCCTGGCCCGTGCGGGGCATGAACGCGACCTTGCGCGGATGCACGCCCTGCAGATCCTCGGCGGCGATGCGGATCTTCTCGAGCGCCAGGTAGCGGCGCACGAAATCGGCGTTGCGGTCACCGATATTGATGGTGGTCATGCCGGCCAGCACGGCCGCGCCGCCGAACACCTTCGCCTCGAAGCGCTCGCGCCGCCCGCCCGCCTTGATCAGTTCGTTGATCAGCACTTCCATCGCATAGGCGCCGTAGCGCATCGAGTCGGAGGCGGTGGCGCGCACGTCGGCGCCGTCGTCGGGCAGCATGAAGTGGTTCATGCCGCCGAGCCCCGCGAACGGGTCGTGCAGGCAGGCGGCCACGCACGAGCCGAGCACGGTGACCAGCACCAAGTCCTCGCGCGTGGTGAAGAATTCGTTCGGCAACAGCTTCACGCCGGGACGGCCGAAGTGGTTGTCGAAATAGTGGTTGCTCGCGATCGGCAGTGGCGCGCTCATGCGTCCTCCCCGGCCAGGCTTGGCGCGGCATCGGCGACGGCGGACGGACGCGGCCGGGCGCGCGCCGTGCCGGCCGGCCCCGCGTCGCGCGTGCGCTCGTAGACGGTCTGGCCGCGCAGCCGGAACGCCTGCGTCACGTAGGAGAAATTCTCCGAATGGCCGGCAAACAGCAGGCCGCCCGGCTTGAGCAGCGGCTCGAAGCGCGTCAGCACCTGGGCCTGGGTCGGCTTGTCGAAATAAATCATCACATTGCGGCAGAAGATCGCGTCGAAGCTCTGGCCGCTGATGCCGTAGTCGGCGTCGGTCAGGTTGAGCGGCTCGAAGCGGATCATCTGCTTGAGCTCGGGACGCACCTTCACGCGCCCCGCCTGCGGGCCGGTGCCCTTCAGGAAGAAGCGGCGCAGCCGCTCCTGCGACAGGTGCTTGACCTGGTCGAAGGTGTAGACGCCCAGGCGCGCCTTCTCGAGCACCTGGGTATCGAGGTCGGTCGCGAGGATCGTCGCCGAGCGCGCCGCCGACGGGCCGAGCGCCTCGAGCAGCGTGATCGCGATCGTGTACGGCTCCTCGCCGGTGGAAGCCGCCGAGCACCAGACCGACACCGGCGTGGCGCGCGTCTTCACGAAGTCCGCGAGGATCGGGAAGTGGTGCGACTCGCGGAAGAACGCGGTCAGGTTGGTGGTCAGCGCGTTGGTGAACGCCTCCCATTCGACCGGATCGTTGTCGCGTTCGAGCCGGTCGAGATAATCGCGGAAACTGTCGAGGCCGAGCGTGCGCAACCGCCGCGCGAGCCGGCTGTAGGCCATGTCGCGCTTGTGGTCGGACAGCGAGATGCCCGCGCGCCGGTGGATCAGCGCGCGGATTCGCGCGAAATCCTCACCGGTGAAGGCGAAATCACGTCCGGCCTCCGTCGTGCGCGACGGCGACGACGGAAGCTCGAGTCGGGATGCGGAGCGGGCGGGGGCGTTCATCGCGGATGGCTCAGAAGGTTTCCCAATCGTCGTCGGAACCGGCCGAGGCGGCCAGCGCCGGCTTCGGCTCGCTGCCGAGCGCCGGACGCTTGAGCGCGCCACCGCCGACGGCGGCCGGCTTGGCCGTCCGCGGCGCGTGGGCCGGCTTCGCGGCACCGCCGGCCGGCGCGGCCGTGCTGCCGCGGCGGGCGGCGCCGGCTGCGGGGCGGCGCGGCGCCTTGACGGCAACCGGTTCGGCCGGCACTGCCGGGCTGGCAACGGGCTCGGCCGGCGCGGGTTCTTTCGCCGCGCCGGAGGCCGGCGCGGCAAGCGCGGCCACTGCCGCCGGGACAGGCGCCGCAGCCGGGGCAGCGACCGCCGGCGCGGAGGCCGCACGCACCACCGGCACGGCCGGCTTCGACGGACGCACCGGCTGCGGAGCCGGCGCGCGCAGCACCGGTTCGGCCGCGGCCTGCGCGAGCGCGGCGCTGCCACCCTCCACGCGCCAGCGCGCGACCACGCTCTTCAGCTGGCGCGTCTGGTCCTCGAGCGAGGCCGCGGCGGCCGCGGCCTGCTCGACGAGCGCCGCATTCTGCTGCGTCACGGCGTCCATCTGGCCGACCGCGCGGTTGATCTGCTCGATGCCGGTGGACTGCTCGTGCGACGCGGCGCTGATTTCGCCGATGATGTCGGTCACGCGGCGCACCGCCTGCACGATCTCGGCCATCGTGTCGCCGGCGCGGCCGACCAGCTCGGAGCCGCTCTTGACGCTGTCGGCCGAGTCGCCGATCAACTGCTTGATTTCCTTGGCGGCGCTGGCGCTGCGCTGCGCGAGCGAGCGCACTTCGCCTGCCACCACCGCGAAGCCGCGGCCCTGCTCGCCGGCCCGCGCCGCTTCCACGGCCGCGTTCAGCGCCAGGATATTGGTCTGGAACGCGATGCCTTCGATGGTGCCGATGATGTCGACCACCTTGTTCGAGCTGACCGTGATCGCCTGCATGGTCGAGACCACTTCGCTGACCACCTGGCCGCCGCGCGTGGCGATGTCCGACGCGTTGACGGCCAGCTGGCTCGCCTGGCGCGCGTTCTCGGCGTTCTGGCGCACGGTGCCCGTCAGCTGCTCCATGCTGGAGGCGGTTTCCTGCAGCGAGGCGGCCTGCTGCTCGGTGCGCTGCGAGAGATCCACGTTGCCGCTCGAGATCTCGTGCGCGCCGACGTCGATCGACTCGGCACCGCGGTGCACCGACTTCACCATCTCGATCATCGCCGTCTGCATCCGGCCGATGCCGGCGAACAGGCGTCCGACCTCGTTGGTGCCGTGCTCGCGCACCTGCCCGGACAGGTCGCCCGAGGCGATCCGCTCGAACTGGTCGATGGCGCGCTCGAGCGGCCCGACGATCAGCCGGCGCAGCGTGACGCGCACGCCGAACACCATCAGCACGGCCAGGCCGATGCCGACCGCGATGCAGCTGATCATCAGCCCGATCTGCGTCTGGATGTTCTCGCGGTGCGAGGCCACGCGCTTGCCGAGCGCGCCGAGTACCGACGCCACGGCGCTGTCGTAGGCCACGAACATGGGGCTGATCTGCGAGTCGGCGATCGCATGGTAGGCGGCGATGTCGGAACCCTTGATGGCGGCGAACTCGGCATCGACCGCGGCCGTGAGCGCGCTGTGACGCGTGGCGAGTTCGTCAGCCATGGCGCTGTCCACGCCCACCTTCTTCGCGTCCTGGAATGCCTGCCAGTTCTTCGCCGAGGTGTCGTACAGCTCCGAGGCGCGATTGAGCGCGCTCTGGGTTTCCTCGACATTGCCCGCCTCCGTCAGCGCGCGGACGCGATCCAGCGCGACGCGCGTGCGCAGCAGATAGGACGAGGTGTCGCTGAGCGCCTGGATGGCCGGCATGTCGCCGCCCACGATCTCGTCGAGCGCGCTGCCCGTATGCTTGAGCGCGACGAGGCCGAGCCCGCCGACCACGGCGGTGAGTAGCACGAACGAGAGACTGACCGCGGTCAGCGTCGTGCGAATCGACCAGTTCTGCAGCATTATCAGTCTCCCCCAGGAGGCGCCACTCAGGCGCTGAACTCATCGATGAGCGCCATCTCGCGGCTCGTCATCAGCTTTTCGATGTCCATCAGGATCAGCATCCGGCCGTCCACGGTGCCGAGGCCCGTCAGGTACTCGGTGGTCAGCGTCGCGCCGAATTCCGGCGCCGGCATGACCTGGTCGGCAGTCAGCGTCAGCACGTCGGACACGCCGTCCACCACCATCCCCACCACGCGATGCGCGACGTTCAGGATGATCACCACGGTCTGGTGGTCGTAGTCGATGCGCCCGAGATGGAACTTGATGCGCATGTCGACGATCGGCACGATGATGCCGCGCAGGTTGATCACGCCCTTGATGAACTCGGGCGCGTTGGCGATCCGCGTGACGCTGTCGTAGCCGCGGATTTCCTGCACCTTCAGGATGTCGATGCCGTATTCCTCGTCGCCGAGCGTGAAGACGAGGAATTCCTGGCCGGCCGCATCGGCCTGGGCGGCGTCGCGGCGGTTGCTGGCGCCCGCGCCCGCGGCCGCCGGTTGGATCGAATGGACTTCGGACACGTTGTCCTCCAGTGCGGCCTACGCCGCGTGACGGTTAGAAAGTCGCGAGCGCGCCCGCGCCGTGGGCGGTGCGGGCTTCGCGGTTGAGAGCGGCCACGTCGACGATCAGCGCCACGCTGCCGTCGCCGAGAATGGTCGCGGCCGATATGCCGTGTACCTTGCGGTAGTTGGTCTCGAGGTTCTTCACCACCACCTGCTGCTGGCCCACCAACTCGTCGATGAGCATCGCGAAGCGGCGCCCCTCGGTTTCCATGATGGTGACGATGCCCTGGGTCGGATCGGTGCGCGCATCGTCCACCGAGAACACTTCGTGCAGGGCCACCAGCGGCAGGTATTCGCCGCGCACGCGCACCACGCGCTCGCCGTTGCCGACCGTGTAGATGTCGGCGGCAGCCGGCTGCAGCGACTCCATCACGAAGTTCAGCGGCAGGATGAAGATCTCGTTGCCGACCTTGACGGACATGCCGTCGAGGATCGCCAGCGTGAGCGGCAGCACGATGCGGGTGGTGGTGCCGCGCCCGGCCGTCGACGAGATCTCGACGTGGCCGCCCATCGCCTGGATGTTGCGCTTGACCACGTCCATGCCCACCCCGCGGCCGGACACGTCGGTGATGGTCTCGGCAGTCGAGAAGCCCGGCGCGAAGATCAGGTTCCAGACCTCGTCGTCGCTGGCCGTCTCGGACACCGGGATGCCCTGCTGCGCGGCCTTCTTCAGGATCCGCTCGCGGTTCAGCCCGGCCCCGTCGTCGCTGACCTCGATCACGATGTTGCCGCCGTGGTGCGCGGCCGACAGCACCAGCTGGCCGACCGCGTCCTTGCCCGCCGCGCGGCGCCGCTCGACCGTTTCGATGCCGTGGTCGAGGCTGTTGCGCACGAGGTGGGTGAGCGGATCGATGATGCGTTCGATCAGGCTCTTGTCGAGTTCGGTCGCCTGGCCGAACGTGACCAGTTCCACTTCCTTGCCGAGCTTCGCGGCCAGGTCGCGCACCAGGCGCGGGAAGCGGCTGAACACGTAGTCCATCGGCATCATGCGGATCGACATCACCGCTTCCTGCAGGTCGCGCGCATTGCGCTCGAGCTGCGCCATGCCGTTGAAGAGGCGGTCGTGCAGCGCCGGATCGAACGCGTTGGCGGTCTCGGCCAGCATCGCCTGCGTGATCACGAGTTCGCCGACCAGGTTGATCAGCTGGTCGACCTTCTCCACGCCGACGCGGATCGAGCTGCCCTCGGCGCCGGCGGCGGCCGGCGCGCGCGCGCGCCGGTCTTCCGCGCTGGCGGCCGGCTTGGCCGCGTCGCCGTGATCGGCGTGCGCGGCGGCCGGGGCCGCCGGCGCGGCAGCCGGCGGCGTCGCCGGTGCGCTGGGTGCGGCCGGCTGGGCCTCGGCGGCCGGCGCCGGCGTATCGCGCACCTCTTGCGGCGCGGCCGCCGTGACGATCTCGGCCGGGCCGCCCGCGCTGGGCGCGGTGCCGCGGCCGATCGAGATCTGGCTCTCGTCGATCACGAAGCAGAGCACGGCGACGATGTCGTCGGACGGCACGTCACTTTCGAGCCAGAGCGTCAGGGCGCCGCCCGATTCGCTGCGCTCGACGATGTGGCCCAGATTGCCGAGCTCCTCGACCAGCAGCTCGCGATCCTTCGCGTCCACGCCGCTCAGCACGACCTTCAGGTGCTCACCGTCCTGCGCGCCACCCTCGGCCTCACCGCCCCCGCTGCCCGGATGGGTGGCCTCCACGGCCTGCGTCACGACATGCTCGGGCGCGCCGCCGGTGGCCGAATCGAATTCGGCCGAGGCCGCCGCGAACGCGCTTTCGAGATCGGCGTCCGAGTCAGGCTCCGGCGCGGCGGCCGGCGCGGCCGGCGCGGCCGCCACCGGCTGCGGCGCGGCGGGCCCGGCGGCACCGCCGCCGAGCGCCTCCTTCAGCAGCGACTCGAGCTTGGCGCAGATCGCCGCGGCCGCGGCGGCATCCGGCTCGGCGCTCGCGCGGTAGTCGGCCAGCTGCGCGGAGAGCACGTCCTTGGTCTCGAGGAACGCGTCGATCATCGGCACGGTCAACGTGATCTCGTGATTGCGGGCCCGATCGAGCAGCGACTCCAGGATGTGGGTCGTGTCGGTCAGGGCGGCGAAACCGAAGGTGGCCGCCCCGCCCTTGATCGAATGCGCGGCGCGAAAGATGGCCGCGAGGTCTTCCGGGTCCGGCGAGCCGGCGTCCAGGCCGAGCAGCAGCTGCTCCATCTGCGCGAGCAGCTCGTCGGCCTCGTCGAAGAAGGTCTGATAGAACTGTGTGATGTCGAGAGTCATGCCGGATCCACGTCGAAGTCGTTTGGCGTCGTGTTTGAGGGGGCGGTCGGCCGCTTGCCGGTGGCGCTACGGATGGCTCGGCGCCAGCGCGGCGACGAGACTGAGTAGCGTGTCCGGCTCGAGCGGTTTCTCGATCCAGCCCGTGGCGCCCGCGTCACGCGCGGCCGCCTTGAATGTGTCACTGCTCTCCGTGGTCAGCACCAGGATCGGCGTCTGCCGATAGGTGCCGCGCGCGCGCAGCGCGCGGATCACGTCGAGCCCGTTCTTGCCCGCCATGTGATGGTCGGTCAGCACCAGGTCGAAGGCGATCGCGGCAGCGAGTTCCAGTGCGCGGTCGCCGTCGGCCGCCACGGTCACGTCGTAACCGGCGTCGGCGAGCGTCACCTGCAACAGCCCGCGCATGGTCGCGGAATCGTCGATGGCCAGAATGGAGCGGATCATGTCGTTCGGTCCATAGTCACGTCATTGGGCATGGGCGGCAGGCCGTGCCGGCGCCGCCACGGCAGGCAGCGCCACCGGCGCCGGCGCCGCCGGCTTCGCGGGCTTGGCCGGCGCAGCGATCTGCTGGGACAGCGCCTGCGAACCGGCCGCGTCGTTGGACAGCGTCGTCGTGCTCGCGTCGTCGTGCATCAGCGCGACTTCCGACTTGTGGTTCAACACCAGGATGCTGATCCGGCGGTTCTCCGGATCGAACGGATCGGCCTTGTTCAGGTTCTGCGTGGAGGCCAGGCCGGTCACGCGCAGCACCTTCGCATCGTCCATGCCGCCCGAGATCAGCTCGCGCCGCGACGCGTTCGCGCGGTCCGCCGACAGCTCCCAGTTGCTGTAGCCCTTTTCGCCGCCGGCATAAGGCACCGCGTCGGTATGGCCCTGCACCACGATGCGGTTCGGCACCTCGTTGAGCGTCTTGCCGATCTCGCGCAGGATGTCGCGCATGTAGGGCTCGACCATGTTGCTCGCCGTGGCGAACATCGGGCGCTTCTGGGTATCGACGATCTCGATGCGCAGCCCCGAGAGCGTCGAGTCGATGCGGATCTGCTGCTTGAACTGACGCAGCACCGGATTCGCCTCGATGGCGGCCATCAGCTTGATCTGCAGGTCGTGCAGCCGCGCCTGCTCGGCGCGATCCTGCGAACCCGGATCGGTATCGTGCAGGTCGTCGCGGCCCTTCTGCGCCAGGCGGCTGGCCAGCATGGTGGTGCCGTCGGTGCGGCGCGTGGTGCCGGCGTCGCTGCGCGTGATATCCGAGCCGCCGCCCTGGATGATGCTCGAGTCGTGCGAGCTGCGGTCGCCGTTGCCGAACAGCGCGGCCTTCAGCGGCGTGTTGAAGTAATCGGCGATGCCCTTCAACTGCACCGGCGTGACGGCCGACAGCAGCCACATCAGCAGGAAGAACGCCATCATCGCGGTCATGAAGTCCGCGTAGGCGAGCTTCCAGGCACCGCCGTGGTGCCCCTTCTTCGCTGGCGCGACCCGTTTGACGACGATCGCGCGATCCTTGCCCTTGCTCATCGCCCGGCCGCTCCGCTTACTTAGCCTTCACCCGGCGCACGTGCTCCTCGAGCTCGGCGAACGACGGGCGTTCGGTCGAGAAGAGCACCTTGCGGCCGAACTCCACCGCAATCGCCGGCGCGTAGCCGTTCAGGCTCGCGAGAATGGTGACCTTGATGCACTGGAGCAGCTTCGTCGATTCGGCCACGCGCTGTTCCGCGAGGCTCGCGAGCGGCCCGATCAGCCCGTAGGACAGCAGGATGCCGAGGAACGTGCCGACCAGCGCCTGCGCGATCATCGCGCCGAGCACCGCGGGCGGCTTGTCGGCCGAGGCCATGGTATGGACCACGCCCATCACCGCCGCGACGATCCCGAACGCCGGCATCGCGTCGCCGACGCGCGTGAGCGCGTGGGCCGGGCCTTCGCCCTCCACGTGGTGGGTCTCGATTTCCTCGTCCATCAGGCTCTCGATCTCGAACGCGTTCATGTTGCCGCCCACCATCAGCCGCAGGTAGTCGGTCAGGAACTCGACCATGTGCTTGTCGGCCAGGATCTTCGGGTACTGCGTGAAGATCGGGCTCTTTTCCGGATCGTCGATGTCGGCTTCCAGCGTCAGCGTGCCTTCCTTGCGCGCCTTGGCGAGCAGCACGTAGAGCAGCGCCATCAGTTCCATGTACAGCGCCTTCGTGTATTTCGAGCTCTTGAACAACGGCGGCAGCACGAGCAGCGTCGCCTTGATCGTCTTGACCCCGTTGCCGAGGATGAAGGCGCCCACCCCGGCCCCCACGATCATCAGGATCTCGAGCGGCTGGACCAGGGCGCCCAAGTGGCCGCCCGCGAGCGCGTAGCCGCCAAACACGGACAACAACGTCACGAGAGTTCCCACGATAATCAGCACAGCCTGTCCCTCACGAATGGCCGGCGGGAAAGGCCGCCGATAAGTGGTTTACGGCAGGGGTGTCGAAAACTTTCACCTGCGAGGGCGGGGACTAACCCGACGTGGTCCGGGGCGGCAAACCAGGCCGGATCACGCCCCTCGGGGGCGCCTCGGGCCGGCGCCGGCGGCCGGCGCAATCCCGCGCCCGGCAAGGCATGCGCCGGTGCGGGCGGGGCCGGCCGGGCTCAGACCGCGGCGAGCGCGGCCGCGGGTTCGGCCTCGGCCTTCGCGGCGGCCTTGCGGGTCTTGCCGGCGCGCGACGGCGGCTGGCACAGCCCGCAGACGAAACCGCCCTGCGGGTCGTGGGCGTGCGCGACAAAATGACCACCGCACCGCGTGCAAGGCGTCATCTGCAGCATCCCCGAGTCGAAGAAGCGCACCAGCGTCCAGGCGCGCGTGAGGCTCAGCGCCGCCTCGTCGTCCTCCGACAGGCCGACGTGCTCGAGATAGAGCCGATAGCTCTTCACGATCGACTGGATCGAGTCGCAGCCGCCATGGGCCTGCATGAACCGGTAGATGTTGTAGAACAGCGACGAGTGAATGTTCGGCTGCCAGGTCATGAACCAGTCCGTCGAGAACGGCAGCATGCCCTTCGGCGGCGAAACGCCTTTCAATTCCTTGTACAGCTTGATCAGGCGGTCACGAGACAGGTTAGTCTCGGTTTCCAGCAGTTGCAGTCGGGCACCCAGCTCGATCAGCTCGATCGCCAGGGTGATTTCCTTGACCTCGAGCACCACGCTCTTCGTCGCCATCGCAGTCTCTCCGCGAATTCCGGTATTGAGGCCGACCACGCGCGCCGGGGCGCGCAAGCGCGCACCGGGCCACGGACGGCAGATGATGTAGGGAGTGTTAGCGGAGGCTTTCGACGGGCTGCCCGGCCATCAGGATGGCCGAGTGCGCCTGCGCGACGGCCGAACTGCGCCCTTTGTCGGCAAGCGAGGACAGCAGGGCATGATCGTCGAAACGGAACCGGCACAGCATCTGGTTCGATGCCGCCAGCTTGACCGTCTGGGCGAGCGTCAGATTCGCGAGCACGTCCGCAATCTCTTCCGAGATGCCCATACGAAACATGCCCATCGCCTTGTCCTCACGCAGCAGACGCTGCGCGAGCAACAGGTACGACAGGTTAACTTCCTTGATCTCGGCGAGCATTTCACTGGTCGCGCTCATGATTCCCCCGTAAGAAATCTTGGCCATCTGCTTTGAAAATTTTGCCTGATCGGCTCGCCCCTCGGGGTCGGCAACCGGCGTTTATATTCTTGCAGTCATTGTGGCCAAACGGGTTTTCCGCGGCTATCAGCAAAGGGGAACGCGCAGCGCAGGATTTGTCTGTAAACCGTGTAGGAATTTTTCCGACATCCATGAGGATTTTCGGGATCGGTCGTTTTTACGTAAACCCTTGACTAGCAAGGATTATAACGGCACGCAATCCGCTTTCTTCAGGACATTTTCACGATATTTTTACATTTGACACAATTCGCGCCCAGGCGCTCGAAAAACGGCCGCCCGCCATCCAGAATTTCTCCTATTTCAGGCTGTAACAAGGCTTAAGTGTTTGCAAAACCACTCGATCCACGCGGCCCGATCCCGATAATAGAGTCGAACGGTCGGCTGGCGGTCCCTTGGCCGCCCCTTCCCGGAGCGCCCCACCGCCCGCCGCCATCGGCGCACGGCACGCCGGCCCGGCCACCATACGCACAGGAGAACCACTCATGCGCATCGCCCAAATCGCCCCGCTCTACGAAGCCGTTCCGCCGAAACTGTACGGCGGCACCGAGCGCGTCGTGTCGTACCTGACCGAAGCCCTGGTGGAACTGGGCCACGACGTCACGCTGTTCGCGAGCGGCGATTCCGTCACGTCCGCGAAGCTCGAAGCCTCGTGGCCGCGCGCGCTGCGCCTCGATCCGTCGATCCGTGACTCGATGGCCCCGCACATGCGCCTGCTCGAACAGGTGGCGCGCGTCGCGCATGAGTTCGACATCCTGCACCTGCACCTCGACTACCTGCCGTTCCCGCTGCTCTCGCGCCTGGACGTGCCCTACGTGACCACCCTGCACGGCCGGCTCGACCTGCCCGAGCTGCAGCCGGTGTTCAATGCATTCCCGAACGCGCCGGTGGTGTCGATCTCGAATTCTCAGCGCATTCCGTTGCCGCAGGCGGGCTGGGCCGGCACCGTCTACCACGGCCTGCCCGACACGCTGCTCACGCCGCAGCCTGACCGGAAGCCCGAGTACCTGGCATTCTTGGGCCGGATTTGTCCCGAAAAGCGCGTCGACACCGCCATCCGAATCGCGGCCAAGAGCGGCCTGCCGCTGAAGATTGCCGCCAAGGTCGACAAGGTCGACGCGGAATATTTCAAGACCGAGATCGAGCCGCTGCTCGCCACCGCGAACGTCGAATTCATCGGCGAGATCAACGAGGCGCAAAAGCCCGCGTTTCTTTCCGGTGCCAAGGCGCTGCTGTTCCCGATCGACTGGCCGGAGCCGTTCGGCCTGGTGATGATCGAGGCGATGGCATGCGGCACGCCGGTGGTCGCCTTCAACCGCGGCTCGGTGCCCGAGGTGATCGAGGACGGGCTGACCGGCTTTATCGTCGAGGACGAGCACAGCGCGATCGGCGCCCTGCAACAAATCGATACGCTGTCGCGTGAAGCGATTCGTCAGCGTTTCGAAACGCGATTCAGTGCGAAGACCATGGCGCGCCACTATGTGGAGATTTATGAAACGCTGGGTGCCCATCTGAAGCGGCCGCATTTGACGCGACTCGCCGCCGGCTAAACCCGGCTTGCGCGCGGGATTCGACCGAACCCGCGCGCAATCCGAATTGCAAAAAGAAAGCCGCATCTGACATGCGGCTTTCTTTTGTTACACCATCGTCCACGGCCCGGCCTTTCATTCAACCAGATAACGCTCGCGATTTTTCCCGACGATCCAATTGGGCGGCTTGCCGCGGCCGCTCCAGGTGGCACCCGACTTGGGATCGCGATATTTCGGCGGCAGCGGCGCCTTTTTCGGCGGACGCCCGCGCCGCGCGCGTTCGGCAAAGCCGAGATCCTGCGCCGTCAGGCCGTATTCGGCAATCTTGCGCTGCAAGTCGGTGATTACCGCTTCGACTTCCTGACGGCGCACGTCCTCGGCCTGCGCCTGGAGTTCGGCGATCTGCGCCTTGAGTTTTGCGTATTGAGACATTTTTCACTCCCTGTTCCCGATTCACCGAGCGTGCAGCGCCCCGGCACCATCGCTGCGTTCCGCAATCAGCACTGTGCCGAAGCCGGGCAGCGCCCGTTTCGTATGAAAATTTTATTGCGGATGCGTTATATTACAGTGCGATTTAATTCTAATAAAAATCCTGCGCAGCCTGAGCGGAATTTAACAATCGTTGACTCTTGTCCACGCATTGGAAATCCTATAATCCGATGCAATTGCGGCGGCGTCAATTATTTGCTGCGCAACGGACGAGTTTTTCCCTCTTTTTGAACGCATGGTTTACGAAAATCGCCGCGCGGCCGCGGCGGGTTTCACCAGGCATTCGGCGTCGAACAAAAAGCCGGGAATTGCGAGGCGCGCGGCCGCGGTGCGCGTTCAGCGCATCGGATCGGCGCCGAGTTCGAACAGCGTGCGCAGGTGGCGCGCCACGCCCGCGTCGGCATTGCTGCCGATGCGCGGCACGCGCGGCAGCCTCAGCATCAGGTCCGGGTTGGCGTTGTCCATCATGAACGGGAAGCCGGCGGTTTCGAGCAGGTCGATGTCGTTCATGTTGTCGCCGAATGCGACACAGTGGGCGCGATCGATGCCGAGCCGTTCGAGCACGACGCGCAGCGCCCGCCCCTTCGAGACGTCGGCCGTCATCACCTCCAGGCAATCGGGCAGCGAATAGGTCACGTAGAGCGCGTCGCCGAAACGGTTCGCGAGATTGGCGGCCACCACGGCCAGATCGCGCGGCTCGCCGATATACAGCACCTTCGCGACGCCGGCGCCGTCGTGGGCGAGCATGTCGACCACGCGGTAGCGGAAACCCGAATCCTGATGGAACGCGAGCAGCGCGGGCGCCTCGCGGTCGATCAGCCAGCTGTCGTCGGTAAACAGGTTGACGATCACGCGAGCGTGCGCGCCCGCCACTTCGGGCCGGACCAGTTCGCGCACCAGCGGCGGCGCGATGTCGAGCGCGTGAAGCCGGGTGTCGTCGGGCGCGTGCACGCGCGCGCCGTTCGAGGTAATCAGGTAAGGCCGGATGCCGAGCACGTCGCGAATCCCCGCGACGTCGGCGTGATGGCGACCGGTCGCGATCACGAACGGCACGCCGTCGCCGGCCAGCCGCCGCACCGTCTCGATCGTGTACGGGTCGAGCTGATGATCGCTGTTCAGCAGCGTGCCGTCGAGATCGGTGCAGATGACTTGATACATGGCGGCCGGCAAATGCAGAAACCTTGCATTTTATCGCCGGCCGATGCAGCCCGCGCAACAATCGCCGGCGTGCCCGCCGCCGTTCAACGGGCGCCGGCCAGCCGCGCGGCCTCGCGTTGCGCGAGCCGCAGCGCGCCGTGCGCCGAATCGGCCAGCGGCGCGCGCAGCCGCGCGCGGTGCGGCTCGGGCACGGCAGCCTCGAGGTGGCCGGCCAGCCCGCCGCACAGCGCCACCGGCAGCGTCCGCGCGGGATCGAGCGCGTCGATCATGCGGCCGATCGCGCCGCCCGCCTCGGCGATCAGCCCGGCCGCGACCGGATGCTCGCGATGCGCGAACACGACCGGGGCGAGCATCGCGTAGGCGGTCTGATTCGCCGCGCACGACCAAACCACCAGGCTGTCGCGATCGGTGGCGCCGGTCTTTTCGAGCAGCGCCGCCGCGAACCCATCGGCCGGCACGCGGCCGTCGAGCGCCTGCTGCGCGTGGGCGAGCGCGCGCAACCCGAACCAGGCGCCGCTTGCCTCGTCGCCGGAGGGAAAGCCGTAGCCGCCGGCGATCCGGCAGCGGCCCTGCGCGTCGAGCGCGGCCGCGATGCTGCCGGTACCGAGCGCGACGATCACGCCGGGCGCGCCGCCATGGGCACCGAGCGCAGTGGTGTAGGCGTCGCTCTCGACTGCCAGCGCGGCGGCGGGCGAGCTGGCGGCAAACCCCGCCAGCCACTCCGGATGATTGCTGCCGGCCAGCCCGCAGCCCAGGACGCAGCGCGCCCAGTCGATCCGCAGGCCGGCCTGCGCGAACGCCTCGGCGCAGGCCGCGCCGATCGACGCCCAGGCCGCGTCGATGCCGAGCGCGAGCCCCGAGGGGCCGCCGCTGCCGCGCGCCAGCTCGCGTCCGTGGGCATCGGCGAGCACGGCACGGGTGCCGGTGCCGCCGCCGTCGATGCCGAGCAGATGAATGGGTGCCGTGCCGGCGCGCGTCTGCTGCATGCTGCAATACTCCGGAAGCTGCGGGAAAGGACCAACCGAGGCGAGAGCTTAACCGGATTGCCGCGGCGCGTCGCCCGGCATCGCGCGCCGGGCGAATCGCTGAATCGCTGAATCGCCGAATGGCCGGCTTGCGCGGCCTGGCCGTTCGGCTATGCTGGGCAGCGCCAGATCCGCGGGCCGACAATCGGGCCGCCAACGACGCGAGGAATCGATGGGTAAACGCTGCAACTGGGTCCGCACGGAGGCCGACGCGCATTATCACGACACTGAATGGGGGCGCCCGTCGCGCGACGATCGCCATCTGTTCGAAATGCTGATCCTCGAAGGCGCGCAGGCCGGCCTGTCGTGGTCGACGATTCTGAACAAGCGCGAGAACTATCGCGCCGCGTTCGCGAACTTCGACGCCGACGCGGTGGCCCGCTTCACGCCGGCCCAGGTCGAGGCGCTGATGCAGAACCCGGGCATCGTGCGCAACCGCCTGAAGATCGAATCGGCGATCGCCAATGCGCGCGCGGTCCAGCGCATCCGCGCGGAGCACGGCTCGCTCGCCGTGTTCCTGTGGTCGTTCGTCGGCGACACGCCGGTGCAGAACGGCTGGCATTCGTATCGCGACGCGCCGGCCTCGACCGAGGCGTCCGACGCGCTCAGCAAGGCGCTCAAGCGCTACGGCTGCAAATTCGTCGGCTCGACGATCTGCTACGCGCTGATGCAGGCGATCGGGATGGTCAACGACCACGAATTCGACTGCCCCTGCCGGGCCGCCTGCGCGGCGCTCGGCAAGCCGGCCGCCACGGCGGCCAGGGGCGCGGCCAGCCCGGCGGCCGGGGCGGCAAACACAACAAGAACGGCCAGCCGGCCCGGCGCCGAGCGGCCCGCCGCGAAGCCGAAGAGGACCGCCTCCGCGGCCTGAATTCATACCGCGCCCCGGTCCCGGGCGCGCTGGAGCCGGAAAGCAAAACGGCGGTGCCGCCTCTTGCGAGGTGGCACCGCCGTCGCGATGCGAACTGCGGAAGCTTAGTGGAGCTTCTTCGGCAGCATCTGGCTGCGCAGGCGCTTGTGCAGGCGCTTGACTGCCGCGGCCTTCTTGCGCTTGCGCACCGCCGTCGGCTTTTCGTAAGACTGGCGCTCACGCAGTTCAGCGATCAGGCCGTTCTTTTCGATCGCGCGGCGAAAGCGGCGAATCGCTACTTCGAACGGCTCGTTTTCCTTCAGAAGAATCGTCGTCATGTCGTTCCCAAATTGCTTGATACGGTCAAAAACGTAGCGGCCAAGCGCCACGCACCGGCCTTCCGGGCGTTTCCACGCACAGGCGAAACGAGCGGCTTGGTGGCCTCGGAGGCCGGAAAAGAGAGGCGGAATGCACCGCGAAACGCCCGGCAACCCGCACTAGGCGCCGCGTTTGACTGCCAGCTGGACATGCCGAAAAACGGGCACCGCTTGCAGAAATCTCAATTCAGCCCGCCATGTTAGCAGGTAAACATTCCGGCCGCTAGAGGTTTACCGCTTCGCTGTCGCATGCGCACATCCGGATCGTCCCGGATATTCCCGGCACTTAAGACTCGCCCGCCGCTGCCGACATCCATCTGTGGGCGGAGTCATCCGCGTGCAATCCCGCCATCGGCCGCATGTCGCGTCCGACGGCGGGGCGAAGCGCGATTCGGGCCGATAGGGAATGAAAGATCGGACGAATCGCAACTATCCCTCAAGTTTTTTTTCGAGCCGCCGACATCCTGTTCTGAGGCGGCTAGCAAAGAACGAGTGCATCCGCCGATGCCAACGTTGGCGGATCATAGGTCTCGGCTCTCTTAGGAGAATTTTCATGCTCGGTATTAATACTAATGTCAACTCGCTGGTCGCTCAGCAAAACCTGAACGGCTCGCAGAGCGCTCTGTCGCAAGCCATCACGCGCCTGTCGTCGGGCAACCGCATCAACAGCGCCGCTGACGATGCCGCCGGTCTGGCGATCGCCACGCGCATGCAAACGCAGATCAACGGCCTGAACCAGGGCGTGCAGAACACCAACGACGCCGTCTCGCTGATCCAGACGACGTCGAGCCAGCTCTCGTCGCTGACGAGCAGCCTGCAGCGTATCAGCACGCTGGCGACGCAAGCGGCCACCGGCACGCTGTCGTCGAGCGACCAGGCTGCGGCCGAGAAGGAAGTGGCCCAGCAGATCCAGGAAGTGAACCGGATTGCTGCGCAAACGAACTTCAACGGCAAGAACCTGCTCGACGGTTCGGCCGGGATCGTGACGTTCCAGATCGGCGCGAACGTCGGCCAGACGGTCAGCCTGGACCTGAGCCAAAGCCTGTCGGCGGCGAAGATCGGCGGTGGCCTGGTGCAATCGGGCACCAACGTCGGCACGATCCAGAACATGAGCCTCGACGCGAACGGCGCGGCCACCACGGCGGCACAACCGGCCATCACCTCGGTCAACGTGCTGTCGGACGGCAAGGGCGGCTTCACGTTCACGGATCAGAACGGCCAAGCACTGAGCACGACGGCAGTCGGCGCGATCTTCACGACGGGCACGGCAGCCGGCACGGGTACGGCGGTCACGAACCTGACGCTCGCCACCGGCGCCACCAGCGGCATGACGACGGCCCAGGCCAGCGCGGCGGCCAACATGATCTCGCAGATCAACTCGGTGAACGCACCGCCGACCGTGTCGAGCCTGAACATCAACAACGCGACGAGCGCCAACCAGGCCATCGTGTCGGTCGCCAACGCGCTGTCCACCATCAACAACCTGCAGGCCACGCTCGGTGCGACCCAGAACCGTCTGCAAGGCATCGCGCAGACGCAGCAGGCCAACTCGACGAACCTGTCGTCGGCGCAATCGCAGATCCAGAGCGCGGACTTCGCGCAGGAAACGGCGGCGCTGAGCAAGGCGCAGGTGCTGCAACAGGCCGGTATCTCGGTGCTGGCACAAGCCAACTCGCTGCCGCAGCAGGTTCTGAAGCTGCTGCAGTAAGCGCAGTCATGCTGTAAAACCCGGGCCGCGCCATCACGGGCGGCCCGTTCGTGCGACGGTGCAATCTTCCTCGTGGCCGTCGCGCGCTTTTTGTCTCGTACTCGCCCATTTTCGGAATTGGCGCTGTAACAGCCGCCTTTTCGTTGTACCGTCACGCTACGGTTTGCCGTAGGATCCGCCTCGATCCGCCACTGAATTGCCTGCGCCATCGATGGCGCCTCAACGGAGCTACGCGATGTCCACGATTTCGAGCAGCACTTCCCAAGCCAGCAACAACCAGCTGTCCAGCAACGCCGCGCTGCAGGAAGCCGCCCAGTCGATCATCAGCGGCTCGACCGGCAACACCGGCCTCAACGTCACCACCCTCGTCACCGCGCTCGTCAATTCGAAGACGGCCGCGCAGGCGAGCCTGCTGTCGACCGCGATCGCGCAGAACCAGAACAAGTCGCAGGCCTACACGGCGCTGCAAACGGCGCTGACGACGCTGCAGTCGTCGCTCACCACGCTTTCGGACGGCTCCTTCGCCCAGACCTTCACGGCCACCGCCTCGGGCACCGGCCTGACCGCGACGGCCGGCTCCGGCGCCGTGGCCGGCACCTACCAGATCGGCGTGACGCAGATTGCCCAGTCGCAGTCGCTGTCGTCGCCGGCATTCGGCGCGAACAAGCAGCTCGGCGCCGGCACCCTGACGCTAAGCATCAACGGCAAGTCGTCGACCGTCAACATCAACTCGAACAACAACACGCTGGCCGGCATCAAGGACGCGATCAACAACGCGAGCGACAATCCCGGCGTGACGGCCACCATCGTCAACGGTGCCGACGGCGCCCACCTGGTGCTGAGCTCGGCCAACAGCGGCGCGGCCAACGCCATCAGCGTGAGCGTAAACGCCACCACCGACAACGGCCTGTCGGAGCTCGGCGTCACCTCCAAGTCGAGCACCACCGGCGGCCAGTCGACCATCACCTCGGCCGGCACCACGGCAGCCACCTCGTGGACCCAGTCGACCGCCGCGCAGGACGCGCAATTCACGGTGGGCGGCATCGCGAACTCGAGCGCGACCAACACGGTGACCTCGGCGATCGCCGGCGTCACGCTGAACCTCACGCAGGCAGCGGTCTCGACCGCCACGCCGGCCACCACGCAGACGCTGACCATCGCCGCCGACACCACCAAGCAGACGGCCGCGATCACGACCTTCGTGCAGAACTACAACGCGCTCGTCACGGCGATGCAGACGGTCGGCTCGTACAGCACCACCGCCGGCAGCAGCACGCCCACGGTCGGCACGCTGTTCGGCGATTCGGCGCTCAACTCGATCCAGACGCAGCTGTCGTCGATGCTCGGCGGCTCGGTCAGCAGCAACGGCGTGACCGCCACGCTGAGCTCGCTCGGCATCTCGGTGTCGGACGGCTCCGACGGCGCGACGGCGGGCGACCTGGTGATCAACCAGGCAACGCTGACCACCACGCTGTCGAGCAAACCGGGCGTGGCCGCGTCGCTGTTCAACAGCACCAACGGCCTCGGCGCGAAGATGAACAACGCGATCACGTCGATCATGTCCACCCATGGCGTGCTCACGCAAAGCGAGAACTCCGTCACCTCGACGCTGACGAGCCTGAGCAGCCAGCAGAGCGCGCTGGCCGCCTACGCTAAGACGCTGACCACCCAGTACAACGCCCAGTTCACGCAACTGAACACGGTGCTGGCCGCGATGACGACCAACCAGAACTACCTGACCCAGCTGTTCGGCGGCACCAACAGCGCCGGCGCGCTCGCCACCAACAAGTAAGCGGTCATGGGAGAAACGGACATGGAACAGCACACCCTGGTAAGCCAGGTCCTGGCGATGACGCACGACATCGAGCGCGCGGTGCGCCTGGCCGACTGGGCCAGCGTCGAGCGGCTGGTGGCGGCACGCAACCCCTACCTGATGTCGATCGAGGCCGAGCAGTCGCCCGAGAGCCTGCTGATGATCCGCGAGATCCAGGCCATCGACGCGGCCGTGCTCGCCGAATCGACGCAGACGCGCGACGAGCTGCAGGTCGAATACCGCAGCGCGATCGAGCGCGTCAACGCGGCTCGCCAGTACAGCCAGACCGCCGCCGCGCTGCACTATTGAGCGCGAACCGATCCGAATAAACACAATTCACGCGCACGAGCGCGTGCTCGTTCACCTCCAAGCCCGCCCCGCGCGGGCTTTTTTTTGCTTCGTCACAGGATTCCGGGGCGCTGCGCCGCCCTGATCCGCCCCCCGTGGAGCGACCCGCCCCCTCACATCCATAAAACTGACGGCGGTTTACCAGTCAGTTCCGGGCTTCGGCAGGCCGCGCGCCGCCGGATAATTTCCATCATTCGCTATCTCCGTTCGAATTCCGCCATGTCCGACCCGATGCCGTCCACCCGCTCCGCGCCCGATGATCCGCAGTTCGACGCGGACATCGCGCTCGTGATGCAGAGCGCGATCGCCTGCCATCACAACGGCGAGTTCGCCGATGCCAAGGCCATGTACGAGGTGGTCATCGCGGCCCGGCCGAACCACGCGGACGCACGCTACAACCTGGCGGTGCTGAACGTGCAGACCGGCAACCCGGAGGCGGCGCTGCCGCACTTCGAAGTCGCGCTCGGCGTCGATCCGAACAACGGCCAGTTCTGGGTGGCCTACATCAACGCGCAGATCGAGGCGGGCCGCGCGGCGGCCGCCTGGGCGATGATCGGCATGTGCCAGCAGCGCGGCATCCGCGGCCCGGCGCTCGACGGCCTGATCCAGCGCCTGTCGATCTCGGAGGAGGGACGCGCGGCCACGGTCGGCACCGCCGCCGCCGGCCACACGGTGGCGGCCACGCCCGCGCCCGCCGCCGACGAGGCGCCGGTCAACGCGGACCCGCGCGGCGGCCTCGCGCGCCGGCCGACCCAGCAGGACATCACGCGCTTCACCGCGCTCTACAACAAAGGCCGCTACGCCGACGCGGTCAAGCACGCACGCACCATGACGGAGCGCTATCCGGGTAGCGCCTATGCCTGGAAGTCGCTCAGCAACGCGCTGCACAAGCATGGCGAGTATCTGGCCGCAGCCGAGCCGCTGGCACGCGCCACCACGCTCGATCCCGCCGACGTGGTGCTCGGCACGCTCTATGCGGACGTGCTGCGCCTGGCCAACCGGCTCGCCGATTCCGAGCGCGAAGCGCGCCGCGTGATCGCGGTGGACGACAGCCATGCCGAAGCGTGGCGCGTGCTGAACATGACGTTGCTCGCGCAGGGCCGCAGCACCGAGGCGATCGCGGCCGGCAACCGCTCGGTCGAACTCGCGCCCGATTCGCTGCAGATGTACGGCTCGCTCGGCGTGGCGCTGAGCGAACTGGGCGCCACCCTGGAGGCCGAACAGGCGTTCCGCCGTGCCCACGAGCTGATGCCGCGCGACGCCGCGATGCACAGCAACCTGCTGTTCTGCATGACCCATGATCCGCAGCTCGACAGCGAGACGATCTTCGCCGCGCACCGTCGCTTCGCCGACATTCACGAGGCGCCGGTACGCTCGCGCTGGCCGCGTCACCCCAACAAGCGCGATCCGGAGCGCAAGCTGCGCGTCGGCATCATCTCGGGTGACCTGTTCAATCACGCGGTGTCGTCATACGTCATGCCGATCCTGGAAGTGCTGCACCGCGATCCGTCTCTGTCGCTGCACGTCTACCACAATCACACCACCGAGGACGGCGTCACCGAGCGCATGCGCGGCTGGACCGACAGCTGGCTGCAGGTGGCGGGCCTGACCGACGACCGTCTGGTCGAGCGGATCCGCTCCGACCGTATCGACATCATGCTCGACCTGTCGAGCCACACCGGCCGCAACCGCCTGACCGCACTCGCGCGCAAGCCCGCGCCCGTGCAAATCACCTGGGTCGGCTATCCCGGCACGACCGGGCTCGACGCGATGGACTACTACTTCGCGGACCGCTACGGCGTGCCGTTCGGCGAGATGGAGCGCCAGTACACCGAAAAAATCATCCACCTGCCGGCGGGCGGTACCTTCAAGCCCGTCGACAACGCCCCACCCGTCAACCTCCTGCCCGCGCTGCACAACGGCTTCGTGACGTTCGGCAGCTTTAACCGTCTGAACAAGCTGCGCCGCGAGGTGATCGCAGTGTGGGCGCGGATTCTGCACGCGGTGCCGAACTCGCGCATGCGGGTCGGCTCGGTTCCGCGCGTGGGCGGTGTGGACATGCTGCTCGAATGGTTCACGGCCGAGGGCATCGCACACCAACGGCTCGACCTGCAGCCGCGCGCGCCGGCCGCCGTCTACCTGCAGCAGCATCACCACGTCGATTTCTGCCTCGACACCTTCCCGTACACCGGCTCGACCACCGCGCTCAACGCGCTCTGGATGGGCGTGCCGACTCTGACGATCCGCGGCGGCACGCTGGCGAGCCGCGCAGGCGCGGTCTGGATGTCGTCGGTTGGACTCGAGCAGTTCGTGGCGGACAGCCCCGACGATTTCGTCGCCCGCGGCATCGCGCTCGCCAATGACGTACAAGGACTCGCCGCGGTGCGACGCGGCCTACGCGATCGCTGCCGGCAGTCGCCGGGCTTCCAGCCCGAGCGCATCGCCAACGCGGTGTCCGACGCGTTCCGGATGGCCTGGCGGCGCTGGTGTGCCGACGAGGCGCCGGCCCCGTTCACGGTGCCGGAGCGCGCCGCTACCGGCGCCAGCGCCGATTCCGCGGCCGCCGAGACCGCCCTCACCGGAGACGCATGATGAACGCCCTGCCGTTACGCGTAGTCGAGCCCCAGGCCGATGAACGCATCTATGTGACGCAGCCGCACCTGCCGCCGCTGGCCGAGTTCCTGCCGTATCTGGAACAGATCTGGGACAGCAAGGTGCTCACCAACGGCGGCCCGTTTCATCAGAGGCTCGAGCAGGCGCTCTGCGAGTATCTCGGCGTCAAGCACCTGGCGCTGTTCACGAACGGCACGCTGGCGCTGGTCACGGCGCTGCAGGCGCTGCGCATCACCGGCGAGGTGATCACCACGCCGTATTCGTTCGTCGCCACCGCGCACTCGCTGCTGTGGAACGGCATCAAGCCGGTGTTCGTCGACATCGACCCGCACACGCTGAACCTCGATCCGAAAAAGATCGAGGCGGCCATCACGCCACAGACGGCCGCCATCATGCCGGTGCACTGCTATGGCCGGCCGTGCGACGTGGAGGCGATCCGCCGCATCGCCGACAACTACAACCTGAAGGTGATCTACGACGCCGCGCACGCCTTCGGCGTGCAGATGCACGACAGCAGCGTGCTGGAGCACGGCGACCTGTCGATCCTGAGCTTCCACGCCACCAAGGTATTCAACACCTTCGAGGGCGGCGCGATCATCTGCCCGGACGCGAAGACCAAGCAACACATCGATCACCTGAAGAACTTCGGCTTCGTCGACGAAGTGACGGTGGTAGCCCCCGGCATCAACGCCAAGATGAGCGAGATCAACGCGGCGTTCGGGCTGCTGCAGCTGGAGTACGTCGACGACGCGCTCGCCAGGCGCGCCGCGATCGACGCGCGCTATCGAGAACTGCTGGCCGACGTGCCGGGAATCCGCTGCGTGCCGCCGGTGGACGTTAAGGTGTTCAATCACTCGTACTTTCCGATTCTGGTGGACGAGCCATTCCCGCTCTCGCGCGACGCGCTCTATCAACACCTGCGCGATCACGAGATCTACAGCCGCCGCTACTTCTATCCGCTGATCTCGGATTTCCCGAACTACCGCGGCCAGCCCTCCGCACATCCGGACAACCTGCCGGTGGCGCGCGACACGTCGCGCCGGGTGCTCTGCCTGCCGATCTATCCGGAACTGTCGGACGCCAACGTGGAACGCATCGTCTCTCTGATTGCGGAGGCGCGCTGATGGCCGCACGCGCCACGATCCTCGACATCGCGAGCCACCTGCCCGCCATGGTGCTCGGCAACGACGCGCTCGCGGCGCTGTACCCGGAGTGGCCGGCCGAGAAGATCCTCGCCAAGACCGGGATACGCGAGCGACGCGTGGCGGCCGACGACGAGACCGCCTCGGACCTCGCGTTCGAGGCCGCGCGGCGGCTGTTCGCTCAGGGCAGCGTGCGCGCCGACGAGATCGATTTCGTGATCCTCTGCACCCAGGCTCCCGACTACGTGCTGCCGGCCTCCGCCTGCGTGCTGCAGCACCGGCTCGGGATTCCGACCCACGCCGGCGCGTTCGACGTGAATCTCGGCTGCTCGGGCTATGTGTACGGGCTGTCGCTCGCCAAAGGGCTGATCGAGACGGGTGCGGCGCGCTGTGTGCTGCTGCTGACTGCCGATACCTATTCGAAGTACCTGCACCCGCTCGACAAGAGCGTGCGCACGCTGTTCGGCGACGGCGCGACGGCCACCGCGATCGGCTTGGACGAGCGAGCGGCCGACGCCGAGGCCGAGCACATCGGCCCGTTCGTGTTTGGCACCGACGGGCGCGGCGCGCAGAACCTGATCGTGCGCGCCGGGCTATTCCGCGAGCCGCGCAGCGCCAAGAGCGCTCGCGAGCACGAGGATGCCTCCGGCAACGTGCGCACCGACGAGCATCTCTACATGAACGGCGCCGAGGTGATGGCGTTCTCGCTCGCAGAGGTGCCGCGCGCGGCTGACCGGCTGCTCGAACGCGCTTGCCTCACGCGCGACGACATCGACTGCTTCGTGCTGCACCAGGCGAACCGGTTTATGCTCGAGGCGCTGCGCAAGAAAATGAAAGTTCCCGAGGATCGCTTCCCGATCCTCATGGAGTACACCGGCAACACGGTATCGTCGACGCTGCCGCTCGCGCTCGAGCAGTTGCGCGGCGAAGGCCGGCTCGCACGCGGCACGCGCGCCATGCTGCTCGGATTCGGCGTCGGCTACTCTTGGGCCGGCTGTCTGTTGAACTGTTAGTTTTAGGCAGGAATTCTAATGAACGCATTCTACGAAGGGCTCGCGGAAGTCTTTGAAATCGACACCGCCGAGGTGTCCCCCGCACTGGTACTCGCCGATTACAACTGGGATTCGCTCGCGATCGTCTCGACCATCGCGCTGGCCGACGACTGCTTCGGCGTGCTGCTCAACGGCCAGGCGCTCGGCAACTGCCAGACCGTGGCCGACATCGAAGCGCTGATCGCGGCGCAGAAGGGCTGAGCTTGAACGCGCCGCTCGCCTTCGCCGGCCGGGAGCTGCGCTCCGGCGGCGCACGCATCGCCGGGGTGGTATCGTGCGTGCCCTCGCACGAGCTCGCCAACGACGCCTTCGTCGAACGTTTCGGCGAGGCTGCCGTGCGAGACGTGGTCAAGATGGTCGGCGTCGAGCGCCGCCGCGTGGCCGCCGCCGGCCAAACTGCCGGCGACCTGTGCCGCACCGCCGGCGACCATCTGCTGCGCGGCCTCGGCTGGCAAGCCGAAGAGGTCGACGCGGTGCTGTTCGTCTCGCAGACGCCCGACTACCGGCTACCCGGTACCGCGTTCGTGCTGCAGGCCGCCTGGGGGCTGCCCGCCGCCTCGATCGCGCTCGACATCAATCTCGGCTGCTCGGGCTACCCACAGGCGCTCTGGCTCGGCATGAATCTGATCCGCAGCGGCGCCGCGCGGCGTGTGCTGCTGGCGGTGGGTGACACCATCAGCAAGCTGGTCGATCCCGACGACCGCGCCACCGCCCTGCTGTTCGGCGACGCCGGCACGGTCACCGCGCTCGAGGCCGACGAGACGGCCGAGGACGCCGTATTCGTGATCGGCTCGGACGGGGCCGGCGTGCCGAACCTGATCGTGCCGGGCGGCGGCTGCCGGGAAAGCGTGGTCGCCGGCACTGCGGCCGACGCGCCGCAAGCCGCGCCCGGGGCCGACCCGCAGCTCGCGGGCCGCTCGCGCGCGCACCTGTTCATGAACGGCGGCGAAATCTTCAACTTCACGCTGCGGCGCATACCGCCGCTCGTCGCGCGCACGCTCGAGCTGGCCGGGCACGGCGTGCCGGACTATGACGCGTTCCTGTTCCATCAAGCCAATCTGTTCATGCTCAAGCATCTGGCGAAGAAGGCTGGCCTGCCGGGCGAGCGCGTCCCCGTCAACCTGAACACCTACGGCAACACGAGCTGCGCGTCGATCCCGCTCCTGATGACCACCGAACTGCGCGGGACGCTCGCCACGCAACGCCAGCGTCTGGCCCTGTTCGGCTTCGGGGTCGGCTACTCGTGGGCCTCGGCCTCGCTCGTGGCCGGCCCGCTTGCCGTCGTCGACACCATCGAATCATGACCGTCTTCTCCGATCACGCCCTCGCGGGCGGCACCTACCTCGTCACCGGCGCCTCGTCGGGCCTCGGCCGCGCCACCGCGGTGGCGATCGCGCGCGCCGGCGGCCGCGTGATCGCCGGCGGGCGCGACGCCGCGCGCCTCGCCGACACGTTCGCGGCGCTGCCCGGCAACGGCCATCGCGCCGAAGTGCGCGCGCTCGACGACGCCGACCTCACCGCCGAATGGATCTCGACACTGACCGAGACGCACGGCGCACTGGCAGGCGTGTTCCACGCGGCCGGCATCGAGCTGATCCGCCCCGCACGCATGACCAAGCAGGCGCAGCTCGACGATACGTTCGCCAGCAGCCTGTTTGCGGCGTTCGGCATCGCCCGCGCGGCGGCGAAGAAGGGCGTGCTGGCCGACGGCGCCTCGCTGGTGCTGATGTCGTCGGTGGCCGCCTCGACGGGACAAGTCGGGATGACCGCCTATTCGGCCGCCAAGGCCGGCGTGGAAGGGCTGATGCGCTCGCTCGCCTGCGAACTCGCGCCGCGCCGAATCCGCGTCAACGCGATCGCGGCCGGCGCGGTGCGCACCGAAATGCATGCGCGGCTCACGCGCGGCAGCCCCGACGAGGCGGTGGCCGCCTACGAGTCGAGCCACCTGCTCGGCTTCGGCGAGCCCGAGGACGTGGCTAATGCCGCGCTGTTCCTGCTGTCCGACGCGAGCCGCTGGGTGACCGGCACGGCGCTCGTCGTGGACGGCGGCTACCGGGTACGCTGATGAATGGGCCGACGAGCAGGCAGACAGGTGCGCCGCACGATGCCGGGCCGCCCGCCCGCTACCTCGTGGCCGGCGGCGGCGCGTTCGCGCGCGAGCTGATCAACTGGGCCGAGGACGCCGCCGACGCAGGCCTCGGGCCACGCGTGACGGGCTTCCTCGACGTGAATCCGCAGGCGCTCGACGGCTTTCCCTACGCGCTCGAATGGCGGGGCGACATCGACACCTACCAGCCCGCCGACGGCGACGCGCTGCTGATCGCGATCGGTGAGCCGCAGGCCAAGCGCGAAGTAGTCGCCCGGCTCGCCGCGCGCGGGGCGCGCTTCGCCTCACTGCGTCACCCGAGCGCGGTGGTCGCGCGCAGCGCGCGGCTCGGCACGGGCGTTGTGCTGTGTCCGCAGGCGGTGCTGTCGGCCGACAGCGAGATCGGTGATTTCGTGGCCGTCAACATCCTGTCGAGCGTCGGTCACGACGTCACGGTGGGGGCCTATTCGACGCTCAGTTCGCACGTCGACCTGACCGGCCACGTGCGGGTGGGTGAAGGCGTGTTCTTCGGCTCGGGCGCGCGCGTGCTGCCGCGCGTGGCGATCGGCGCCGACGCCCGGATCGGCGCCGGCGCCGTGGTGATGCGCAAGGTGCCGGACGGCGCCACCCTGTACGCCGCCCCTGCGAAAAAACTGTGAACACGGCGATGGACTTCGATCTCGAACTGATCACGCGCCACTGGCACCTGGTGGGCCACCGGCGCGAGCTGCCGGCTGACGGCGACTTCGTGCGCTTCGACTGCGCGGCCGGCGAGATCGTCGTGTTCAACGACGCAGGCGAACTCGTAGCGTTCGACAACCGCTGCCCGCACCGCGGCGCGCGCATGTACCTCGACGACAGCGGCAACCAGACGGCCAGCTGCGCCTATCACGGCTGGACCTACCGAGAAGGGCAGCTGATCATCCCTGGCCGCGAGCGGTTCCGCCACTGCTCGATCGAGCGCGCCGCGCTCAACACCTACGCGCTCGAATGGTGCGGCGACTTCCTGTTCGTCGGCATCCGTCCCGCCGCCGACCTGGCCACCCAGCTCGGCGAGTTCGAGCCGGTCGTGGCCGACATCTCTTTCAATATCGACCGGCGGCTCGACCTGAACCGCTACGACTACGGCTGCTACTGGCCGCTCGCGGTCGAGAACGCGCTCGAGCCGTACCACATCGGCGCCGTGCATCCGGGCACGCTCGGCGCGCTCGCTCTCGAGGACGGCGAGAACCGCTACGACGGCGTGAACTCGCTCTGGCGCGCGCCGATCGGCGCCTCGCGCCAGCGCAACCAGCTCGCCAAGCTGCGGCGGCTGTTCGCCATCGACTACCAGTACGAAGGTTATCTGAGCCTGTATCTGTTCCCGTTCACGATGATCTCTTCGACCTATGGCTACTCGTACTCGCTGCAGCACTTCCTGCCGGCGGGCGGCGAGGCAGCCGGGCTCACGCGCTTCACGAGCCGGCTGTACGGCGCTCCCACTAAGGGCGCGACGGCCGACGCCATCATCGAGCCATTCTTCGCCTCCACGGCGCGGCTGAACCGCCAGGTGTTCGACGAGGATCACGCGATCTGCCGGCGGCTGCCGCGCGACGCGTGGTCCACCGCGCCGCTCGCGTTCCCGGCCGACACCGAGGCGAAGATCGACCACTTCCGCGCCTCGTGCCGCGCATTCGACGCGACGCTGAAGCCGGGCGCGCAGGCCGCGGCGAGCTCGGCGGCGTGAGGGGCCCCGGGCGCCGAGCAGCCGTCTTGAGAGTCGAGGGATAGGAAAGCCGGGTTCCGGCGCGCTACCCGTCGGCAGCATCCAACCCGGACGCATCGTTGGCCACGCATGGGCCCGAATCACGGGTCAGCGGCGCGACGCCGACCAACGCGGCCATGCGTTTGCGGATGGCCGCCTGCCCAGCTCGGGCAACTCGGCAAGCAACACGGCGACGCTGGTCGAGCCGAACCGGGCACGCTGCGGGGCAGCCGAAGCCGCGCACGATGCCGCCAAGGTAGCGGGAAGCGGCGCGACCGGCGCCGACAGGCGGCGCGCTTAGCCGGCGTGACGGCTCGGCCGGCCCGCCCCGGCGGTCGGTCAATCCTCCGCACCCGGTTCCGCTTGACAACGGGTAGCCGGCCGTGGATCACTGGTGGCTCATCACCGTCACGGAGCTTCCGATGACCTTCGAAACCTGGCTCGCGTTCGCCAGTGCGTGCATCGTGCTGGTACTGATCCCCGGCCCGACCATCCTGCTCGTGATCGGCGATTCGCTGGCGAACCGTCACGGCTCGTCGTGGAGCACCGTGGCCGGCGTGGCGGCCGGCGACACCATCGCGATGGCCGTCTCGCTGGCCGGCGCGGGCGCGCTGCTCGCGCTGTCGGCCACCGCGTTCACGGCGCTCAAGCTGGCGGGCGGCGCCTATCTGATCTATCTTGGCCTGCGCTCGATCCTGCAGGCGCGGGCAGCCGGCCGGCAGACCGTGCCGGCCGAGCCGAAATCGGCCGCGCGCCGCTTCCTGAGCGCATGGGCCGTCACCGCGCTGAACCCGAAGAGCATCGTGTTCTTCGTTGCGTTCGTGCCGCAGTTCGTATCGCCTCACACCAGCTTCCTGTCGCAGTGCGCAGTGCTGGTGCCCACCTTCGTCTGCATCGCGACGCTAAACGCCGCCTGCTACGCGCGCCTCGCACGCTACGCAGCCTCGCGGCTGACAGGCGCCACGGCACACCGCCGCTTCGCCTGTGGCGGCGGCGCCTTGCTGATCGGCGCCGGCGTGCTGACGCTGCGGATGTCGTCCCGGCATTGAGACATTGACGGCAACGGCGGGACGCGCGAGGCCTGTCGCGCGAACGGCACCATGGCGGGCCGATGCGACGCGCGCCACCCGCCGCATGTACAAACGGGCAGCCGCTTCCGGCTGCCCGTTTTGCCTTCCCCGCGCCGATCACGAAGCCTATCGGCTGACTCGCGCCAACCCGCTCAACCGATCGTCAACGCATTGACCAGATCGCCCGGCGGCGTCGCCCCGCGCGCGGCGAACGCGCGGTCGCGCGCCGCCACGCCGTCGAGCGGCGCGAGCCCGTGGACGCGGCTGATGAAGCGCAGGATCGAGTTGGTGTCGTAGAACGTGTGATCGACGTGGCCGCGCCGCGCGAACGGCGAGATCACCAGCGCGGGAATGCGCGAACCCGGCCCCCAGCGGTCGCCCTGCGGCGGCGCGACCGGATCCCACCAGCCGCCGTTCTCGTCGTGCGTCATCACGATCACGGTATTGGCCCATTGCGGGCCGCGGCGAATGTGCTCGATGACGGTCGAGATGTGCCGATCGCCCGATTCGACGTCCGCATAGCCCGCGTGCATGTTCAGGTTGCCCTGCGGCTTGTAGAACGTCACGGCCGGCAGCTTGCCGGCGTCGATGTCGGCCAGCAGCCGGTTGGTGGACGGATCGTCGCCGAGGCCGGCATCGCGCAGATGGCGGCGGCGCGCCTCGGTGCCGGGCGCGTAGTTCACGAAATAGTTGAACGGCTGATGGTGATACTGAAAGTCCGGCACCATGCCGGTGTCGCGGTGGTCGAGCGCGTATTGCCACGCGCCCGAGTACCAGGCCCAGTCGACGCCCTTTTCCGAGAGCCGGTCGCCGATCGTCGCGTAGCGCTGCGGCGGCAGCACGCGCGGGTTGGTCGGATCGGCATAGGCCGGGTTGCCGCCCTCGAGCGGGCGCACGTTGCTAGGCTGGTACGGCGGCGCCATGGTGTTCACCGCATAGCCGTCGGGCGTGAACAGCCCGTCGTTGACGAACTTGGGCGGGCCGTCGAGTGCCGAGGCCGGCGAATCGTCGGCGAGCTTCAGGCGCGTGCCGGCCGGGTCGTCGCCGTCCACCACCGAGACGAGCGACTTGGCAGGACTGGTCGCGATGTCGGGATAGAACGGCGCCTGCGCCGAGATCAGGAAGATGTGGTTCAGCCAGGAGCCGCCGAACGCCGCCATGAAGAAGTTGTCGCAGAGCGTGTAGTCGCGCGCGAGCTGCCAGAGCCGCAGCGTTTCGGCCGAGTTCCGGTAGTGGCCCATCACCAGCCCGCCCGAATCGGCCCAGGCCGCGAACTGGTCGTTGCGGCCGGCGTTGATCTGCATCTGGTTCTGATAGAAGCGATGCCAGAGGTCGCGCGTGATCACGCCGTTGGGCAGCGGCTTGCCGTGCGCGTCGTGGATCCGGAACGGCGCGTTCTTGAGGCCCTGGATGTCGCGCTCGGCGATCATGTAGCGCCTGCCGTCCACCTCCTGCGCCTGCGGCACCAGCCCGCCCCAGATCGCCGGCAGCCGTGCGAGCGGCGTCTTGCCGTCGCGGTCGAGCTGCGTGTAGCGCTCGGCCGGCACCGTCGAGAGCGGCTGCGCGACGCCCGGGAAATCACCGTACAGGTTCGCGAAGCTGCGGTTTTCGGCGTAGATCACGACGATATGGCGGACCTGCTCGCGCAGTGCGCGATCGACGCGCAACTCGGCCTCGCTGCGCGGCGCGGCGGCCTGCACGCCGCCCGGCGGCGCGGCGCAGGCGCCCAGCGCAAAGCTCGCGCCGAGCGCGGCCAGACCGCCCAGCGCGCGGCGGCGCTCCGGATCGTCGGGGCCGGCGGCGCCCGGCTCGCCGGCCATGCCGCGCAATGCGTCGATGTCGGCGCCAGGGCCGCTCGGATTCGATTTCGGGTCGCTCACGTCGTCGTCCTCCTCGGTCGGTGTGGTGTGTCGGTCAACAAACGCGTCGTTACGCCTTCGACGCTGCGCGTGCTGCATGACGCTTTCGTGACACCACGGGATGCCGCGATGGTAACCGGCCCGGCGCGAAACGGCGTGGGAAATCTTGTCCAAGCCAGCGCCGGAACCGGTGCGTGGCGGCTCGAACGGCGCCCGGTGCGCGGGCGCGGCGCCACCTGCGGCATGGCGCCCGAGCAGCTCGATCCCGGTGCGATCGCGGCCCGTCGCGGTCGCGTCGCCGGCCATGTCGCTTGGCCGCCTCGGCTCGCTGCCGGGCGGGCGCCGCGGCGCCCTTCGCCGCGCGCGACTGACGGCCGCGACCGCACCGTTGGGGCGCACTGTCGGGCCGCGCCATTGGCCTGGCCCGCCGGCTCCGCGCACCGCTCGCCCTTCGGCCGCCCACCGGCGGCCCGCGATCGTTCGCGCCCGCCGCCGCCCGCTACGGCCGGCCGCCGGCCAAGCTGGCCGCCGCAAACCCGGCGAAGCTGTCCACGATCGCCTGCCGCAGCTTCGCCACGGCCGCGTCGCGCAGCGTACTGACGCGCCAGCCGAGCGCGACCGGGTAGGCCGGCATCGCGAGCGGACAGGCGACGAGCCCGAGCCCCGTCATGCGCGCGAGCGCCTCGGCAGCGTGATGCGGGATCGTCGCCACGGCCGGCGTGCCGCGCAGCAGGAACGGCAGCGCGGCGAAGTGCGTGGTGGACGCGCGCACCGTGCGGCGGCGCCCGATCTCGGCGAGCGCCTCGTCGACGATCCCGACCACGCCGCCCGACGACACCAGCACATGCTCGCGCGCCAGGAAATCGTCGAGCGTCAGCACGAGCCGGCCCGGCGCGGCGGCCGGATCGACGAGGCATGCATAGCGCCCGTGGCCGAGCGCCATGTGGCCGAGCCCGCGTGTGGCGAAGCCGCCCGCCGCGATCGCCAGATCGACCTCGCGGTTCGCGAGCGCGTCGCCGACGATCTGGCTGTGCGTCTGCCGGAAGATCACGCGCAGGCCCGGCGCGAGCCGAGCGGCGCATTCGATGAGGCGACCGCCGAACGCGATCTCGAAATCGTCCGACATCGCGACCGACACCGCACGCCCCTCGAACGAGGCCGGCGCGGGCGCGCCGAACGCGAGGCTCTGTCGGCAGCGGTCGAGCGCCTCGCCGATCAGCGGCTTCAGTTCGCGCGCACGCGCGGTGGGCGCGAGGCCGCGGCCGGTGCGCACGAACAGCGGATCGCCGTAGAGCGCGCGCAGGCGCCGCAGTGCGGCGCTGACGGCGGACTGCGTGAGGTCGAGCCGGATCGCCGCGCGACTCGCGCCGCCCTCGTCGAACAGCACTTCGAACACTTTCAGCAGGTTCAGGTCGACATCGGCGATATTCATGGCATTCATATCGAAAAGTGGCGCGGCCCGTGCTGGCGGGCGGGGCATCGCGCCATGATACGGGCATCGAAACGCGGCCCGTCATTCACGTCGCGGCGCGTTTCGAAGTGCCTGATCGATAACGCAAACCCCACGAACGCACCCGCCCCTGCGATCCAGCGGCTGCGTCGTCTCACCGGAGTCCGCCATGCCCCAATCCCGCATCGCCGCGCTGCAGATCGGCGCCTCCCCGCTCGGCAAGGCCGAGACCTTGCAGCAGATCCTCGCCTTCGAGGACGCGATCCGCGCCGAGCGGCTGGCGCTGGTGGTGATGCCCGAGGCGCTGCTGGGCGGCTATCCGAAAGGCGAGACGTTCGGCACCCGGCTCGGCTACCGGCTGCCCGAAGGACGCGACGCGTTCGCGCGCTACCACGGCAACGCGATCGACGTGCCGGGGCCGGAGACCGACGCGCTGGCCGGGCTGTCGGCACGCAGCGGCGCCTCGCTCGTGACCGGCGTGATCGAGCGCGCCGGCGCGACGCTGTACTGCACGGCGCTGTTCTTCGACCCGGCCGCCGGCCTCGTCGCGGCCCACCGCAAGCTGATGCCGACCGGCACCGAGCGGCTGATCTGGGGGCAAGGCGACGGCTCGACGCTGCCGGTGGTGGAGACGGCGGCCGGCCGTGCCGGCGCGGCGATCTGCTGGGAGAACCACATGCCGCTGCTGCGCATGGCGATGTACGCGAAGGGCGTAGAGATCTGGTGCGCACCGACCGTGGACGAGCGCGAGATCTGGCAGAGCTCGATGCGCCACATCGCGCACGAGGGGCGCTGCTTCGTGGTGAGCGCCTGCCAGGTGCAACCGTCGCCGGCCGCGCTCGGCATCGAGGTGCCGGGCTGGGACCCGCAGCGGCCGCTGATCAACGGCGGCAGCGTGATCGTCGGGCCGCTCGGCGAGGTGCTGGCGGGGCCGCTCGTCGGCGAGACCGGGCTCGTGATCACCGAGGTCGACACCGCCGAACTCACGCGCGCGCGCTACGACTTCGACGTGGCCGGCCATTACGCGCGCCCCGACGTGTTCACGCTGGCCGTCGACGAGCGCCCGAAGCGCAGCGTGGTGTTCCACCGGTGAGGCGGCGGCCACGCCGCCGCTCGGGCCGCCGGCCGGCTGCGCCCGACCTCGATGGCGCGCCCCGGGCGGCGGAGCGCCCGAACCCGGCCGCCAGCCGGATTGGCCGTTCTCGCGCGCAGGCACGGCATTCGGGACGACGGCGGCCCGCGCCGGCGAGGTCACGCGGCGGGGCGAGCGTGCGGCCGCGTGCTTGCCCTGGAACGTCGCGCGGATGGCCGCGCCGGCCGGCACCCGCGCGGCGACACGCGCGACCGGGTGCCGGCGGCACGCGCCCCGGAGCAGCGCAGGCGGCACGGCCACGGCGCGCAGCAGGCCCGGCGCGCTTGATCCAGTCGGATACGAGCGCGGGCGGTTTCACTACACTGCCCCGATCGGCCGACAACGCCTGCCTACCGTCATCGAGGAGGATCGACATGGTGAACGACATGCGCGCGGTGGTGATTCGTGCACCGATCCGCGAGCTGCGCGGCTTGCCCACCTGGAAGCTGATTCCATTCGCCAGCATCGCGGGCGGCCCGCACGGTGCACGCACCTACTGCGTCAGCAAGCAAGGCGTGGTGATCACGCTCGACGAGACCACGCCCGGCATCACGCAGACCCTGAACGTGATCCCGCACGACCAGAACGACGATCGCGCCGCCGCGAGCCATGCGCTGCGCGATCTCGCCCGCGAACTCGACGCAGCCGGCTTCGACCGCCAGTTGACCGCCTCGGCCGACACGCCCGGGCCGCTCGGTAACGCATGACGAAAGCGCGCAGGCGATGCGTCCCGGCGCCGAGCACGGCCCGTCATGGCCACGGCGGGCCCGGCCCGGCTCGCGGCTGGTGCGCGAAACCGCGCCCGCGGGCGGCGCCGGGCCAAGTGCCTTCCGCCGCCGCTTGCGCCGGGCCAGGTGCCGCGAACGTAGTCTGGCCCTATCCATTTCCACATTCATTTCCGAATCGCCCAAACCAGTCGCGCCCGAGAGCGGAATCAACAACCGGGCCGTCCACCTCAAGCCGCGACCGATACCGCACCGTTGCGGGTGCCGGCTCCGCCCAAGCCCCGGCCATGTGCTTTTCTGCGTGGCGTGGCGGTCAGGCGTAACGGCCCGCCGACGCTGATCGACGCCGGAATCGAATGTGAGGACCAGAAATCCGGTCCCAACTGGCAATACAAGCTGTACCCGCCTAGCGGCGGAACGCCGCTACAAGGCAGCACTGGCACCAGCAACAAAGCCCAGCACGATCGGCTGAAGGTCGATCTGTCGAACCAGGCGCGGCTCGGCCACCAGCCGCGCTACATCTGGAACGACGCCGTCGTGCGCTACATCAGCGACCGCGAGGGGCTGTCGAGCCTGGAAACGTCGAAAACGCACCTGCGCTGGCTTGACCAACACCTGTCCGGCGTCGCGCTGGCCGAAATCGACCGCAACCGCATCGACGCGATCGCCCTCGCCAAACGGAGGGGGCCGAAGGTGATCCGCACGAAGCACGGGATCGTGACCACCGATGAGTGCGTCAGCGCCGGCACCGTGACGCGCGTAATCAGCGTGCTGAAGGCCGTGCTGAACGCGGCGTCGAGTGGGAATGGTTGGATCGCGCGCCGGTGACGAAGCTGGCGAAAACCGTGCAAAAACGGATCCGCTGGCTGACGCCGGCGCAAGCCGAACGATTGCTCGCCGAGCTACCCGAGCACCTGGCCGACATGGCCCGCTTCAGCCTCGAAACCGGCCCGCGGCGCTCGAACGTGACGGGGCTGCAATGGTCGCAGGTCGACATCGTGCGGCGCGTCGCGTGGATTCACCCGGACCAGGCGAAGGCGAAGAAGGCAATCACGGTGCCGCTGTCCGAAACGGCGATCGCGGTCCTGTTGCGCCAGCGCGCGAAGAAGCGCGCGCCCGAGTTCGTCGACAGTGTGTTCGTGTACCACGGTCGGCCGGTCTATCAGACCGTGACCGAAGCCTGGCGCAAGGCGTTGAAGCGCGCCGGCATCAGCGATTTTCGCTGGCACGGCCTGCGTCACACCTGGGCGAGCTGGCACGTGCAGCGCGGCACGCCGTTACAGGTGTTGAAAGAGCTGGGCGGGTGGGAAACGCTGGAGATGGTGCAGCGCTACGCGCATCTGTCGGCGGCACATCTGGCGCAGTGGGTGACGCCGCACTTGCCGGTCGCGCAGGTGATCGAGCGGCCGCGTGAAACAGCGTCAGCGCCGCCGGAAACACTGCTGACCGCAGCCGGCTAACTGTAATTTCACTGTAACGGGGGGAAACGATGAAGTAGCGAAACCGCTGAAAGCCTTATCTGTAGAAGTCGCGACCCGATCTGACAGTTACCCGTTCCGACGGTGCGTGACTGTCAGATCAGATTCAGGTGGCTCACTTTCTCCTTCCACACCTCCTTGCCCGCGATGAGCGTCTGCAAAGGCGTGCGACCACAACACATCTTACCTTGATGCGTTCGCTCGCCGTTGTAGTACATCAGCCAAGTATCGAGATCGACCTGCAGTTCCGCCAGCGTCAGATAGAGCTTGTGGCGGAACGCGACCTGATAAAACTCCTGCAGGATGGTTTTATGGAACCGCTCGCAGATGCCATTGGTCTGCGGATGTCGCGCCTTGGTTTTGGTGTGCTCGATGTCGTTCAGCGCCAGGTACAGCTGATAATCGTGCGATTCCGGCTTGCCGCAATACTCCGTGCCTCGATCGGTCAGCATGCGGATCACACCCATGCCGTGCTCCTCGAAGAACGGCAACACCCGGTCATTGAGCAGATCGGCCGCCGTGATCGGCGTCTTGGTCGTGTACAGCTTGGCCATCGCCACTTTGCTGTAGGTGTCGACGAAGGTCTGCTGGTAAATCCGGCCTACGCCCTTGATCGTGCCCACGTAGAACGTGTCCTGCGAGCCCAGATAGCCGGGATGAGCGGTTTCGATTTCGCCATGAGCCACATCGTCGTCCTGCTTTCTTTCCAGCGCGGCCACCTGGTCCTCGCTCAGCACGATGCCTTTTTCAGCGACCTGCTTCTCCAGCGCCACGAGCCTCAGCTTGAAGGACGACAACGCGTGACGCAGCCAGATCGAACGAACGCCGGATGCAGACACGAAAATGCCGCGCCGGCGTAATTCGTTGCTGACCCGAACCTGCCCGTGGGCGGGCTGCTCGATGGCATAGGCCAGCACGGCGATTTCCGTCGCTTCATCGACTCGATTCTTGGGATTCGGCTTGCGCCGATTGCTGTCGAACAGGGCATCGACGCCGCCCTCGGCCACGGCGTTCTGATAGCGGTAGAACGTATCGCGCGACAGCCCCATCACCTTGCAGGCTTTCGACACGTTGCCCAGCTCGGCGGCCAGATTCAGCAGACCGATCTTGTGGCGGATGACATTTTGGTTGAGACTACTCACGGGGTTACTCCTTGGCGCTTGCGCGCTGTTTTGATGAAGATTCGCACCTCTATCAAAACGGGTAACCCCGCCTCTTGGCAAGGCCTTACTGTCAGATCAAGTCTGAACTTCTACACCTTATCAGACTTGGCGCGCCCGGCTGGGATCGAACCAGCAACCCCTGCCTTCGGAGCTTTACCTGCGCGCAATACATCCTTTTAAATCAAAGCCTTATGCAACTCGCAAACTGCAAAACCAAGGCTGCGCAAGGTCAATCAAGGCCAATCCAGCTCACGCCAGCTGCAATTTAGCTGCACTCAGAGGTGCGCCGCGGCGAACTGAAAGCGCGAAATAGAAGCGGTTACGTACGGCACACGAAGAGCGCCAATTCGCGTTCAAAACGGACGATCAGTGACCCACAGACGCTTCACATCCATCTGGCGGGCGAAGAACTCCAAGATCGGCAACGCCAGCGAAACCGGCTCGGGAAATTTGAATAAATCCTCCCAAACGGTTCCGCGAGCCGGGCCGTTCATGTTGCGATCGGCAGACTTCATGTGAATGATCCGCTCCCGCATGAGCTCGAGCCGATGGAATTCGTCCCAACACTTCTTCCCCTTCGGCGCTTGGATGCTCAGGGCCGCAGGCAGAATTTCCATCATCTTTTTCGATAGCGTTAGTCGACGCTCGATGTCGGCCTTAACCAACCGCTCTTCCGTGTCCTTGTACTTCTGTACGTGGATGTAGCTGTCTGGGATTGTCTCGTTCGCAAAGGCTTCGACTGCCGTATAAGCGCCAACCACGCTGGTCATGAAGCACTCGAGATAGTGAAAGGCATCGGCATCGGCGGCGAACGTGACGTTTTTGCGCACCCCTTTTCGGATGCCGCTGCGATCCAAGACGGCGCGGGCCTCGGCATAGTTTCGATGTGAAATGTTGAGGAACAAAGCGGTCGCGTTCGGAATGTTGAGCGTCAGTTGACGCCCGTCGTGCACTGGGAACTGTCCGGCTTGCTTTATCAGCGACCCTTTCGCATACGTCACTTCCGGATTCCACGGGGGCGTAAACGGCTCCGCGAGTTCCGCCGTGGCCTGCAGTCTCCAGTCCTTCCATAGGGCCGGGTCGTTCAGCGACCCTGCCTCTTCGTCACGATCTGTCATGGTCTCCCGCTTCCGGGTTGATATCTTGCTTTGAATGGTGCTTCCGAACCATCATAGTGCAACACTATTGACGAAATGCAGCATCACGGGGAAAGACGATCAATGGGACAGGCGGCCGAGAGAAAAAGGCGGTTCTTTGCGCAGCATCCGCGATGCTGCTTTTGCGGCGGAGAGGCTCTGGCGACCACACAGGATCATTGGCCACCTCGCAGCTTTTTTGTCGGTCGAATCTGGCCAGAGGAGCATGTCTTCCCCGCTTGCGGACAATGCAACAACGCAAGTCGCGTGCACGAGATGCTGTTTGCGATGATCTGTCGAATTCGCTTCAGTCCCGCGCGGGTAGGTGTCAGCGAAGAAGATGCACAACGAGAGTGGGCGAAAAACGCCCAAGGCGTTGCGCAGGTTCTGCCTGAAACCTACCGCTCAATGCTGATGTCTGTCACGGAAAAGAGAAGCCAAGCCCGCGCGCTCGGCATCCAGCCCGGCCCCGGCGAGACATTCCGGGACCTACCTATCTTGTCGATCGATCATCCTGAGTTTTATGAAGCCTCCAAAACTGTAGCTCGCAAGCTGTTTTGCGCTCTTTACTACATGCGCACCGGGCGTCCGCTAACGTCTCGCGGCGGGATAGTCTTCCTGTGGACGACAAACGCGCACGGGATGGACCAACTTTTGAGCTCCGAAAATTTGAGTCCGTTGCTTGCACAGTTCCCTCCGATTCAACGTGGTAACAGCATGCTGAACGACCAGTTTGCCTGCGCCTACACTCTGATCGACGCGGACCCGCCGTCAGCACTTTTTGCCGTCCAGTTCAACGATGCCGTCGCGATGATTGGCGCCGTGTTCGGCGACATTTCGGGGGTTGGCATCTTCGACCAAATTCCGGACGTCGAGAATCATCGGGTCTATCCGTATCGCTGGCCCGAGTAGCGGAGACTGCATTCGGAGCTTTACCAGGGCGAAACCCGAGCACATTTAGTCTCCCGGTAATTCCTACAGGATTTCCACTTTCCCGTGCGTGCTACATTTCCCGCAGATTTCCTGTGAGGATTGGGCATGAGTTCAGCATTCATCCGCGAAGGCGACACCACCAGTCACGGCGGCCGCGTGCTCGCGTGTACGTCGACCAACATCGTATTCGGGAAGCCGCTGGCGCTCGAAGGTGACATGGTGTCGTGCCCGAAGTGCGGCGGCGTCTATCCGATCATTGGCGTCCGAGTGCGCAGCATGACGTTCGGCGGGCGGGCCGTGGCGACCGATGGGGACAAGACGGCGTGCGGCGCAACGCTGATCGCGTCGCAAGGCCAGGCGACGGTGGAACCTACGTCCGGCGCGGGCGGCTCGATCGGCGCGGGTAAAAGCGTTGTGGCGCAGAACGTCGCGCAGGACGATGGCGCGTATCGCGGACGCTTCCAGCTCGTCGACGACAAGACGCGCGAACCGATCGCGAACCACCCGTACACGGTCACGTCGGCGGACGGCAAGACGGTCCAAGGCACCACCGATGCGAGCGGCCACACTGATTGGCTCAGCAGCCACCAGGCCTCTTCCCTGTCTTTCCAGCAACCGGGGAGCAGTGAATGAGCGGCGGCTACTCCCCGGGCTCGTCACCTGGGGGCATGAGCCCGAGCGGCCAGACGACTCAGGTCGGGGTAAGTGCTGCCAAGCTCTCACCGAAAGACCGCAAAGTTCTATGTCACACGTTCTGCGAGTGCCGGCGCATCGGCGTCGCGACGAAAGCCGGGACCATCCAGCGGCAGCGGTGCGTTGAGATGCGACTCGGGCTGCCGAACGAAGTGTCGAAAATGCAGACGGGCGTTCCGACCGAATACCGCCCGGAACAGCCGTACGATATGACAACGGATCCGCCTGAGCCAATCATGGACTACGACGACCCTCTCGAGCCCAATACCGGGATTCGGCAGTGGATCAAGGACAAGTGGCCGAGCAAGGGCAAGAAGTACGAGAAGGGCGACGTGCGCCGCCCCGACGTCGTCATCGTGAACGACCCGGCCCAGCCGCCTGTGCAGTCGAACATCAAGACCGTCGTGGAGATGAAGTTCCCCGGGGACACGTACGGCCCCGACCAGGAAGACGACTATATCGAGATCGCCGGCGGCCCGTCCAAGTTCGTCCACCTCGGCGCGGCTGACTGCGGATGCGGCGACGACGACGGCCAGAAGAAGACTTCGCGCTCGAGGCAAACCGCCTCACAATCTGACCTGGACGAACTTTACGGGACCAGCCCCAGCGCGCCCGGTGCCCCGCCGCTCCCGCCGCCGCAACTCCAGCCGCTCCCTGCTTTTTAAGCTGACGCCATGACAAACGACGAAATCGCTGCCTGGGCCAAGGATCCGCGCCGAGCGGACACGATGCCCTTCGGCCTGTACGAGCCCGCGCACCAGAAGGGCATCACCGGTGCCGCCTTGGTTGTGCGGGGCGTACTCTACTTCCGCGACGGCTTCACACCCGCCGTCCGCCAAGCCCTGGTGCGCTGCTTCACGCAATACAACACGGCGATCGAGGAATATCACCACGCGCTCGAGGTGGCGGCCGGCGAGCAGCCGTCGAAATCCGGCCCGCTGCGCTGGCTGTACGCCGAGGGCGAAGAGCCGGCCCCATACGACAAGGCGCCGGGATTCGAGAGCATCGCGGCGCGCGTGCCCGCCGACGAAACGCTCGCGGTCGCGATGACGAGCGCCGAGCACAAGCTCGCCACCGGGTTCTACGAATTTACCGTGTTCGCGCTGAGCGAAGGGAAAGCAGCGCGCAAGCGCGGTCTCGACGGCCTGGCCTTCACGGTGCCGCGCGCGTTTCTCGTTCAGCGACCGGGCGTATTCGAAACGCTGTTCAATGCGTTCGCCAAGGATCTACCGACCGTCCACGGGCACGGCGGCCTGGCCGTGAACGTGCCTCCGATGGGACGGCGGCCGAACGAAGCCAGCGAGTATTTCTACGCGCGCCGCTTCGGGCCTGGCATCGACGTCGGCGATCCGATGCGATCGACTGTCCGCAAGCTCTACACGAAGATCAAGACCGTCGACTGGCTGAACGCGCTCGATGGGGATCTCGTTCGCGCGGCTGGTGGCGCATCGTCGCTCATGCTTCCGCCTGACTGGTTCTCCCGCCAGCCATTCGGTGACGGCGGACTACTGATCAAGGCCGGCGTTGCGCCGGAGTCCGGCGTGTCCAACGGACCGGGAATTCCCGTCTCGCCGCCGGCCGCGTACGTCATTCTGAATCGCGCGCTGAAGCCGATCATTGCGGATTCGGTCGATACCCTGCAGGACGGGACGCTCGATAGCACTGCGCCACTGCTCAATACGGTCGTCGCGACCGAAGGATGGCTGAGCCGCTTCAACGTGTCGGATGAACAGCTCAACAACTTCTGGGTCGAGCTGCACAAAACGCCGAAACTGCACGGTGGGTGAGTGAAACCACTCACCCGGCCCGGCCTGCACCGCAGTTGATCCGCTGAGCCACCGTGCTACTAGAGATTCAGCCCCTTGTGTGTGAAGTTCAGCGCATCGACCTGTTTGAATTCCGCGTCTTTCAGAGCGATTTCGAACATGTTCAAAAGTGTGAACTGCAACTCATGCGGCAAGTCGTTATTGCAAGGGCATTGGTCGTCGTTCGGGACTCTCGTCCACACGTCACCGTCCACTCGGTATATCCATCCAGCGGAGACTCCAGCACCGCACACGACGTTGGCCGGATGTTCGACATACAGTGCCCCCACTGACACGAGGTTCCCGTCCATGCGCTCCACATAAATGCCCTTCTCGCACGCGTAGCTATCCAGGAACTCGGGAGGCCGGATCACGCCATCCAGTTCGATCGCAAATCCGCTATTCTCGCGAAGGAGTTTTGTCGTTTCAGGCAACTCGAATGTCCTCGGCACATTCGAATAGTAGGAATCCTCCGCCATACGATAAAATGGCACGAGCTGCAGTGGAGTGGATTCATCCGCCCGATTATCGGCGATCCAAAATTTATCAAACAAGATTGTTTCCGGAGGCAGGTGCTTTACAAACGCCAAATTATATTCCGGCAAATCCAGTCCACGTCGAAACGCGGGAATCGGGTTCATCGCGTCTCGGATACGGAACCAAGGAATAGACAGAAGCGCCCTTAAAACAATATCTGTCCTTTCGCCCGGAAAAAGATCGACAGTATTACAAAACCCGTTGTCCTTGGCGTACGCCTGGAGCACGGCCATATTTACAACGATGTGTGAGACCACCGCCTCTGGCGGCAGCCGTCGCACGCTGCCGGCGAGACAGGCATGCTGCGCATGGAAGCGTATCGGACCGTCCTCGACCTCGATCTCCGTTAGATCAAAAACACCCACATTACCTTGCTTCAGAACTTCGGTATCTACGACATATAGATGCCCGTCACCCTCGCTCACCGCTGTATATGACGCTTCTCGATGTATCAGCCAGACGGGATCCTCCTCGTAGTTTTCGCACATATGAATCCGCATGTCATCGGAGTATTTATGCGATGCAAACCAACATGCAACAGCGAGGGATTTTGTTAAATCAATGTAGAAGGATCGCCAGCCGTAATGCTGCAAAACCGCCTGAACTGTGTCGGATGCAAGCGCGTCATATGCGCCACCGCCGAGCGCCCGGATAATCGCTTTCGCGTAATGAGTCCATTTGAACATGAGTGGCGGTATACAACCGTGGCGCTCAAATGATGTGGGCATATTTGGAGCCCCTGTCGAATCAAAGTAATGCTTTGTTTGGCCTCGAAATAAATACCTTGCTCCGTATTTCTTCGTTATTTCTCGAAGCTCTTCAATCGACTCTATGCGTGTGGTTTCCATGTGGTCCCCTTGTTCTCATGATCTGGCCATGTACCGACGGTTGTAAGCTCACGCGCCCTCAACGCTGCGCACGGGGCGTCCGCCGATCCTCTCACACGAAGGCTAGGGTGCGCCAAGCTGCCCGCTCCTGGCCCAAGGCTACGCAATAGGGCCCTATTTTTTCGGCTAGACCACTGTTCATTTATACAGTATTGTATCTAGCACAAAGTGGCACTATTTGACGTGCATAGTGATGCACTATGGTGTACATTCCGCGTGCGCGGGGGCAGATATAGAGGAAATGTAAGCGACTCACGGTCGCTTTCGGGCCTGTCCGACTGTAGTCGGCCCCGCATCGAGGAAGGTGTCACGTACTCTTACAACGAGGAGGATCGATATGAGCACAAATGCGCTGTCTGTCGCTCGATACATCCTCGAGCGACGCCAAGCCGCGGGGGATGCACTGACCCCAATGCAGTTGATAAAGCTGGTCTACATCGCTCAGGGCCATATGCTGGCCCGTTATGGCCGGCCGCTGTTCAACGAGCAGGTGGAGGCTTGGCAATATGGGCCTGTTGTCCCGAGCGTCTATCACGCCGTGAAGCACTTCAAGAGCTCGCCGGTAATCGGTATCAATGCGTGGGTGCAGCACTTCACGCCGGAAGAATACGAGGTCATGAACCACGTAGCAGACACGTACGGCCCGTACAATGGTGTTGTGCTTTCCGCTGCGACTCATCAACCGGATACTCCATGGGCCCAAACATGGTATGCGTTCGGTCGAAATGCGCCGATCTCGAATGACATCATCGAGAATTTCTATTCGAAGATTCTGCAGCAGCCGACGCATACTTCACTTTGATGGCTACGCCTGAACCATCTGCGGCTGCGCAAGGCTCAGCCCCGCCGGCAAATGACGACGGATCGGACGACCTCCGATCCGTTTTCACGCCTGCCTCCCAGCCGTCCGCCGATGCAATCGCGACGAAGGAGGCAACTTCTCTTGCGGCCGGGATTGACCTCGAAAAGGACGGTGCTAGGCAAGAACACAAGCGCCATCAGACGTTCAGAAATCACATCAACGTTGCAACGATCGGCCTGTTTTGGGTCATATGCCTCGGCCTGTTGATCGGCATCGCCACTTACGCGTGGCATATGGTGACGCCCGACGCGTTGCACTATCTGACCGAAAAGCAGTTGGACAAGCTCCAAACAGTTCTCGGCTCTGCCGTGCTATCGAGCGCACTCACGGGCTACGTCAACAAGCGAATGTCTTGATCGTCCGTCGCCTCGCCAACCTCAATGAACGAGGCTGCATAACCAAGGCGCATAAAAGTGCATAGACGAGTCGGGCCCTCGATCGCCGGGCGGCCCGGCCCAGATGGCCCGGGGCGCCAGGTGCATGAGTGCATAAAAACCGTTCATTTTTGCGGGCAGGTGGGGCGGGGTCACAACTGCGCGCGCCGGGTCTTGATCGTCATCCCAGGGGCAGGGTCCGGCCCTTAGAACGGCGCCTGCGACGCGTCACGCGGCCCGCCACGGCCCTGCGGCGGGCTCGCCCGACCCTTGGGGTGCGTCCAGGCGGCAGCCGCTCTGAGGCGCCCTAATCCGCCCCGACCTCGCACGATCGACAGACGCAAAAAAGCCGCCGGCACCGAAGTGCCCGGCGGCTTTGCTTTGCCTGGTGTGCGGTCGGGCGTCAGCCCTTCGGCATCTCGAAGTCTCTGAACCGCACGACCTCGGTCCCGATCCAGTCGTTCAGCTCCCGGAGCCGCGCCTTCAGCGGCTCGATCTCGAGGCCATTGAATACCCCGGCCGCCTTCTCCACGTCACCGAAGCCGCCCGCGTTCGACGGGATGATCCCCATCAGTTGCGGCGGCACGCGGTGCGCCGCGAGCTGATCCTCGACAGTCACCTTTTTGATGTTCCAGAACTCGTCCTTCGCCGCGACCTCACCGATCGGCAGGAGCTGGATGCCGTCCTTCTTCCCTTTCGGCGCGTACATGAACAGGTTCCGGAAGTTGCCCGGCCCCTTCGCGTTCTTTAGCGCCGTACGCAGATTGTCGACGTCCTCCTGACGCTCGGCCGCATCGGTCATGTACAGGATGAAGCCTGCGTGGCTCCCGTTCTTGTAGTAGCGCCGGCGAAACAGCGTCGCGCTTTCGTTCAGCCAGGTCGAGTTCAACGCAGACAGGTATTCCGGGAGCCCGTAGATCTCCTGGTTCAGGTCGGGCTCGTACAGGTGATAGACCGAGCCCTTCGGGAATTCGTACGGCTCCCGCACATTCGTGACGAACCAGTATTGACCCGGCTCGACGCCGACCCGCGTGTACTTCGCGAGCGACGACTTCAGCGCCATCGGTGCGCCGAGCCGGTTCGTGCGCAGCTCGAGGTAACTGTTGGCGAAGACCAAGTACTCGAGCACGAACCGGCTGAAATCCGCGCGCGGCAGCAGCGGATGCTCGATGTACGACTGCACGAGGATGTTGCGCTTCACGTAGATGGCCGAGCTGTGGTGTGGCGCGGCCCGAAACGAGCGCGCGAGGCCGTCCAGGGGCAGCGGCGGCTCGTACCAGTTCCCCATCCGCATGCATTCAACATACTCGAGCAGCTCGCGACGATCCATTACCTCGATCGGATCGCCAAACGAGAACACCTCCGTGCGCGGCGTCGGCGCCGGCGTGGGTTCGGCGGCCTGCTCGGCACGGCCATGCGTGCGGCGCCCGGCGCCGCGTCGAATCTTGCGTGACATTAGAAAAGCTCCATAAATCCGGTATTGGTGCTCGTCGCGCCCTCGAGCGGCTCGTTCGCGAGCGCGTGCATGCACGCCCAGGCCAGGTCGCCATGGCTCGCCTCTTCGGATCGGCTCGCCTTGTACGTGATCTGCAGCCCGCTGGGCGTGATCGTTTTCTTGATTGCCATGAACGCGGCGGCGAGATCCTTCCAGCCCGTGTCGAACTCGAGCCGGCCTTTGCGGATCACGTTCTGCGCCTTCATCACGAGCGCGGTCTTGATCTCGACCGAGTAGTGGAACGGCGTCGCAGCCGGGAAAAACTTCGTGACGAGCTGATAGACGCCCTGCCCGATCCCGGTCGTGTCGATGCCGATGTAGGTCACGCGGTAGCGCTGGGTCAGCGCCTCGATCTGCGCCGCCTGCGCTTCGAAGTCGAGGCCGTGCCACTGGAACCGCTCGAGCACGCGGAACTTGCCGCCGGGATACTTCGGCGGCGCCAAGACCACGCAGCCCGCACTGTCGCCCGTGTGCGACGGGTCGTAACCGATCCACACCTCTTCGTCGCCGAACGGGCGCATGTACAGCGGCTTGAAGTCGTCCCACACCTCCCACGTGTCGACCATGCACGTCTGCAACGTCGCGAGAGGAAAGACCGACAGCGAATCGTCAATGAACTGGCACAGCAGCAGGTTCGCGTATTCGTCCGCGCTGTATTCGAGCTTCAGGCGCTCGAGGTCGAACAGGTTGCAGCCGCCGCGCACGGCGTCCTCGACGGTCACGATCTGCCGATACTGGCCGTCCGCGCACGCGCGGCCCGCCGCGAGCGCCGCGTTCGAGATGTCGATCGACACGCGCTGATCCTTCGGTCGACCGCGGTTGAACAGCGCCCCGGACCAGAACGGGTATGCGTCGTGCGCCAGGCTCGACGGCGTCGAGAAATACGTCTGTCGCCACTGCGAATGGATTGCCATGCCCGACGCGACCTTGCGCAGGTCCTGGAAGCGCGGCACCCAGAAGTACTCGTCGAAATACAGGTTGCCGTGATAGCTCTGCGCGGTGCGCGCGTTCGTGCCGAGGAAGTACAGCGTCGCGCCGTTCGGCAACACCATCGGATCGCCCTTCAGCTCGACGCCGACCGCGTCCTTCGCGAACTGGACGATGTACTGGCGGAACACGTGCGCCTGCGCCTTGCTGGCCGACAGGAAGATCTGATTGCGGCCCGTGTTCAGCGCATCGAGCAGCGCTTCGCGCGCGAAGTACCAGGTCGCGCCGATCTGCCGGCTCTTCAGGATGTTGCGAATCCGCTCTTTGAAGCCGGCCCGATACCAGGTCCGCTGATAGTCGAAGATCGATTCGAGGAACGCATCGTTCAACTTCTCGATCTGCTCTTCGCTGAACGCGTTGCGGTCGTCCGAGCTGCACGATCGGCGCGTGCCGCCACCACCCCCGGATTCGCTCACCTTTGCATCGTTCGCTGGTCGCGATCGCAACCGGTCGAGCTGACGCGTCAGCAGGTCGATCTCCTTGAAGTCGCGCCCTTCCTTCGCCTCCTTCGTGACGAGCTTTATCAGCTGCGCCTCGATCGTCATGTTGACGCGATCGACCGGCTCGGTCTCGTCCCATCCATCGCGCTTTTTCCAGCTATAGAGCGTGGCCGGCTTCACGCCGAGCAGCTCGGCGATACGCGCGATGCGATACCCCTGCCAGTACAGGTCGCGTGCGCGTCGGCGTGGATCAACGTCGGATGAATCAATGGGAAGTGCAGTCATGCAGCAAGGCTACCGACGCGCGCGCGTAGGCCCTACTGCATACGGTTGTATCGGTTGCGCGCACAACCAACATGCGTTGCGACTCCGGTTCGAACTGCCGAAACTGGAATCCCTGAACACAGCCCCCTCTCAGCGGATTCGCACATGGCACAGGACGCAAAGAAGACGAAGTTTTTCCGGATCGCGACCGAAGGCGCGACGACGGACGGCCGCACGATCGATCGCGCGATGCTCGAACAGATGGCGAGCAGCTACGACCCGAAAACGTACGGCGCACGCATCAACATGGAACACATTCGCGGCTACACCCCGGATAGCACGTTCCGCGCGTATGGCGACGTGATCGCGCTCAAGGCAGAAGAGCAGGACGGAAAGATGCGCCTGCTCGCGCAACTGTCGCCGACCAAAGACCTGGTCGCGCTGACCACCGAGCAGCGGCAGAAGGTCTACACGTCGATGGAAGTCGATCCCGATTTCGCCGGCACGGGAGAGGCGTACCTGGTCGGTCTCGCCGTCACCGACAACCCGGCAAGCCTCGGCACGGAAATGTTGCAGTTCAGTGCGAAGCACAAAGCGTACGACGCACGGAAGCAGCGCCCGGAAAACCTCTTCAGCGCCGCCATCGAAGCCGACATCGAGATCGAAGACGAGGACGCACCGCCGCGTACCGGTGATGCCGGCAAGTCACTGTTCTCGAAGGTACGCGGCCTGCTGAACCGCAAGGAAGCAACCGACGAGCAGCGCTTTTCCGACCTCTCGCAATCGGTCGTCGCGCTCGCGGAAAGCCAGAGCCAGGTGCTCGAGCAGCTCGAGAAATTCAACACGAACGTTGACGAGCTGAAACGCGCGCAGAAGGACGGCGAGAAGCGACACAGCGAACTGGTCCAGAAGCTTTCGCGCACCGACAGCAGCCCGCAACAGCGGCCGACGTCGACGGGCAGCGACAACGGGGCGCAGACCGACTGCTAACCCGCCCTCATCCCAATTCCCCCAGACGGAGAACCCATGCGGAACACTACCCGCGAGCAGTACAACCGGTATCTGGCTCGCATCCAGGAACTGAACGGCATCAGCGATGCCACGAAGAAGTTTTCGGTCGCGCCGAGCGTGCAGCAAACGCTCGAAACAAAGATTCAGGAATCGAGCGCATTCCTCGGCCGGATCAACATCCACGGCGTCGAGGAAATGGAGGGCGAGAAGATCGGCCTCGGCGTATCCGGCCCGATCGCGAGCCGCACCGATACGACCAAGCGAGCGCGTGAAACGCGCGACGTCTCGGCACTCGACAACCAGAAATACCGTTGCGAGAAGACGAACTACGACACGCACATCCGCTATCAGCAGCTCGACGCGTGGGCGAAGTTCCCGGACTTCCAGGCGCGTCTGCGCGATTCCATCATAGTGCGTCAGGCGCTCGATCGCATCATGATCGGCTGGAACGGCGTGAAGGTTGCGGACGATACCGATCTCGCCACGAATCCGCTGCTGCAGGACGTGAACATCGGTTGGCTGCAGCAGTACCGCAACAACGCGAAGCAACGCGTGTTCTCGGGCGTGAAGATCGGCAAGGGCGAAGAATTCAAGAATCTCGACGCTGTCGTTTCGCTCGCGCGCAACGAGTTCCTCGACCCGTGGTACGCCGAAGACCCGAACCTCGTCGTGATCTGCGGCCGCGAGCTGCTCCAGGACAAGTATTTCCCGCTCATCAACCAGGCGCAGCCGTCGACCGAAACTCTCGCAACCGACATCGTCGTATCGCAGAAGCGCGTCGGCAACCTGCCGGCCGTCAGCGTGCCGTACTTCCCGCCGCATGCGCTGATGGTCACTCGCCTGGACAACCTGTCGATCTACTGGCAAACCAGCGCGCGCCGGCGCTCGCTGAAGGAAGTGCCCGAGCGCGATCGCATCGAGAACTATGAAAGCTCGAACGATGCGTACGTGATCGAGCAGTACGGCGCCGGCTGCGTGGTCGAGGGCATCCAGTTTGCCGACGCTGCCCCGGCCGCTCCGCAGGGTGGCGCATGACGAACCAGTTCCGCCAACACTTCCAGCGCACCGTCGCGGCCACGGCCGCGCGCGGTACGCCGACGAGTGTCGGCGGGCTGCGCGACGACTCGGCATATACGCTGATGCTCGCGCAGCTCGACGAACACCGCCGCGCGCTGAAGGCTGTCGAGTCGCTCGAGCGCAAGGCCGACCTGAAGCGGCAGTTCCTGCCTGCATACGACGCGTGGGTCGCGGGCGTGCTCGACGGCGCAGCCGGCGCCCAGGACGACGTGCTGATGACGATCATGGTCTGGCGCATCGACGTCGGCGATTACCAAGGCGCGCTCGAGATCGGCGCGTACGCGCTGCGGCACGCCCTCCCGCTGCCCGACCAGTACAAGCGCAGCACGCCGTGTCTGCTCGTCGAGGAATTCGCCGAGGCCGCGTTGCGCGCCCATCGCGCCGGCGATGCGATCCAGGTCGAACCGCTCGTCGAGATCGAGCGACTCACGGCAGTGGCCGACATGCCCGACGAAGTTCGCGCGAAGCTGCACAAGGCGATCGGCTACGGCCTCTCCGCCTCCGATCCCGCCCGTGCCCTCGACCATCTACGCCGCGCGCTGCAGCTCTTCGCGAACGTGGGCGTGAAGAAGGACATCGAGCGGCTCGAGCGCGAGCTGAAGAATTCCGCCAACGGGGGCCAGTCCGACCCCGGTGGCTGACACCGAGCGTACCCCGCGCACCAGGCGGCACGGGGCCGTAGCCGGCACTGTCCGCGCGAAAGCCCCGTCCACCGCCTCTACCGATCAACCTGACGAACCCGACCATGTCCTTTGTCTCGACCCCGCCGCTGCCGCGTGCGCCGGCGGATGCGGAACCCGCAAAGCCGATCAAAAACGACCCGTTCTATCCGGATGTGTCGCTCGAGCACGCGCGCGACACGATGCGCCTCGACGGGTCGATCACCGGCGCCCGTCTGCGGCACGAGCTGCTCGCCGCGATCGCCGAGGTAAACGACGAACTGCGCAGCGCACGCGCGGTGTGGCGCGAAGCCGGCATCACCTGCCTGGCCGACGTGCCGGCCGACCAGCTCGACGGCGAAAGCGTACGGCTGCAGCACTACCGGCGCGCGGTGTATTGCCTGGCGAAGGCGACGCTTATCGAGCGGTACCGCGACTACGACACGACAGGCGACGGCGCACGCCGCGCAGACGAGCTCGAGCCCCAGGGCGACGAGCTGCGCCGTGATGCTCGGTGGGCAATCAGCGACATCGTTGGCCGGCCACGCGTCACCGTGGAGCTGATCTGATGGCCCGCGCCGTGTTCCGCCTGTGCCATCAGCCCGGCCGTCGCTTCCGCAACGGTCGATCACAACCGCACCGATTGCAACGTCGGTATGCATGGTTCTTCTGGCGCGACATTGACTGGTTCGAATACGTCGAAGATGCGCTGCATTGCATTGCCGGCGAGTGCAGACAACGACGTGAGCGCAGCAAGCCCGATCTCATTGCGACGTTCGACGCCAACGGCCAGGAGCGGACCTGATGGAGGTACGTGCGATACAGGGTGAAACCATCGACGCGCTTTGCTGGCGTGTGCTAGGCCGCACGCGCGGCGTCGTCGAAGCGGTGCTCGACCTCAACCGGGACCTGGCGCAGTACGGCCCGATCCTGCCTCACGGGCTGCTCGTCGAGCTGCCCGACGAAGTACCGCAAGCGGCGCAATCCGGTGCCGAGCGGCTCCAGTTATGGGACTGAGAATGGCTGAACCTATTTCCACGTCGTCCGCGACGGTCGCGGCGCTCGGCGTCGCCACGCTTTCGCTGTTTCCCGGCGTCGACGCCAACGTCGTCATGGGCGCGTTCGCCGGCTCGCTGCTGTTTGTGATGACGGCCGCCGATCCGTCGATTCCGAAGCGCATCGCGTTCTTCGTGATCTCGTTCGTCGCCGGGTGCCTCACAGCCGAGCTGTTCGCCGCCGCGCTCGACGCGGTGCTGCCGGCCCGCGTTGAGGTGCACGCCGGCATCGGCGCGCTGATCGCATCCGCGCTCGTCGTGAAGCTGCTGCTGTGGCTGATCGCCCAGGCCGACGCGCCCGATCGGCTGCTGAACGTGTTCAAGGGGAGGGAAAAGTAATGATCACGACCGTCTATGTGCTGCTGTGTGCGGCGCTCGCGCTGCGCCTCGTGACCTTCCGCCGTGGCACGAGCGCCCACCGGCCGCTCGCGGCATGTCTGGCGTACACGATCGCGGTCGCCGCCGGCGCCGCGCCGATCCGCGCCGCGTTCGGCATGCTGCCGCCAGCGAATCTTGCCGACACGGTGCTGGTCGGCGTCCTGTGCCTCGCCGTGTACGGCGTTCGCGGCAACGTCGTCGAACTGTTCCACCGTGGCAACCCGCGCGACTCCGTGATCGCGCGCGTGCTGCAATTCAAGGTATGGGGGCGCCATGTATAAGACCCTGCGCCTCGGCGACCGCGGCTCCGACGTCAGCTACCTGCAGCGCCAGCTCATCGCAGCCGGCGCGCGTCTCGACACCGACGCGATTTACGGCAGCGCAACCCGTAACGCCGTGGTGGCGTTTCAGGCCACGCACGGGCTGGTCGCAGACGGCATCGCCGGCCCGAAGACCTGGTCGACGCTCTCGGCCGGCCGGCGCGATCCGCGTCACCTCACCGACGCCGACCTGCAGTACGCGGCTGATCGGCTGCAGGTCGATATCGCGGCCGTGCGTGCCGTCAATGAGGTGGAATCGAAAGGCGCCGGGTTCCTGCCTGACGGCCGGCCCGTGATCCTGTACGAGCGGCACATCATGTATCGCCAGCTCGCGGCGGCCGGCCTGGACGCGGACGCGCTGGCGGCGAAATATCCGGCCCTGGTCAACCCGAAGCGCGGCGGCTACGCCGGCGACGCGGCGGAATATGCGCGCCTGGCGAGCGCGTCGCAAATTTCGGCCGCATGCGCGCTCGAAGCGACGAGCTGGGGCGCGTTTCAAATCATGGGCTTCCACTGGAAGGCGCTCGGCTATCCGGACGTGTTCGCATTCGTCGACGCGATGAAGGTCAGCGAGGCCGAGCAGCTCGAGGCATTCGTCCGCTTCGTCCTGGCTGACAAGGTAATGCTCGCCGCGCTGCGCGGTAAGAAGTGGGCGAAGTTCGCCGAGCTGTACAACGGCAAGGCTTACGCAGAGAACCTGTACGACGTGAAGCTCGAACGGGCCTTCGATCGCTACAGCCGGGCGGCCGCGTGACGATCGGCGCCCGTATCTTCGTCGCCGGCGCGATCGCGCTCGCCGTAGCTGTCGTCGTCATCGCGATCCAGCATGCGCGCCTGGTCGACGCCGGCCAGCGCGTCGACGATCTCGCGCGCGACGTGCGCGATCGGACGGCCGAGCGCGACGCGGCACGCCGCGACGTGAAGGTCGTCACGCAGTACGTCGACCGTGTTCAGGTCGTCCGTGGGAAGGGCGACACCATCATCAAGGAGATTCCCGTCTATGTGGATCGCGAAGCGGATCGCGCCTGCGTTGTTCCTGTTGGGTTTGTGCGCGTGCACAACGGCGCCGCCGCCAACGTGCCGGTGGGCGATCCCGGAAGCGCTGATGCGGCCCCCTCGGGCATTGCGCTCTCTGCCGTCGCCGCAACCGTCGCCGGCAACTACACCACCTGTCACGAAAACGCCGAGCAACTGATCGCGCTGCAGACCCGAGTACGCGACACGGAGGAATCGGCGCCATGAAGAAGCCCGATAGCGTGCGCGCGGCGCTCACTGCCGCCCTGCCCGAGTTCGCGCGCGATCCCGACCGGCTGCACGTCTTCATCGAACACGGGTCGATCGCCGTCACCGCTGCGAAGTCACTGTCGTTCGAATATGCGTACACGCTCGACATCGTCGTGACGGACTACGCCGGCGATGCGGATCACCTCATCGTGCCGATCATCGCGTGGCTGAAGATCCACCAGCCTGAGCTGCTACTCAACCGCGACCTCTGCCGCGACGGGTTCAAGTTCCAGGCCGAACTGCTCGACAACGGTAAATCGGACGTCGAGATCCTTCTGAAGCTGACCGAGCGCGTCGGCGTGATCGAGCAACCGGGCGGCTACGAGATTCGCCACTTCGGCGAGCCGCCGATCGCGGGGACCTGATGGTCGATCGACTATCCCGCGCCGAAGACTGGGCGTTCGGCCTGCTCGGTCAGCTCACGGCCGCGCAGCGCGTGATTCTGGCGAAGGGGCTGGCCGTCGAGCTGCGCCGACGCCATTCGCGGCGCATCGCCGAAGCCCGCAACCCGGACGGTAGCCGGTACGCCCCGCGCAAGCCGCAGGCTCGGCGCAAGAAGGGCCGCATCCGGCGCGCGATGTTCGCGAAGCTGCGTACCGCGCGCTTCCTTAAAACCGCGTCGACCGCTGACGCATCGGTCCTACATTTCACGCGACAGGTCGAACGCATCGCACGCGTGCACCAGGAGGGCCTGCGCGATCGCGTTGAGCGCAACGGGCCGGTCGTCCAGTATCCGGTGCGCGAGCTGCTCGGCTTGGCCGATGCCGACATCGACCGGATCGCCGACGTCGTTCTTGACTTCCTGTCGAGCTAGTCCGAGTACGATTGGGCTACCGCCGTCCCAGAGTCATTGGATGTCAACAGCGTATGAAGCGTTTGATTGAACTGACTGCTAGCGCCGCTCTGCCTTCGTTGCACAATCCCGCAACGAGCTGCCTGTTCCTTTACGTCATGCAGAATGAACACGGCCTCATCAAGATCGGGCGTAGCGATGACCCGCACCGTCGAGTGTCCGAGGTCCAAAAGAGCGCTCGTTGTTCGGTCGCCCTGATCGCCACTTTTCCCGGAGCCGGCCATTTCGAGGAATGGATGCATATCCAAATGGCCGATCATCTAATCGGATACGAATGGTTCGAAGGAACGCGCGAAGCGAGGGATGCGCTGGCCGCGCTTCTCGGGCACGAACTGACCTGGGTGTACGAACTCACGGCGCAGAGCGCACGCGCGTGGACAGAGAGGCTGCTCGACAGCGGGGCAGAGCGTTACTGGCGCAAACGCGAACGCGACGTAATCCGCAGAATTAAGGGTGCTGTCACCGGCAATGGGACATATCGCGCTCATGTCGACGGCTCCCTGGATCTCGACGGATACATCGCGCCGCACGTGGGATTCCGTGAACCGCTTCTCGAGGAGGATCGAGATGGCAAACCGGTTCTACTGGCGCGATTCGGCGACAGTGAAGAGATGACTATCGTGCCCGCCTACACGCGCTCGATGGCGGCCGCCCTAAGTCTGTGGCTACCCAATCCTGACCGGCCCATTCAATCCTTCGAGCGCCCGGTGGAATGCTGCTTCTTCGGCCTTTGTGACCGACTTGGATTCGATCCCGAGCGGCTATCGGCTTACTGAGCGAGCGACCAATATTTCGTTGTCGCCCGGCCGTGTACAACCTTTCTAGCGTGCCTCTCTCCCGCGCGCGCGGCATCCTTGCCGCATGGATGATTTTGCTGACCTGAACCGCCGCCTCGAAAGCCTCCTGCGCGAGGGCACCGTGATCGAAGTCGATCACGGTGCCCGCCGCGTACGCGTGGAATCCGGTGGCCTGCAAACCGACTGGATTCGCTGGCTCGCGCAGCGCACCGGCGACAGCGTCACGTGGGACCCGCCGTCCGAGGGCGAGCCGGGGCTGCTGTTCTGTCCGTCCGGCGAACCGACGACGGGCCTCTTTCTCCCTGGCGTGTACTGCGACGGCCACGACTCGCCCAGCTCGAGCCCGACGCAACACGTGCGCGTCTACCGCGACGGCGCACGCGTCCAGTACGACTTCGCCGCGCACGCACTCACCGCCACGCTTCCGGCCGGCGCCACCGTCCAGGTCATCGCGCCTGGCAGCGTCACGGTCGAAACCAAAACCGCAACCGTCAAGGCGAAATCCGTCACGCTCGACGCCGACGATACGACCGTGACGGGCTCGCTGCTCGTGAAGGGACCGCTCACGTTCGAATCGGGCGCGACCGGCAAGGGCGGGGGCGGCACGGGCGGTGGCGGCCCCGTGATCGAGATTCAGGGCAGCGCGCACTTCACGGGCACCGTGACTGCTGACGTCGACGTGAAGTCGCGAGGCGTCAGCCTGGTAGAGCATCCGCACCAGGCGCAGGGCGAATTCGCCAAGACTTCGAAGCCGATCGCAGGTGGCGCATGAACGGCATGAACGCACGCACCGGCCGCGCGATCGCCGGCCAGGTCCACATCGAGCAGTCCGTCGCGGACATCCTATTTACGCCGCTCGGCACGCGCGTGATGCGCCGTGAGTACGGTTCGCTGCTGCCCGAGCTGATCGACGGCCCGGTCAATCCCCTGATGCGCATGCGCGTCATGGCGGCGTCCGTGATGGCGCTGGCCCGATGGGAGCCGCGCATCCAGGTCAACCAGGTGGATTTCGGCAGCACCGGCATCGACGGCGGCGCCGTGCTCGAGCTGCAAGGCGAGCGCACGGACGGCCCGCGCGCGGGCACTGCCTTCTCCATGCGCCTGCCGGCGACGAACGGGCGAGGTGCTGCATGAGAACGACGCCGATAGATCTGTCGCAGCTCCCGGCACCGGACATCGTCGACGAACTCGACTATGAAACGATCCTGGCCGAGAAGAAAGCCCGCTTGGTCTCCCTGTACCCGAAGGAACAGCAAGACGAGATCGCGGCCACGCTCGAGCTCGAATCGGAGCCGATGGTGAAGCTGCTGCAGGAAGGCGCGTACGAAAAAATGCTGCTGCTCGCGCTCATGAACGAGAAAGCGCGCGGCATCCTGCTCGCGTACGCGAAGCGCAGCACGCTCGAGCACATCGGCGCCCTCTTCGACGTCGACCGCCTGCTGATCTCGCCGGGCGATCCCGACCAGGGCATCGATCCTGTCTACGAGGACGACGACAGCCTGCGCGAGCGCATCCAGCTCGCGCCGCGCGGTTTCTCAGTCGCTGGCCCCGACGACGCGTACGTGTTCCATGCGCGCGCCGCTGATGGGCGCGTGAAGGCGGCGACCGCGTATAGCCCGTCGCCGTGCGTGATGATCGTCACGGTTCTGTCGCGCGAAGGCGACGGCACCGCGAGCCAGGAACTGATCGACATCGTGAAGAAGGCGCTCGAGAAGAAGCGGCCGCAGGCCGATGAGGTCATCGTGCAGAGCGCGAAGATCGTGCCGTACGCGATCCGCGCGACGCTGCGCTTCTTCAACGGCCCGGACCGCGCCGTCGCGCTCGCGGAAGCGAAGAAGAAGACGCTGCAGTTCGCCGAATCGATGCACCGGCCGGGTTCCGAGGTCACGAAGGACGGCCTGTACGCGTCGATGCGCGTTGCCGGCGTCCAGAAGGTGCTGCTCGACACGCCGGCCGAAGGCGTGCCGATCGCGATCGACCAGGCGCCGTACTGCACGGGTATCGAGCTGACGGACGGTGGGGTGGCCGATGACTAGCCCGGCCGTCTCCCTGCTGCCGCCGAACGCGACCGTGCTCGAGCGGCGCCTGGCCGAGGCCAACGCGGACGTGCTGGACATCCCGGTCGAGATCGACACGCTGATGGATCCGGATCGAATCCCGCTGCGCTTCCTGCCCTGGCTCGCCTGGCACATGGGCGTTGATACCTGGCGCGACGAATGGCCCGAGCAGGTAAAGCGCGCACGCGTGAAATCCGCGATCCGGATCGCCCGCAAAAAGGGCACGGCCGACGCCGTGCGCGACGTGTGCGCGTCATTCGGCGCGAACGTGGTGATGCGCGAGTGGTTCGAGAAAACGCCGCGAGGCGTGCCAGGCACGTTCGAGATCGTGATGACGGTCGGCGCGCGTGGCGGCGTGCCGGCCACCGCGCAATACGTCAACGACATCCGGGCCGAGGTCGATCGCGCGAAGCGCGGCACCGCCCACTACACCTTCACGCAGGGATTCAGCATGCGCGGCTCGATCGGCGTCGCATGTGGCGTGCGCGCAGCTGTTTATCGCCGCCTCTCTCTCACGGATTAACGAACATGGCTGGAAACCTCATCTACATCACGGACGCCGGCCGCGCCGCACTGGTGGCGCCGGGCAACACCGGGACCACCGCGCGCCAGGTAACGCAGATTGGCCTCGCCACGGCGGCTTTCGTCTTCAAGCCGGACATGACCGCGCTGCCGAGCGAGCTGAAGCGCATCACGACGTTCGGCGGTGATACCGTCGCGAAAGACACGATCCACATCGTGATCCAGGACGACAGCGCGGACCAGTACAAGCTGTACGGATTCGGGCTGTACCTGGACAACGGCGTGCTGTTCGGCGTCTATGTGCAGAACGATCCGATCCTCGAAAAGGCGGCGACCTCGATGCTGCTGCTGGCCGCCGATATCGTGTTCGCGTCGATCGACGTGACGAAACTGGTGTTCGGGCCGACGTCGTTCCTCAATCCGCCGGCGACCACCGAGCGCAAGGGCGTCGTCGAACTGGCGACGCAGGCCGAGGTCGACGACGGTGCCGACGACACGCGCGCCGTGACGCCGAAGACCGCAGCCACGCGATACGCGCCGCTCGTGCGGCCGCAGCTTACCGGCCCGGTCAGCGTCACGTCGACAGCGACGGAACAGGACGCGCAGCTCGCCGTCGCGGCGACGTCGGGCGCTCTCAACCGTGCGGCGAAGATCCGCTTTCACGGTACTTTCGCTTCCGGCACGGCGGACACCAACGCTCGCCTCATCGCATCGATCCGCGCCGGCTACGATGGCGGCACGTGGGGCCGGGAGTACCTCGACTTCTGGATCAACCGCGCGCCCAACGACTCCAACAGCGACGCGAATCAGGTTCGCGCAATGCGGATCACGCACGGCGGCCGCCTTCTTGTCGGCAACCGCGACGATGACGGCACGAGCGTGTTTCAGGTCGCAGGTAACGGCACGTTCTCCGGCGGCATCACCAGTTCGGGCCTCGATGCCGGCGGGGCAAACATTCGACTGCGCAACGGCCGCGATGTCCTGCTGCGCAACGATGGCTCGAACTTCTACCTCCTGCTGACCAACAACAGCGACCCCGGCGCGTCGTGGAACGGTTTTCGGCCGCTGACCGTCAACGTCGTCACGGGCGCCGTGATGCTGGACGATACCGGCGCCGGGACGTATGTCGGTGGCCAACTGGCCGTGAAGGGCATGCTCAACGTCAGCAATGGCCCCAATGAGGCGCGCATGCTGCTCGGCCCGAGCGGCGGATACTTCTTCGGCACCGCGAATGCGGCGGGCTTCTACCTCCCGTCGACGGGCGCGATGTTCGCGTTCGACTTCGCGAAGAAGAATCTGCTCGTCGTCGGGAATGAGGTGTGGAACGCAGGCAATCTGCCGAAGCCGGCCCAGACCACGGGTTTCACCATGTCCGGGCAGATATTGGCCGCCGAGGGAAGTGTCGACAAGCCCGGCATCTCGTTCGTGAACGACGGCGCGCCGGATACTGGCTTCTTCCATATTGCGGACGGCGTGTTCGCGGTCACGAACAACGGGCGCGAAACGATGCGGTTCCTCGCCGGCGAGACCAATCGCGTCCTCATCGGACCGCCAGCCGACGACGGCAGCATGTTGCAGGTCAGCGGCAACGCGGTCACGCGCGGGCTGCATCGGTTCGGCAACGGCAAAACGACCGCATGGGCCAACAGCGGCGGTGATTGGGGTTACTTTCGCTCGAACGGCCACGTATCGGTCGGCAGCGAAGGTTCGACCGGCATGCTGCAACTGCTCGCGGGCAATGCCCAAGCTGCATTGCTGGTTCCCGGCGGTCGGATGACGATCGGCCGGACGGAAGACGACGGTGTCAACGCGGCGCAGGTAGGCGGAAGCGTGCGGGCACTGAACTACTTCATCAACGGCCAGGGTGTCGGTGACTCCGGCCTGATCGGGATCTACAACGGGGCCAACGGGCCGAACATCGGCTTCTACGGCAGCGCGACTGTTGGCGCAGGTGCCGTCACGTTCAGCACGGGAGGAACCGAGCGAGCGCGCATCAGCGCGGCCGGAAACCTCTTGATCGGGACAACAGCTGATGATGGGGCGAACAAGCTGCAAATCGCCGGCGCGGCGAAGCTCGCAGGCGCCTTGTATTCGGCCGCCGCGGTCATCGACAGCGGAGCTGGTTGGAGCACGATCTACCTGAAGAACGGCGGGAAAAACCGCTGGACGATCGGCAAATCCGATACCGACGATTTTGCACTCAGCGCGTTTGACGACGACGGTGTCACGCAGCGTCGCGTACTGGATATTCCGCGCGCCTCGCAGGTGGCCAGTTTCGTGAAGCGTCCGACATGGGCCGGCGCGATACCGTGGGACAGCATGAACGTCACGCCTCTCGACAAGAACGCCGGGGGCCAAGTCAATGCAAACGTGACGCTGTACGGAGCCGGTGACTACGGGTCGCAGCTCGTCTTCAACTCGAACGGGTACACGCCGCGAATTCAGGTGCAGGCGTCGGCGGCGAAGTGGATGGTCACAAACGGCGCGAATACCGTTGCCAACCTGACAGTCACCGAAGCGGGGACGGTCGTCGCGCACGGCGAGTTACAGGCTGCTGATGGCGCCGTCCGCGTTACCACGGATGGAAACCTGTACGGGAGCCTGTGGGGCGGATGGCTATCGAACCACCTACCGAGCAATTACGTCAGCCGCGCCGGCAGCACGATGTGGGGCCGCCTGACGCTCGCGCGGGATGGATGGGATGCGGACCTTGGCCTACGTGCCGCCGATGGCGCACAGACGTACCTGCGCGCGCGGCGCGCCGGCGGCATTGAACTCATCAACAACGCGTACAACGCAGTCACATGGTCGGTAGACGACTGGGGCACGATGTACATGCGCGGCCAGCAGATTCTCAACACGGACGGGAACCTGTTCTGCTCGTATCGCGGCGCGTGGATGAACGCCATCCTCGACGATCTGTACAACCGCGACAACACGAAGGCCAACGCCGGTGCGCGCGTGCAGTGGGATTCCGGCGTGAACAATTTCGGCACGGTCGACCGGCTCAACGGTGCACTACCCGCGCCGTGGGTCGTTTGCGGCCTGAGCGGTCCGGGCAACGGCACGGCCAACGCAATCACTGTCTACGGCGTAGTTTTGAGGAACCAATGACGAACTCGAACACCATGCTTCACGTCGAGCAAGCGGCGTTCATTCTGGCGAAGAAATTTCCGAAGCTTGCCCGCTGCATCGATTACTGGGTCTCGCACCCGGTTGACGAGAAAACACTGAAGCAAACGAAATCGGCATGGGTGCCGATCTGGTACCCGCGCGACATTCCGCAGCCGACACCGATAGACCTGTTGAACTGGTGGCCGGAATTCGAAGCGGAATACGAACGGACGATTGACGCGCCCGAGCGCGTGCGCAAAGAGCGCGACGCGCTGCTCGCCGAAGCCGATCGGTTGGTCGAGCGCGCGGCGGACGCCGGCAACGCCGATCGCGAAGCCGCCCTTCGACGCTATCGCGCTGCCCTGCGGGACGTACCGCAGCAGGCCGGCTTTCCGCTCGACGTCGTCTGGCCGCAGTTGCCCGCGTAGTCACGCATCACCACAAACCGCAGTCCCGTTTCATTTTTTTATTTCCAGGAATCGAACATGGCAATCAAGAAAGCACTCGTTCTCGAATCGACCGGCGCGCAGGCGTCCTATCACGTGGTCAGCAATGTCGCGATCGACGCGGCGTCGAAGTTCACGAGCGGGACGGTCCAGAGCTACGTATCGGAAGCGACGTTCAAGGCAGGGAAACAACCGCTGCAGGGCGGCGTCACGATTTTCGTGTCGGGCATGCCGGAAGCCGATGAGGGTGCGTTCGCATACATCCAGCGGCGACTCGTGGAACCGAAGCCCGATGGTGATGCCGGGAATGCGGACGGGTCGATGATGTACGGCTCGACCGACCGCTACATGCTCGCTGGCGGCGAATACGTCGCGTAACGCGAAATAGGAAGGAAAGGACGCGGCGACGTGCGCGATGCAGGAACATCGCGCACGCCCCGCACCCGCAGAGCACGCCTGCAGGATTGGCCAGGGCCGCGACACCTCTCGAGAGGCGCCGGCATCCTAGCACAGGCAGGAATCACCCCATGCAGGACATCCGATGCGGAAGCTGTAACCGCAAACTCGGCGCCGGCGAATACGTCCGGCTCACCATCAAATGCCCGCGCTGCGGCGCAATGAATATTCTGAGGGCCGCGAGCCCCTTACCCGCAGGCCACCGAGCCTCCGATACAAGGGACTCGCCCCATGCAACACACTCTCTCCGCTGATCTGATCAACCGCGTGCACCAGGCCGACGCCCTGAGCGTCATGCGCGCGCTGCCCGATGCGTGCGTCGACCTGGTCTTTACCGACCCGCCCTACTCGTCCGGCGGCACGACGAGCGCATCGCGCAGCCAGGCGCCGTCGAGCAAGTACATCGGCGGCGACGTGAAGACCGTCTATCCTGAATTCCAGCACGACAGCAAGGACCAGCGATCGTGGACATTCTGGTGCATGACATGGCTCGCGGAAGCCTATCGCGTCTGCCGAAACGAAGCGCACCTGGCCTGCTTCGTCGACTGGCGCCAGTTGCCGAGCCTCACCGATGCGATCCAGGCCGCCGGTTTCACCTGGCGCGGCGTCGCCGTATGGGACAAGACCAGCGGCCGCACGCGGCCGCGCATGGGCGGCTTCGCGCAGCAGACCGAATTCCTGGTCTGGGCGACCAAGGGCGCCGTGCGCCGCGCCGACGTGTATCTGCCTGGCGTCTTCTCAGAGCGCCTAGCTCATCCGAAGCGCCATATGACCGAGAAGCCCGCGCAGCTCGCGCGCGACGTCGTGCGCCTGGCGCCGGCCGGCGGCGTCATCCTGGATCCGTTCGCCGGGTCCGGCACGTTCCTCGCCGCAGCGAAGGAAGCCGGTTTGAACTGGATCGGTTGCGAGCTCGAACCGAGCTATCACCAGGTCGCGACTGCGCGCCTGGCCGAGCTGGACACGCTACCTGTCGCGGCATAGTCACGTCCCACACGGTTCCTGGTTGTACCAGGGCGCCCCACAACCTCCGGCGCGTGATCTCCGCGCGCGCGGAAGGCAATCTTTCGGAAGGCTCACTTCCGGGAGAAAAGCTTGCCTTCTGATTACCACCACGGCGTACGCGTCATTGAGATCAATGACGGTACGCGCCCCATCCGCACGGTCAGTACGGCCGTGATCGGCCTGGTCAGCACCGGCGACGACGCCGATGCGACCACCTTCCCCGAAAACCGTCCCGTCCTCATCACGGACGTGCGGGCCGCAATCGGCCGCGCCGGCACGAAGGGCACGCTCGCGCGTTCGCTCGACGCGATCGCTGCGCAGACCTCGCCGCTGATCGTCGCCGTGCGCGTGCCGACCGGCAAGGACGCTGACGCAACGACCAGCAACGTGATCGGCACGACGACCGCGGACGGCCAGTACACCGGCATGAAGGCCCTGCTCGCTGCGAATACCCGGCTCGGCGTCAAGCCGCGCGTGCTCGGCTGTCCGGGTCTCGATACGTTGCCGGTCGCGACCGAGCTGGCGACGATTGCGCAGAAGTTGCGCGGCTTCGGCTACGTCAACGCGTACGGCGCGAAGACGAAGGAAGAGGCAGTCGCCTACCGCGCGAATTTCGGCCAGCGCGAGCTGATGACGATCTGGCCGGACTTTGTGAACTGGAACACCACGACCAGCGCCGAGGACATCACCTGGGCGACGGCGCGCGCGCTCGGCATGCGCGCAAAGATCGACGAGGAGACCGGCTGGCACAAGACGATCTCCAACGTCGTCGTGAACGGTGTCACCGGCATCAGCCGCGACGTGTTCTGGGACCTGCAGGACCCGAACACCGACGCCGGCTACCTGAACAGTCACGAAGTCACCACGCTGGTGAACGCGAATGGTTACCGTCTGTGGGGATCGCGGACCTGCTCCGAGGACAAGCTGTGGGCGTTCGAGAACTACGTGCGCAGCGCGCAGGTGATCGCCGACACGATGGCCGAGGCCCATATGTGGGCGGTCGACCAGCCGATGAGCCGGACGCTGATTCGCGACATCGTCGACGGCGTGAACGCGAAGTTCCGGATGTGGAAAAACGCCGGCTACGTCATCGACGGCGAGTGCTGGTTCGATCCGGGCGCGAACGACAAGGATTCGCTGAAGGCGGGTAATGGCTTCATCGACTACGACTTCTGCCCGACGCCTCCGCTTGAAGACCTGACGTTCCGCCAGCGCATCACGGACCGCTACCTGCTCAAGTTCGCGGAAAGCATCGCCGTCTGACGGCTCGCCACTCACCATAGGAAAACGCAATGGCTCTGCCATCCAAACTCAAGAATTTCATCGTGTTCGAGGACGGTGTCTCGTACGTCGGCGAGGTGCCGGAAATACAGTTGCCGAAGCTCACGCGCAAGATGGAGGCATATCGCGGCGGCGGCATGAATGGCGAGGTCGACATCGATCTCGGCATGGAGAAGCTCGAGCTGGGCCTCACGATGGGCGGCTTCATGAAAGAGATGTTCAAGACGTGGGGCACGTCGAAGGTCGACGGCGTCACCGTACGCTTCGCCGGCTCCTATCAGCGCGACGACACCGAGGAAGTCGATGCGGTCGAGGTATACGTGCGCGGCCGCTACAAGGAAATCGACCCCGGCAAGGCCAAGGCCGGCGACAACGCCGACCAGACCGGCACGATGTCGCTCGCGTATTACCGCCTCGTCGTCAACGGCGAAACCCTGATCGAGATCGACTTTCCCAACTTCATCGAAATGGTCGGCGGCGTCGATCGCCTCGCCCAGCAGCGCCGCGCGCTCGGCCTGTAATTCCCATTCCACTACCCACTCAGGAAACACACCATGCAATCGAAGCAAGCAAACGTCATCACGCTCGACACGCCGATCAAGCGTGGCGAGCAGGAAATCACCGCAATCACGTTGACCAAGCCGCATTCCGGCGCGCTGCGTGGCGTTGCCCTCACTGATCTGCTGCAGCTCGACGTGATCGCGCTGTCGAAGGTGCTGCCGCGCATCAGCAATCCCACGCTCACCGACCAGGACGTGTTGCGCATGGACCCGGCCGACCTGCTGCAGCTCGGTACGGAGGTGGCCGGTTTTTTGCTGCCGAAGTCGTCGAAGGCGGACGTCTCCCTCGAACCGTCGACGACGTAATGGCCGACATCGCGCTCGTGTTCCACTGGTCGCCCGACGTAATGGCCGCCATGCCGCTGCCAGACCTGATGGCTTGGCGCGAGCGCGCACGTGAACGCTACGAACAAGGCGACGCATGAGCGATCGTTCCCTGCGCCTCGAGGTCGTCCTCAAGGCGCTCGACCAGGCGAGCCGGCCGATCCGCGAGATCGCCGGCCGCAATCGCACGCTCGCGAAGGATCTGCGCGACACCCGCGCGCGGCTCAAGGAACTCAACGATACGCAGCGGCGCATCGGCGAGTTCCGCGAGATGCGCACGGGGCTCGCCAATACCTCGACGAAGCTCGCCGACGCACAGAAGAAGGTCAGGGAACTTGCGAAGTCGTTGCGCGAGTACGGACCGCCGTCGCAGCAGATGACTGCCGAACTCGCGAAGGCGCGGCAAGCCTCATCGAAGCTCGGCGCCGCGTTCAAGAAGCAATCCGCCAGCGTCGACGAGCTGCGCAACCGGCTCGGGCGCGCCGGCGTCGACACGCGTAATCTGTCCCAGCACGAGCGCACGTTGCGCACCGACATCGCCTCAACTACCGGCGCGATCGACGCCCAGTCACGTCGGCTCGACGCGCTGAACACCCGTCAGAAGCGCATCGCGGACGCGCGCGGCAAGATGGGCGCGATGCGCGGCGCGGCGGCCGAGATGGCGATCGGCGGATATGCCGCGCGTGCGACCGGCTCGCACATCCTCAACGATCTGCGCGAGCCGCTGGCCGAGGCGAAGAAGGTGCAGAACGAGCGCGGCCGCATCCAGGCGCTCGGTCTGGGCGACCAGGCAACGCAGGACGCCGAGCGTTACGTTCGATCGATGAAGACGCCGGGCGTCGCGATGGCCGACAACATGACGCTGATGCGCGACGCGATGTCGATCTTCGCGGACGAGCATCATGCACAGATGGTCATGCCGACGCTCGCGAAGATGAAGTTCGCGAACGAGGCGATGTTCGGTGCCGGCCAGGGCCACGAGAACGAAGAAAAGTTCATGAACATGCTGAAGGTGATCGAGCTGCGGGGCGGCACGAAAAGCGAAGCGAAGTTCAAGAGCGAAGCGAACATGGTCCAGCAGGTGCTGTCCGCGACCGGCGGCCGCGTCGGCGGCGACGAGTGGCGCAACTTCATCCAGACCGGCAAGGTCGCCGCGAAGCAGATGCGCCAGGACGCGTTCTATTACCAGATGGAGCCGCTGATTCAGGAAATGGGCGGGCATGCCGCCGGCACTGGCGTGCAGGCCGCCTACAGCAACCTGATGCAGGGCAAAACGACCGTGCGCGCATCGAAGCGCCTGGTCGAGCTGGGGCTCGTCGACAAGAAAGACGTCGAACACACGACGACCGGTACGATCAAGCGTATCAAGCCCGGCGCGCTGCTGCAGGGCGACCTCTTCAACGCGTCGCCGTTCGAGTGGATGGAGAAAGTTCTGCTGCCGAAGCTGAAGGCCAAGGGCATCACGTCCGACGCGAAGATCCTGGAGGAATTCTCCACGATCATGACGAACGGCAACGGCGCGAATCTGTTCGCCACGATGTACATGCAGCGCGAGCAGATTCATAAGAACGAGAAGCTGAACCGGGGCGCGTACGGTATCGACCAGTTGCACAAGCTCGGTCAGGAACAGCCCGAGGGGAAGCAACTCATCGCGCTCGAAAAGGTGCGCAATCTACGCACGGAAATCGGCGAGCAGTTGCTGCCTATCTACAACACGGCGCTCGAGCTGACGGCCGACGTCCTGGAGCGAATTCTGGGCTTCGCGAAGGAATACCCGAATTTCACGCGCGCGGTCGCGATCGGCGCGGCCGGCCTCGGCGTGCTGCTCGCCGTCCTCGGCACGCTGACGATCGCGCTCGCGGGCATCCTCGGGCCGCTGGCGATCGTCCGATTCAGCATGTCGATGCTGGGAATTCGGGGCGGCGCCCTCACGCGCGCGCTCGGTGATAGTGTCGGTGCGCTTCGGCGTCTGCCCGGTGCGGCCTCTGGCGCTGCGTCCGGTGTCGCCTCCGCCGGCAAGGGTGTCCAGTCCACCGCGACGCGCATCCGCCGTGCGCTGTCGACCGCCTGGACCGCGTCGTCGCCTCGAGCTGCAGCGTCATCGCTGCGCGCCTACGTCGCGTCGCTCGGCCAGCGCGTGCCGGCCGCGTGCCAGGCGGCCAAGGCGGCCGTCATGCAATGGGGCGGGTCAGCCGCAACCGCCATGAAAAACGGCGCCAGCGCCGCACGCCAGTACACCGTCCAGGTATGGCGGGCCGCCGCCGCGCAGGCCGCCGCGTCGCGGGCGGCCGTGGCGTCACGCTGGACGGCCGCTCGGCAGTATGTCGCCCGGCGCGGCGCGGCCGGCATGGCTGTCGACACAGCGCGCGGCGGCTTCAACCTGGTCAAGGGCGGCACGATGGGAGCGATCAACGGGGTGCGCGCGGCGCTCGGCGGCCTCGCCCAGACGCTGCTGTTCGTCGGCCGTGTCGCACTCATGAGCCCGATTGGTCTGGTGATCGCCGCCATCGCGATCGCCGCGCTGCTGATCGTGAAGTATTGGGAGCCCATCAAGGCGTTTTTCTCGGGCTTCTGGCAGGGCCTGACTGAGGGCCTGAAGCCGCTCGCGCCGATCTTCAGCCGCGTGTTCGGCGTGCTCGGCGCCGCTTTCGAGCCACTCAAGCCGGTATTCAACTGGCTCGTCAACGCCGTGAAGGGTGCGTGGAACTGGATCACGAAGCTGTTGGGGCCAGTGGATTCCAGCAAGCAAAGCCTCGACAAGGCGACCAACGCCGGCAAGGGGTTCGGTGCCTGGCTCGCGGACATCATCGTCGTCGCGGCGGAAGCTGCAGGGCGCTTCGTCGAGTTCGGCGCCAACCTGATGTCCGGGCTCGTCAACGGCATCAAGAGCGGCCTGGGTTCCGTGAAGGACGCGATCGAGTCGGCCGGCGGCAGCGTGATCGGCTGGTTCAAGGAAAAGCTCGGTATCCATTCGCCGAGCCGCGTGTTTGCCGCACTCGGCGGCTTCACGATGGCCGGCCTCGACCAGGGCCTGCGCGAGGGTCAGGACGGTCCGCTGTCGACCGTGCTCGAGGTCGGCCGCCGCATCGTCGCCGCCGGCGCCGGCGTCGGCATCACCAGCGCGGCGATCGCCGGCGGCGCACCGCTCACCGTCGACAACCGCCCGCCGCTCACGGTCGCGTCGGCCGCTGCCCGCGCGCCGGTCGCGCCGGCGCCGATCACGATCCAGGTGTATGCGGCGCCCGGCATGGATGAGCAGGCGCTCGCGCAGAAGGTGCTGCAGGTGATGCGCCAGGAACAGGCCGCGCAGGCCGCGCGAGAGCGCTCGCGTCTGCGCGACCGGGATTGAAGGAGAGGTTCGCATGATGATGGCGCTCGGGCTGTTCGTGTTCAGCCTGTCGACCCTGCCCTACCAGGAGCTGAAGCGCCGGCGCGGCTGGCGCTTCGCCAGCAATAACCGCGTCGGCAAAAGGCCCGCGCGGCAGTTCGTCAGCGAGGACGACGAAACCATCAGCCTGTCCGGCGTGCTGCTGCCCGAGCTGACGGGCGGCGACATGTCCCTCGCCGTCATTGAGGCAATGGCCGGTCAGCACACCGCCTGGCCGCTGATCGAGGGCACCGGCCACATTTACGGCATGTTCACGATCGACAGCATCGATACGACGCGCACGCTGTTCTTCAGCGACGGCACCGCACGGCGCATCGAGTTCACGATCGCGCTGACGCGTAACGACGAGCTCGACATGCTCGGCATCGTGACCGACGCCATCAAGGGGGCGATCTCGCTATGAACCTGACCGACATCCCCGGCGCCGACCTGGTGCAGAAGGTCGTGATCGCCGACGATCGCGTACCGCGTGCGATCTACTCCATCACGCTGGCCGGCAAGAACATCACGAAGAAATTCGACGGCCGGTTGATCTCGATGACGCTGCAGGACAACCGCGGCTTCGAAGCGGACCAGCTCGATATCAGCCTCGACGATTCTGACGGCGCGCTCGAGATCCCGAGTCGCGGCGTCACGGTGAAGCTGGCGATCGGCTGGGCCGGTGCGGCGAACGGCCTGGTCGACAAGGGCGAATTCATGGTCGATGAGGTTCGGCACACCGGCACGCCGGACGTGTTGACGATCCGCGCGCGTAGCGTCGATCTGCGCGCGGGCCTGTCGATCAAGAAGGAGCGCTCCTGGCATCGGCAAACGGTCGGCGCGATCGTGCGCGCGATCGCCAGTCAGAACAAGGTCGAGGCACGCATCAGCAAGGCGCTCGACGGGCAACTCGTCGACCACATCGACCAGACGGCCGAGTCGGATGCCAATCTGCTGTCGCGCCTGGCGAAGATGTTCGACGCGATCGCCACCGTGAAAAACGGGCTGCTGCTCTTCATCAAGGCCGGCGAAGCGACCACGGCGAGTGGCAAGCCATTGCCGGCCGTCACGATCACGCGCGACGTCGGCGACCGTCACGAGTTCGGCGTCGCCGATCGGGACACGTATTCCGGCGTGCAGGCGTTCTACCTGAACACGCGCACCGCGAAGAAGCAGTCGACCACCGTGAAGCGGCGCCGGCGTCGCACGACAGCGAAAAAGAAGAAGCCGATCGACAAGAGCGGCGATGTGTTGTTCGGCACGGCCGAGAACGTGAAGACGTTGCGGCACACGTACGCGAACAAGGCGAACGCGACGCGCGCGGCGAAAGCGGAATGGGAGAAGTTGCAGCGCGGCGTTGCAGAGTTCAGCATCGTGCTGGCGCTCGGCCGCCCCGAGCTGATGACCGAATTACCTGTAACCGTGCGCGGTTACAAACGTGTCATTGATGATTGCAACTGGATCATTGCGCGCGTTACACATTCGATCGACGGTAACGGCGGATTTACATCGGACCTCGATCTAGAGGTCAAGGCGAGCGAGGTGCCGGAGATCGACACCTCGGAGGCGGGCTGACGTTACGTCAGTAGCAGGTCGCGGATGTTCGATAGGCTCAACATCGCGCTCGTCACCTGCGCGAGCAGCGCCGCTCGCTCACCGGCCGACAAATCGCGCACTGCGCGCGTCTCGCGGTTCCCGGCTACAGTGGAGCTGGCGCGCCCACATTGGGCGGCTATCGTGGCTTCGGTACAGCGTCGGATTACCCCGTCCTCGACTGTTGCGTTTCGGAATTGCTGCTCTTGCGTCTTGTTACTCACAACGGCTTCCTCTTCGGATATTTTGAGAGGCGCTACGACGTGAAACGGCATTCACGCGTGCTGTAACGCGGCCCCATTTTCGTGCTTTTTTCAGACAAATGGAATGAAGGAGAAAGCCCCATGAAAGTTAGGAAAACGCCTAACTTTCGCGGGCTTTCTCCCGCCTCTCGTCCCCCGCCCCTGCGACGCGCGCATTACGGCAACAACAACTACCGCTCGAACCATGGCTTCCCGGACGACTCCCCCTCGGCTCAACTGGAATCTGCTGCGCGCATACAGCGAGATCGCGCGCTATCGCAGCATTTCAGAAGCGGCGCAGGCAATGGGAGTGCAGCGGCCGACCGTCAGCGAGAAGGTGTCCGCGCTCGAGCGCGTCCTCGGCCGCCCGCTGATGGAGCGCCGTTCGGGAAGTGATGGGTTTCGGCTTACCGAATTCGGAGCGCAGCTCCGCACCGTCGTTGCGCGGTTCGATCGTGAACTCGCTGCGTTGTGCGAACTGTCTCGTGAGGAATCGACCGGTATGATCACGATCGACGTGTTGGGGGAAGTCGAAACAGCGATGGCGGCGCTCGAGCGCGCCGCAGAGACACTTCGTCAGTCCTGACCTTTCACGTCGCTCTTGCGCGGCGACCGCGCGCCCTTCGTGCGCTCCCCGTCCTCCTGCGCGTCTCTCAGCGCCTGCAGCGCCGCAGCATCCAATTTCGCCGCTCGGTTTTCAGCAAGACGCGGAAGCCGCTTCGCCGGCGCGCCCGAGATCGTCATCGTGCCCGCGAGCAGGAAGCCATTGATCGACGCCTGCACGGCCGTCCGACCGACGTCGTTCAACTGGCGAAACCCATCGAGCAGCTCGGCTTCGTCGTCCGGCATCGCCCCGCCCTGCGCACGCTCGCCAGTTACGACGTACAGCACGTCGACCCCGACCTTCGAAAGCGCCGCCAGGTAGTTCGCATCTGGCGATCGCGCGTCGGATTCGTAATTGAGCTGCGCCTGCTTACCGAGGCCGCCCAGTGCGGCGAACTCTGCCTGGCTCAGACCGATACGCATCCGCTCCTCCTTCAGCCGGTTTCCGATTGAAATCTCTGACATCTTGCGGTTTCGTTTTGATTACCTTACACTTCACCTATCCCTAGTGAAGCACTATCGAAATTGAGTATACCCGCCATGACTACCCACAAAGGCCCGCGGCGTGCGCCGCCGGGCGTCATGTCCAGCAAGACCGTTTCGCTGCGCCTCCTTCCTGCAGAGCGTGCCCAGCTCGAGCTGCTCGGCCGCGAAGAACGGCGCTCGCTGTCGAGCCTCGCGCGTCTCATCTATCTCGAAGGGCTCCCCCTCTACCTCGCCAAGATGTCCTCGTTTGAGGACACCACGGGCAATGTTTCCGCAAGCTGAACCCGAGGTGATAACCATGTACCCCGATCCCAAGCGCGTCCGCGAAAGACGCCTGATGGTGCGGTTCGATGATTACGAATACGCCCTGATCACTGCACTCGCCAACTACCAGGGCGAGCAAACCGCAACGCTGATTCGCCAGATGGTCCTGCGCGAAGCCGCCGAGGCTCTGTTGCCATCGAGCAATGTAGCCCACGAGCGCGGCTAAAGGCAGCAGCTCAGAAGCAGCCGATTCCATGCCCGAACTCGAAATCACATTCACCGAGCAGGACGCCGAACTGCTCGAGCGCGTGCGACAGCAGGAAGGTCTCGCGACGCTCCAGCAGGCGGCCGAATGGCTCGTGAAGCGACGACTGCGTCTTGGCACACGTCGCCTCACCGGACGAGACCGGGCTCTCTACGTCGTCCACAACAGCAGCCGTTCCTAACGCGGCAGTCTCCGACAGGAAGTCACGATGAAATTGAAGTGTCACCACTGCGGCAGCCGCGCCGTCATTCGAACCAGCCGCACGCTGTCCGCTCTCGTGCGCGAGGCGTACTGCCAGTGCACCAACGTCGAATGCGCGACGACCTACAAGATCCACGTCGCGACCGTCCACACGATCGCGCCGAGCCTCAACCCGAATCCGCACGTGTACGTGCCGATCGGCAAGGTTGATCGGCTCCCGACCGATTCGCGACAGCTCCCGCTGCTCGACGCCTAAGCCCTAACCCGCTGTTTCGCTGAACACCCATCGCGCCCGCTCTGCGGGCGTGAGGGACTCCTTTTGCCTGAAATTTCTTGGAGGCCGTATGCAAACGCTGATCACCACACCGATCGCCGCACTCGCCCAGTCGCTGTCCTACGACGAGCGCGTCGCCTACCTCACGAAGATCTCCGCTGCCGACGTCCGCGCCGACGTGTTCGTCGCGTCCGCCCGCGCCTTGGGCTTCGTCGTGTCGTGGGACCTTGCCCACGGCACGCCGGTGCTCGAGTGGATGCACTGACGCGATGCGCGCGCCCCTCACCGACCTCGACCTGCGCGCGATGTGGCGCCGCCTGCGCATGGTCGGGAATTTCGACGCCCTGTGCCCGGCCGCCCGCCGCGCCTTCGAATGCACGGCGAACGTATGGCGCGATCGAGAACCCGCGCCCGAGTTACCGAACGTCGACGGGAAACGCCGCGCCGCGAACGACTTCGACTGACCCATCCGCGCAGGCCGCCGGCGCACTCACCTGGAATCACACCATGAAGCCATACGTGTTCGGCATCAGCGTGTTGCTGATGCTTTCCCTCTCCCTCACCGGCATCTACTACCTGGCCGCCGACGTGCTGCGCCTGTTCGACGTTCGAAACGCCCGCGCGATCGCTTTCGTGATCGGCGTCGTCGCGATGGTCGTCCTGATCGCGGCCCTGGCATGGTCCGTTCCGCCTCGCGGGTGAAGCATGAATCACGCACCCACCATCCGCTACGAGCTGCTGACGACGGCCGGCCTGCGCACCGTCGCCGGCGATCACGTCGTCATCCCGAACGACGTCGGTGCCGCGTTCGGCATCCACGTCGAGCCGCACCTCCGCGACGGCCATCCAGAAAAATGGGTCGTCACGCACCTTGCCTCTGGCATCCGCATCGGCCATGGCGTGACACACGACGCGGCGCGTGCGAACGCGGCGGCGAACGTCGATCGCATCCGCGATCGCCTGCGCTCCACGCTCGACCAGGCGATGACCTCGCGCTACGAGCTGCAGCACGCCGTTCAACGCCTGCAGCAGAACCATCACGACATCCTCGGAGGTGCAGCAGCATGACGCACACGACTACCCCTCACGACGCCGCGCTCGCGGCGTCCATCGCGGCGGCCGCCGACGTCCTTCGCTTCGACCATGAACCGGGCGGCTTACAGCGCGTCGCGGTGCTCGCGCTGTTCGTCAGCATCCTCGGCGATCGCCTGGCGCTTGCCTTCCCCGCGTCGGCCGACGCGCTTCGCGCGCTCGTCGACAGCCCCGCGACACCCGGCAATCCTGCCGCCCTCTCCCTGCATCAACAGCAATAACGATGGCCTCGATCGACGAACTGAAACAACGCATCGACCTGCACGACCTCGCCGATCGCCTCGGCTTGAAGCGCGGTCGCGGCGGCGACCGCGCGCTGTACCACTCGCCGCAGCACGACGACAAGAGCCCGTCCCTGTCGATCTTCGTGAACCACCCGAAGCACGGCACCGGCTGGCGCGACCACAGCGCCGACGTCGGCGGCTCGTGTATCGACCTGGTCATTCACACGCGCGGCGGCACCGTCGCCGACGCGGTGCGCTACCTGCACGACGCGTACGGCATCCCGCTCGACCGCCAGGGGCCGGCCGAGCGCCGCGAGAAAACGACCGTCGAATACATCGCCGATCGGTGCTTCGCCGAGCGCGACCAGGTGCGCGAATACCTCGTCGGCCGCGGCATTTCCGCAGCCGCGATCGACGCGGCGATCGCCGCGCGCTCGCTCGGCTTCAACACGTGGACCAGCTCGAAGATCGCTGCCGGCGAAGTCGGCCACGCCGGCCCGGCCGCTGCGTTCATCGTGCGCGCACCGGGCGACGCGCGCGTCGTCGCCGTCGACATGCGCTACGTCGATCCCGCGCTCAACGGCGGCGTCAAGACGCAGACCCAGGGCGACAAGGCCGGTTACGGATGGACCGCCGATCCTCGTCGGCTCGAGAAGGCGAAGCGCGTGTTCATCGTCGAAAGCGCGATCAACGCGCTGTCGATCGACACCTGCGCGATGCCTGGCGCCGCCGCACTCGCGCTGCGCGGCCTGGCGAACGTCGACGGTATCGACTTCGCATTCCTGCGCGGAAAACAGGTCGTGATCTGCCTGGACAACGACGAGCCGTTCGCGGACGGCCACCCGCGCGCCGGCCGCCGCCCTGGACCGGAAGCTGCCTGGGCGCTCTACGAACGGCTCACGGCGCTGAACATCAGCGCGGTGCTCGTCGACCAGGCGAATTGGTTCGCCGACCTCGCGGACGGCGAGAAGGCCGTCAAGCCGATCAACGACGTGAACGACTACCTGCAACTGCGCGGCCCGGCCGATCTGCAGCGCGCACTCGACCAGCTCGAGCCGTGGCTCATCGCCGGCCTCGCCGGCGACGCCACGCGTCGCGGCCGGCCGCGCATCTTCCTGCCGTCGCACGACTTCGCGCAGTACTGGCGTTTCCGCGTGCGGCCGGACTTCACCAGCTACATCACGAAGATGGACAAGAACGAGGAAAGCGGCGTCGAAACGCCCGTCATGACGGACCTGTGTGGCTTCCGCATCGCCGGCATCAGCCGCGTATCCGTGGCGAGCGCGACGTCGACGATGACGGGCGACGCTGACCAGGCACCGACCGTCTATTTCGCCGTGTCCGTCCAGGCGCCGCGCCACGGCGCGCAGCTCGTGCGCCGCGTCATGCTCGACGACCAGCTGCACAACGTCGACCAGTGGGGCAAGTTCGGCCCGATCTGGTCGCCGGCGCCGTTCAAGCGCATGGTCAACATCCTCGAGCGCGGCGCTGACCTCGGCGCGCGCCAGGCGGCAAACTTCGTCGGGCTCGCCTGGCGCGACGGCCGCCTGATCGTCAACGAAGGCCCGGACTGCTACTTCACCGAAGCCGACAAGCAGTGCCCGTACCACAACCTGACCTTCCCGACCGGCCCGGCCAGTGACGCACGTCGCGTGATCGCCGCGTACCAGGCGACGTTCAAGCAGAATGCCGCGACGATCCCGCTCGTGTGGGCGCTCGGCGGCCACCTCAAGGCGTTGCTCGGTTTCTGGCCGCACATCACGATCCAGGCGAACAAGGGCGCCGGCAAGTCGACGCTCATCAAGCGCCTCGAGCGCTCGCTCGCGTTCACGATGTTTTCCGGGCAGTCGCTGCAGACCGAGTTCCGCCTGCTGACCAGCATCAGTCACACGAGCCACCCGGTTGGATGGGAAGAGCTGTCCGCGCGCCGGCAGGACGTCATCGACAAGGCTGTCGGCCTGCTGCAGGAGAACTACCAGTACACCGTGACACGTCGCGGGACCGACATGACCGAATATCTGTTGTGCGCGCCCGTGATGCTGGCCGGCGAAGACGTGCCCGTGCGCAGCCTGCTCGGAAAGCTCGTGCGCACGACGCTGACCGGCAAGCGCGGTCCGCTGATGCCCGACGACCTGCCTCGCTTCCCGGTTCGCCAGTGGCTCGAATTCCTCGCCGGCCTGGACAAGCGCGCCGTGTCCGACCAGTACACGACGCTGCGCGACAAGGCGCTGGCCAACTGCCGCGCGAGCGGCGAGGACGACGGCGCGAAGCGGATGGCCGGCAACTATGCGGCCGTCGCGCTCGCCTGGCGCTACCTGTGCGAGTTCGCCGGCATGGATCCGAGCGAAGGCGACTTCCCGCGCGACCTGCTCGCCGAAATGAACGGTCACATCGCCGAGACGAGCGCCGATCGCGAACCGTGGGTCTGGATCATGGAAACCGTGCTGTCCGAGATCGACGGCGGCAACTACAAGCACCCGTTCACGTTCGATACCGTCGACGGCGAGTTCTGCCTGCTGCTGCGCACCGGGCATGTGATGGACCACATCGCCCACACGAGCGCGCTGCGCGACAAATGGAACGGCCTGCCGGTCAAATCCGATCGCGTGTTCAAGGCGCAGCTCAAGCACGCCGGCGTCGTGGTCGGCGAGAAGGAAGTCGAGCGGCGCATCTACACCCGGCGCGTGCCGTACCTCACGCCGATCTCGCTGGACCGCCTGGCCGGCTTCGGGCTGCACGTGTCCATCCGTGAAGATCTGGCGACCGACGCACGACAAGGGGCCGCAGCGTGACGCCCTCTCAGCCGATGCGGCCGCAGCGCGGCCGTACCCCTTTCCTCCTTCTTTCTGGCCGCGTAGCGGCCCTGTATTCGAGTTTCGGATGCGTGCGTCGATGCGCGCAGCAATCGGCGCACGTCGTCACGCGGCCGCCGTGCTGTCCGCTTCCCCCCGTACCCCCCGCAAGTCGAAACGGCCGGGCAACTACGCGAGCCTTGAGGGAGAGGGGGCGCCTGGACCGGTTTTTCCACAGGGAACGGGCAGGCAGCGCATGCGAATCGTGGTTTTCGGGGCTGTCCGCTCGTAAGTCTTTGATTGTTGAGAAGAGTGCCGCCATGAATCGCATTCGAATTGCCACTAGTCGATGCGGTTTTGCCACTAGTCCGGTTTTTGCGCCGGCCGCCGCCGTCCCTTTTTCTCTCCTCTCTAATTCATTGAAAAAGAAGAAGAAAGAATACGTAGAAGGGGCGGAAATTGACCGAAAAGCGATGCCACGAGTCGAGCGCGTTTTGCCACGAGTCGCGGGCGCTGCCTATTTTTTAGGCCACGAGTCGGAAGGGGGTGCCATGTGTTTTTCATGGCAAATGATGGCAAACGAAAACCTTAAAAATCAGATGGTTACGTATGAATAACAGGGCATGCCACGAATCCACGAGTTGTTTTGCCCCTCCCCCCGCCGCGTCGCGCTCGGGAGATAGCCCAGTGCATACCGTCAACCTTGAGCAAGCTGCCGCGTTGCTCGGCGCGCATCCGGAAACCGTGCGCCTGAAGGCAAAGGCCGGCGACGTACCAGGCCGTAAGGTTGGGAAGCGCTGGATGTTTTCGACGGTTGCCCTGCAGCGTTACCTCGCCGGAGAATGGATCCCGCGAGTTGTGCAGGGCGATCGTCCTGGAGAAGTTGAAAAATGTCGCTCTACAAACGGAAGACCAGTCCCAACTGGCAATACAAGTTGTACCCCCCTGGCGGCGGAACGCCGCTACAAGGCAGCACTGGAACCAGCAACAAAGCGCAGGCCCAGGAGTTCCACGATCGGCTGAAGGTCGACCTGTGGAACCAGGCGCGGCTCGGCACCAAACCGCGCTACACCTGGAACGACGCCGTCGTGCGATACATCAGCGACCGGGAAGGGCTGCCGAGCCTGGAAACGTCGAAAACGCACCTGCGGTGGCTCGATCAACACCTGTCCGGCGTCGCGCTGATCGACATCGACCGCGACAAAATCGACGCAATCGCCCAGGCGAAGAGGAGGGAACCGAAAGTCATCCGCACGACGCGCGGCATCGTCACGACCGACCAGCGCGTCAGCGCCGGCACCGTGACGCGCGTGATCGGCGTGTTGAAGGCGGTGCTGAACGCGGCCGTCGAGTGGGAATGGTTGGACCGGGTGCCGGTCACGAAGCGCGCGAAAGTCGTGCAGAAGCGGATCCGCTGGCTGACCCAGGCTGAAGCCGAACGTCTGCTCGCCGAACTGCCCGAGCATCTGGCCGACATGGCGCGTTTCGCGCTCGAGACAGGGCTGCGTCGCTCGAACGTGACCGGATTGCAGTGGTCGCAGGTCGACATCGTGCGACGCGTCGCCTGGATCCACCCGGACCAGGCGAAAGCGAAGAAGGCCATCACGGTGCCGTTGTCCGATACAGCGATCGCCGTGCTTCTGCGCCAGCGCGGGAAGAGGCGAGCGCCCGAGTTCGTCGACAGCGTGTTCGTCTACCACGGCCGGCCGGTGTATCAGACCGTGACCGAAGCCTGGCGAAAGGCGTTGAAGCGTGCACGTATCAGTGATTTCCGCTGGCACGACCTGCGCCACACCTGGGCGAGCTGGCACGTGCAACGTGGCACGCCGCTGCAGGTGCTGAAGGAGCTGGGCGGCTGGGAGACGCTGGAAATGGTGCAGCGGTACGCGCACCTCTCCGCCGATCACCTGGCGCATTGGGTCGCGCCGCTGACAGCCGAGCCGGCGCCGGTGCTAGCTGCAATTTAGCTGCAATGAGTCTGTCCGACGAAGGGAGGAAACCGCTGAGAGCCTGACTAGGCTTGGCGCGCCCGGCTGGGATCGAACCAGCAACCCCTGCCTTCGGAGGGCAGTACTCTATCCATTGAGCTACGGGCGCATCGGGGAGAACCGCGTCACGACCCTGAAAAACCATTCGGCGACGTCGGCAAGAGCGAGAGCATACCTTGTTTCGATGACAGCGTCCACCGGCCCTGCCCGCCGCCGGCGCAGCCCCGGGGTGCGGGTAAACGCGCGCCGCCGCCGGCCCTTTGCGTGGAAAAAGAGACGTCTATAATCATTCGAGCTTCCGTCGTCAGACATTCTGCCGCAGCCGAACCCGAGCACAATTCCTATTCACGGAGACGAGGCCAGCATGAGCGAAGCGCCCCACCACGAAGCGCCCATCAAGACGCCCGGGCAACTGATCGCCGTGATCGTCGCATCGTTCGCGATCCCGATCGCCATCATCGTCCTGCTGGCCGGCTACGCCGATCGCGCGTTCCGCTCCGGAGCCGGCACCGACGGCCTGTCGGACGCGGCCGTCGCGCAGCGCATCGCGCCGCTCGCGCAGGTCGCGGTCAAGGACGCCAATGCACCGAAGACCTACAAGAGCGGCGAGGAGATCTACAAGGCAGTCTGCGTGACCTGCCACGGCACCGGCGCGGCCGGCGCGCCGAAGTTCGGCGACGCCGGCGACTGGGCGCCGCGCATCGCGCAGGGCTATGACACGCTGCTGCAGACGGCGCTGGCCGGCAAGGGCGCCATGCCCGCGCGCGGCGGCACCAGCCCCGACGACGTCAGCGATTTCGAAATTGCGCGCGCCGTCGTTTACATGGCGAACCACGGCGGCGCGAACTTCGCGGAGCCGGCCGAGCCGGCCGAGCCGGCCGCCAACGCGGCACCGGCCTCGGCGGCAGCGGCCGAGGCCGCCTCGGGCGCGAGCGGCGCCGACACCGCGGCCACCCAGGCCGCCGCCGCGATGGCGGCCATCGCGGCGCTGCCCAAGCCGGGCGCCGCGCCGGCCGCGCCCGCCGCAGGCGGCGCCGGCCAGGCGCTCTACAATTCGACCTGCCAGGCCTGCCACGCCACCGGCGTGCTGGGGGCACCGAAGTTCGGCAACAAGGCCGACTGGGCGCCGCGCCTGGCCGATCCGATCGACAAGATCTACGACTACGCGCTGCACGGCAAGGGCTCGATGCCGCCGAAGGGCGGCTCGAACGCCTCCGACGAGGACGTGAAGGCCGCCGTCGACTACATGGTCAACGCGGTGAAATAAGCGACGCGGCGGCAGTCGCCGCGCGATCGGCCCCCAATGGCCCGTGCCCGCCGACGGCGCGGGCCGATTCCGATGCGGCAGGCGTCATGCGTGGCGCGCGCCGGCTCACTTCTGCAGCAGCGCCTTCAGGCTGGCCAGCCGGTCCTTCGGCGTCATCGGCGCCTCCTCGGGGGTGGGCGGCGGCGCCTCGTCGAGCCCCATCTCGGCGATGAAGCGCGACGGCTCGCAGACGATCGTCTCCCTCGCGCGCTTGCGCTTCTTGCACCAGTTCAGATGCAGGCTGCGTTGCGCGCGCGTGATCGCCACGTACATCAGGCGGCGCTCCTCCTCGATCCGCTCGTCGTCGATCGCGTCGTCCTCCGAGCTGCCGCGGTGCGGCATCACGCCTTCCTCGACGCCCACCAGGAATACGTGCGGATATTCGAGCCCCTTCGAGGCATGCACGGTGGACAGCCTCACCGCGTCGGGGTCCTCGTCCTTGCCCTCGAGCATCGACATCAGCGCGACGGTCTGGATCAGCCCGAGCAGGTTCTTGCCGGTGTCGGCAAGCCCGTCGGCGTTGTGGAAGCCTTCGGCCTCGCCGTCCACCGCCTCGGTCTCGGGCTTGGTGCCCTTGCGCTTGAGCCATTCGAGGAATTCCAGCACGTTCTGCCAGCGCGTCTGCGCCTGGCGCTCGTCGAATGCGTCGTAGAGATAGGCCTCGTAGTGGATCGCCTCCATCATGTCGTCGAGCACCACGGAGGCCGGCTCCTTGTCGGCGCGATCGGTGAGGCGCTGGATGAAATCGCAGAACACGCGCAGCGGCTCGACCTGCCGCGCCGACAGCCGCGCCTCGATGCCGCCCATGTAGACGGCCTCGAACAGCGACACCTTGGCCTGCCCCGCGAACGAGCCGAGCGCCTCCAGCGTGGTGTTGCCGATGCCGCGGCGCGGCGTGGTGACGGCGCGGATGAAGGCGGGATCGTCGTCGGGGTTGGCGATCAGGCGCAGATAGGCGCACAGGTCCTTGATCTCGGCCTTGTCGAAGAACGACTGGCCGCCCGACAGCACGTAGGGAATCCGCTCGCGGCGCAGCACCTGCTCGAAGATGCGCGCCTGGAAGTTGCCGCGATAGAGGATCGCGTAGTCGCGGAACTGGGTGCGCCGCTCGAACTTGTGCGCCGACAGCCGGAACACCACCGATTCGGCCTCGTGCTCCTCGTCGTTGCAGGGCGTGACGGTGATCGTGTCGCCCATGCCGTGCTCGGACCACAGCTTCTTCTCGAACAGCTTCGGATTATTGGCGATCACGTTGTTCGCCGCGGTCAGGATCCGCACCGTCGAGCGATAGTTCTGCTCGAGCTTGACCAGGTGCAGCTTCGGAAAGTCCTTGCCGAGCTGGGCGAGGTTCTCCAGCGTGGCGCCGCGCCAGCCGTAGATCGCCTGGTCGTCGTCGCCGACCGCCGTGAACGCCGCGCGCGGGCCGGCCAGCAGCTTGAGCAGCTGGTACTGGCAGGCGTTGGTGTCCTGGTATTCGTCGATCAGCAGATAGCGCAGCTTGTTCTGCCAGCGGTCGCGCACCTGCTCGTTGCTCGCGAACAGCTCGGTGGGCAGGCGGATCAGGTCGTCGAAATCGACCGCCTGATAGGCGTGCAGCGTCGCCACGTAGTTGCGGTAGACGAGCGCGGCCTGATGCTCGTCCTCGTTGGCGGCGATCGTCATGGCCTCCTCGGGCGAGATCAGGCCGTTCTTCCAGAGCGAGATGATGTTCTGGATCTTGCGGATCAGGCCCTTGTCGGTGGTGCCGATCTGCTCCTGCACCATGCCGAAGCAGTCGTCCGAATCCATGATCGAGAACTGCGGCTTGAGCCCGACGTGCTCGGCCTCCTGGCGCAGGATCTGTACGCCGAGCGAATGGAAGGTGCAGACCGTGAGCTGGTTGACGGGCACCTTGCGGCCTTCCTTGCCGGGCGTGGTGAGCGTCTTGCCTTCCAGCAGCTTGCCCACGCGCTCGCGCATTTCGGCGGCGGCCTTGTTGGTGAACGTCACGGCCGCGATGTGGCGCGGCTCGAAACCCTTGTTCTCGATCAGATGGGCGATCTTCTGCGTGATCACGCGCGTCTTGCCGCTGCCGGCGCCGGCGAGCACGAGGCAGGGACCGTCGAGATAGCGCACCGCTTCGCTTTGAGCGGCATTGAGACCTGCGGACATGATGGCGGATGGAATGCGTGCGGATGACGGCGCCGCCGCCGCGCCCCGAGCCTCGGGCGGGCGCGCTGTGCGCGGCGCGAAGGCGGCGCGGTTCGGAAAACGGCGAGCGCGGGAGCCGCATGTTAACACGCCGTCAAGGCGCCGGCCGAGCGCGGCCGGCGCAAAACAGCGAAACCGCGCACGGCCCGACGGCGACGGAAACGGCGCGGCGGCGCGGCGGCGCGGACGCGGCGGCGGCCACAACCGGCCGGAACGGCGGCGAACGGTGAGCGGCCTCCCGGTCGCGATCGGTGCGCGCCATGCGCCGCCCGGTGTTCGTGCCCCGCATGCCGTGCCAGAATAGCCGGTCGCGCAGGCCGCCGCGCGCCGGTGGCGCCGGCCTGCAATCGCGCTCCGTTCGATTTCGCACGCTGACAGGATTCGCTCATGACGTCTTTGCTGAAAATTGGTCTGATGGGTTTCGGTTTCGCCGGCGCGACCTTCCACGCCCCGGTGATCGCGCACAGCGGCCGCACCCGGATCGCCGCGATCGCGACCGGGCAGCCGGACAAGGCGCGGGCCGCGTATCCGGGCGCGGCGGTGGTGGCCGATCTCGACGCGCTGCTCGCGCACGGCGAGGTCGAATGCGTGGTGATCGCCACGCCGAACGACACCCACTTCGACCTCGCGCGCCGCGCGCTCGAGGCCGGCAAGCACGTGGTCGTGGACAAGCCGGTCACGCTCGGCTCGGCCGAGGCGCGCACGCTCGCGCGCCTGGCCCGCGAGCGCGGCCTGGTGTTCGCGCCGTTCCACAACCGCCGCTGGGACGGCGATTTCCTCACCGTGCGCGAGCTGGTGGCGGGCGGCGAGCTTGGCCGCATCACCTGGTTCGAATCGCATTTCGATCGCTTCCGCCCGCAGATCCGCCAGCGCTGGCGCGAGGACGCGACGCGCGGCGGCGGCCTGCTGTTCGATCTCGGCCCGCACCTGATCGACCAGGCGCTCACGCTGTTCGGCGCACCCGAGACGGTCAGCGCCACGGTGCGGGCGCGCCGCGACGGGGCGGAGGCGGCCGATCTCGTCCATCTGCTGCTCGGCTATCCCGACAAGGAGGTGCTGCTGCACGCGAGCGCGCTGGCCGCGATCGAGCCGGCGCGCTTCACGATCCTCGGCACGCGCGGCGGCTATCAGAAGTTCGGCCTCGATACGCAGGAGGACCAGCTGAAGGCCGGGCTCACGCCCGACCATGTCGAGTTCGGCGGCGGCAACCCGCCCGGCGTGCTGCGCCTGCTCGACGGCGAGATCGAGACCGAGCGGCCGGTGCCCACGCTCGACGGCCAGTACGCGGAGTTCTATCGCGCGCTGGCCGCCTCGGTGCAGGACGGAGCGCCGTTCCCGGTGGCCGCGCAGGACGCGGTGGACGTGATGGCGATCATCGAGCTGGCCGATCGCAGCGCGCGCGAGGGCCGCCAGCTGCCGTTCGTGCGCGAAACGTTCTGAGCCGCACCGGCGCGGCGCCGGCGGCGTGACAGGCCGGCCGCTCGCGCCGCCGCCGCCAAAAACAATCCGTTACAAAAGCGTCGGGAACTCGCGCCGGACCCAGGCCGGTCTGAAGCATGCTTCCAAAGGCCGGCCCGCAGCTGGCCCCCGCCGGCATCGCGGGGGTGGGCTTGCGGGCCGGCTTTCGCTTCACCGATACGACCATCAGGAGAATGATCCATGCAACGGTTGATCCGCACGGCCGTCGGCGCCGCCCTCGTCGCCTCGCTGGCCGCGTGCGTCGTCACGCCGCCGCCGGCGAAGCGGCCGGTTCCGCGCCCGCGCCCCGCTCAACCGGCCCCCGTCCAGCCGCCTCCGCCGCCGCAGCCAGCCCCGCCGCCGATCGGCGTCGAACGCATGAACGACATCCTCGGCCGGATCGACAGCCTCGGCCGCCGCATCGACACGCGCGTCAACGGCGGCGACTATCCCCCGCCGCAAGGCCAGGCGCTGCATCGCCGGCTCGAAGTGATCCGCCAGGAGGCGACCGACATGGGCGCGCAGCACGGCGGCGGCCTGACCGGCGACGAGCAGCGCGTGCTGAACCAGGAACTCGACACGGCCGCGCGCGCGATCGGCGTCTGAACCCGGCGCGCCACCGGCGGCCCCGCACGCGCGGGTAGGCCGCCGGTGGCGCGCCGCCCCCGACTCTCCGCGTTTGCACGTTCATGGCGCCGCCGCACGGCGGCCCGGACACGCCGCGGGTCGCCCTGCCCGCGGCGCGTGACGCCCAGCCACCGCCCGTTCACCTCGATTCGCCCCGGTTCACGGTGTCGCCGCCGTGCCGGCGGCCGTCGCCCACGAATTGTCCACTGCCGATCCACGGCTTATCCCGGCGTTATCCCCAGCCTTATCCTCAGCCTTATCCCGCGCTTGCCCTGCACTTTTCCCCCGGTTGTCCCCATGCTTTCCCCTGCCGGTCCACCGCTTTTCCCCAGGCTTGTCCACGCATGATCCACCGGCTTTTCCACCGCAGATCGCCGCTTGTCCCTCGTCAGTCCACTGCCTGTCCACCGCTTATCCACGCCCTTGTCCCCAGTCGGCCAGCCCACCGCGGCCGCGCCCGCTCCAGCGCGCCTGCGGGCTGCCCGCCGGCCGCCGCAAGCGGCCGCGCTTGTCGTGACGCGACGCCAATTTGGTCAAATTGACAAGCCATCCGGCCTCGCGTAAATTCGCCGGCACGCGTCGGGAGAGCGCGCGACGGTTTGTCACCAAGCCAGTTGCGCCGCCGAAGGGGCACACCCACAAACTCTCAGGCAAAAGGACCGAACGCGTCGGATCACCCGCGCCGCGCGTTCGCGTTGCGCAACGGAGTTCGGACTCTGGAGAGCGGCAGTAGCCACGTGCATCGGCAGGCTGCCCACCGAAGGGGCGCGCGCGGGCCGGTCACGGCGGCGCAATCTCTCAGGTATCGAGGACAGAGGGGCTGTCACGAGTCGCAGGCGGCATCACGCGCTTGCGCTTCGTCGCATCGCCGTTTTGTTTTCGTGCTCGCCCGCCATGGGCGAGCGCAACCCCGAGGCCCCGATGACCGCACTCAAACACACCCCGCTGCACGCCGCGCACGCCGCGCTCAACGCCCGCATGGTCGATTTCGGCGGCTGGGACATGCCCGTCAACTACGGCTCCCAGCTCGAGGAACATCGCGCCGTGCGCACCGACGCGGGCATGTTCGACGTGTCGCACATGTGCGTCGTCGATTTCCGCGGCGAGCGCGTCCGCGCCTTCTTCGAACACGCGATCGCCAACCACGTCGGCAAGCTGCGCACGCCCGGCAAGGCTCTCTACTCGTGCCTGCTGAACCCGGAAGGCGGCGTGATCGACGACCTGATCGTCTACTACTTCACCGAGAACTTCTTCCGCGTGGTGGTGAACGCCGGCACCGCCGAAAAGGATCTGGCCTGGTTCGCGCACCTGAACGCCGAAGGCAGCTTCGCGCTCGAGATCACGCCGCGCCGCGATCTCGCGATCGTCGCCGTGCAGGGCCCGAACGCACGCGCCAAGGTGTGGGACACGGTGCCGGCCGTGCGTGCCGCCACCAGCGAGCTGAAGCCGTTCAACGCCGCGCAGGTGGCGGACACGCCGTTCGGCGAGCTGACCGTGGCACGCACCGGCTACACCGGCGAGGACGGCTTCGAGATCATCGTGCCGGCCGCCCACGTCGAGGCCCTCTGGCATGCGCTGGCCGCCCGCGGCGTGCGTCCGGCCGGGCTCGGCGCACGCGACACGCTGCGCCTCGAGGCCGGCATGAACCTCTACGGCCAGGACATGGACGACAGCGTCAGCCCGCTCGACGCCGGCCTGGCCTGGACCGTCGACCTCTGCGCGCCGCGCGAGTTCGTCGGCCGCGCCGCGCTCGAGGCCCGCGGCCAGCGCAGCGCCTTCGTCGGCCTGATCCTCGAGAAGGAGAACGGCAAGGCGGGCGGCGTGCTGCGCGCCCACCAGACGGTGCTGACCGAGCACGGCGAGGGCGAGATCACGAGCGGCACGTTCTCGCCCACCATGCAGGAATCGATCGCGTTCGCGCGCGTGCCGGCCGGCGTCGCCGCCGGCGCGACGGTGCAGGTGCGAATCCGGGACAAGAACCTTCCCGCGCGCGTGGTAAAACTCCCGTTCGTGCGCAACGGCAAGGTGCTGGCCGCCTGACGGCCGCCCGCCCTGCGCACGGCATTCAACGCACCCATCACCATCTCAGGAGCATCCGATGAGCAACGTCCCGGCCGATCTGAAGTACACCGACGAACACGAGTGGATCCGCACCGAGGCGGACGGCACGCTGACGATCGGCATCACCGATCACGCGCAAACCACGCTCGGCGACATCGTCTTCCTCGAACTGCCGCAAGTCGGCAAGCACGCCGACGCGGGCGACCCGGTGGGCGTCGTCGAATCGGTGAAAGCCGCCTCGGACATCTACGCACCGGTGTCGGGCGAGATCATCGCCATCAACGAGGATGCCGTCGACACGCCGGAATCGGTCAACCAGGACGCCTACGACGCCTGGCTCTTCAAGGTCAGGCTCGCGCCGGGCGCCAGCACCGGCGCGCTGCTCGACGCCCAGGCCTACAAGAAGCTGATCGACTAACCCTCTGTCCACCCAGGCGGCGCGCCCAGCCACGGCGCGCGCCGCAACCCGCCGGAACGCCATGAAGCTCGAACACCCGGATCACCTGATGAACCGCACGCCCCTCTCGCTCGCCGCGCTCGAAACCCACGACGCGTTCGCCGAACGCCACATCGGGCCCGACGCCGCCAGCCAGCAGGCCATGCTCGACACGCTCGGCTTCGCCTCGCGCGCCGCGCTGATCGACGCGGTGATCCCCGCCGCGATCCGCCGCGCCGAGACGCTGCCGCTCGGCGCGTTCACGCAGCCCAAGAGCGAGGCCGAGGCGCTCGCCGCGCTGCGCGAGCTGGCCGGCAAAAATCAGGTGTTCCGCTCGTTCATCGGCCAGGGTTACTACCATGCGCATACGCCGGCGGTGATCCTGCGCAACGTGCTCGAGAACCCGGCCTGGTACACGGCCTACACGCCGTACCAACCCGAAATTTCGCAGGGGCGCCTCGAGGCACTCCTGAACTTCCAGCAGATGGTGACCGACCTCACCGGCCTCGCGATCGCCAACGCGTCGCTGCTCGACGAGGCGACCGCCGCGGCCGAGGCGATGACGCTGCTGCAGCGCAACGGCAAGCCGAAGTCGAACCGGTTCTTCGTCGCCGACGACGTGCTGCCGCAGACGCTCGAGGTGATCCGCACGCGCGCCGAACCGATCGGCATCGAGGTGGCGACCGGGCCGGCCTCGCAGGCCGCCCAGGCCGATGCGTTCGGCGTGCTGCTGCAATACCCGGGCGTAAACGGCGACGTGCACGACTACCGCGCGCTCGCCGACGCCGTGCATGCCGCAGGCGGCCACGTGGTGGTGGCGGCCGACCTGCTCGCGCTGACGGTGCTCGCGCCGCCGGGCGAATGGGGCGCGGACGTGGCGGTGGGCAACACCCAGCGCTTCGGCGTGCCGGTGGGCTTCGGCGGCCCGCACGCGGCCTACCTCGCGGTGCGCGACGAATTCAAGCGCCAGATGCCGGGGCGCCTGGTGGGCGTGACCGTCGACGCGCAGGGCAAGCCCGCGCTGCGCCTCGCGCTGCAGACGCGCGAGCAGCACATCCGCCGCGAGAAGGCCACCTCGAACGTCTGCACCGCGCAGGCGCTGCTGGCGATCATGGCCAGCTCCTACGCCGTCTACCACGGCCCGCGCGGCCTGAAGACGATCGCGCTGCGCGTGAACCGGATCGCCGCGCTGCTCGACGCGGGCCTCAAGCAGCTCGGCTACGCCACCGTCAACGCCACCTTCTTCGACACGCTGACGATCGAGGCGGGCGAGCGCGCCGCCGCGCTGCACGAAGCCGCGCGCGCCAGGCGCATCAACCTGCGCCATGCCGGCGCGACGCGCGTGGGCGTGTCGATCGACGAAACCACCACGCGCGCCGACCTGGCCGACCTGCTGGCGATCTTCGCCGAGGTGGCGGGCGCCGCGGCGCCCGGCGTCGACGCGCTGGAAGCCGCGCTGCCCGGCCACGCCACGCTGCCGGCCGGCCTCGAGCGCCAGAGCGCCTACCTCACGCACCCGGTGTTCAATCGCCACCATTCCGAAACGGAAATGCTGCGCTACCTGCGCAGCCTGTCCGACAAGGATCTCGCGCTCGACCGTTCGATGATCCCGCTCGGCTCCTGCACCATGAAGCTCAACGCCACCTCGGAGATGCTGCCCGTGACCTGGCCCGAGTTCGGCCAGATCCATCCGTTCGCCCCCGAGGAGCAGACGCTCGGCTATCGCGAGATGATCGCCCAGCTCGAAGCGATGCTGGTGGCCGCCACCGGCTACGCGGCCGTGTCGCTGCAGCCGAATGCGGGCTCGCAGGGCGAGTACGCCGGCCTGTTGATCATCCACGCCTATCACGCCTCGCGCGGCGAGGGCCATCGCGACGTCTGCCTGATCCCGGCCTCGGCGCACGGCACCAACCCGGCCTCGGCGCACATGGCCGGCATGAAGGTGGTGGTGGTGGCCTGCGACGCGCAGGGCAACGTCGACCTGGCCGACCTGAAGGCCAAGGCCGAGCAGCACTCGGCGAACCTCGCGGCGATCATGATCACCTACCCGTCCACCCACGGCGTGTTCGAGCAGAACGTGCGCGAGATTTGCGAGATCGTGCATGCGCACGGCGGCCAGGTCTACGTGGACGGCGCGAACATGAACGCGATGGTCGGCCTGACGGCGCCGGGCCAGTTCGGCGGCGACGTGTCCCACCTGAACCTGCACAAGACGTTCTGCATCCCGCACGGCGGCGGCGGCCCCGGCGTCGGCCCGGTCGCGGTCGGCCCGCACCTCGCGCAATTCCTGCCGAACCAGCGCTCGACCGGCTACGCGCGCGGCGAGCACGGCATCGGCGCCGTGTCGGCCGCGCCGTATGGCTCGGCCTCGATCCTGCCGATCTCGTGGATGTACGTCGCGATGATGGGCGCGCGCAACCTGACGGCCGCCACCGAGGTGGCGATCCTCAACGCGAACTACATTGCCAAGCGCCTCGCGCCGCATTACCCGGTGCTCTACTCGGGCCCCGGCGGCCTGGTCGCGCACGAATGCATTCTCGACCTGCGGCCGATCAAGGAATCGAGCGGCATCACCGTCGACGACGTCGCCAAGCGCCTGATGGACTACGGCTTCCACGCGCCGACCATGAGCTTCCCGGTGCCGGGCACGCTGATGGTCGAGCCGACCGAATCGGAATCGCAGGAGGAGCTGGACCGCTTCATCGACGCGATGATCGCGATCCGCGAGGAAATCCGCGCCGTCGAGGAGGGCCGCGCCGACCGCGAGGACAATCCGCTGCGCCATGCGCCGCACACCGCCGCGGTGGTTACCGCCAACCAGTGGACGCATGCCTACACGCGCGAGCAGGCCGCATTCCCGGTGGCCTCGCTGGCCGGTAACAAGTACTGGCCGCCCGTCGGGCGCGCGGACAACGTCTACGGCGACCGCAACCTGTTCTGCGCGTGCGTGCCGATGTCCGACTACGCCTGAGTCCTGCGCGCCAGGCGGCGCGTTCGCGTTCGCTTCCAAGTCCGGATAACATCACACACCGCCATTCAGCCAATCGAGGAGTTCCGCATGGTGCGTAAGGTGTTTTCGGACAGAGCGCGCGCGCGCGGGCGAACCTGGCGCGCGCTCGCGCCAGCGCTCGCGGCCTGCCTCGCGCTGGCAGCCGCGGCGCAGGCGCGCGCGGCGATGAACTTTTGCGCGGCGCCCGCGCTGCAGAGCAACGAGGTGACCTCGGCCGAGCCGGGCGTGCAGGCGCTGGTGCGCAGCGTCGAGGCGCGCGTCAACGAGCAGCCGAAGGCGCTCGCCCACCTCCATACCGAGGGCCTGCTGCCGCACGAGGGCATTCGCGACGCGAGCGAGGCCGCGCTCAACGACATGGAGCTGATGCGCGACGCGGCGCTTGCCTGGCGCGTGACCAACGACGCGCGCTATCTCGCGCTCGTGAACCGCTTCCTGCTGGCGTGGACGACCACCTACCAGCCCGATTTCAACCCGATCGACGAGACCCGCTTCGAAAGCCTGATCGTGGCCTACGACATGACCGCGAGCACGCTGCCGGTGAAGACGCGCAACGCCGCCGCCGCGTTCATCGACAAGCTCGGGGCCGGCTACGTCGCGCAGATCGAGGCGCAGAAGCGCCCGCTCACGGGCACCTGGCGCAACAACTGGCAGAGCCACCGGATCAAGCTGATCGCGCTGGCCGCCTTCACGCTCGGCGACCGCAAGATGATGAACGCCGCGCAGCGCCTGTTCGTCGAGCACCTGGCCGACAACATCGCCCCCGACGGCACCACGCTCGACTTCACCGAGCGCGACGCCGTGCATTACGCCGTCTACGACCTGCAGCCGCTCGTGACGGCCGCGCTCGCCGCGCGGCGCTTCAACCGCAACTGGCTGCGCGAGCGCGGCGCCAACGGCGCGACGCTCGAGGCCGCGCTCGACTGGCTGGTGCCATATGCACGCGGCGAGAAGACCCACGAGGAGTTCGTGAACTCCACGGTGGGGTTCGACGCGAAGCGCCGCGAGGCCGGCCTGCCCGGCTACTCGGGGCCATGGTCGCCGAAGAACGCCACCGAACTGTTCTACCTGGCGGCCCGCCTGGACGGCCGCTACACCCGCGTCGCGCAGCTGCTCGCGCCGCAGCCGCCCGCCTGGGTGGCCGCGTGCCTGCCGCTGCCGGCCCGTTAACCCCGCATCCCCCGAATCACAGGAAACCCCATGGCAGTCAGCGTGTTCGATCTTTTCAAAATCGGGATTGGCCCGTCCAGCTCGCACACGGTGGGACCGATGCGCGCCGCGCTGATGTTCGTCCAGGGCCTCGAGCGCGACGAGCTGCTCGAGCGCACCGCCACCGTGAAGGTCGACCTGTACGGCTCGCTCGGCGCGACCGGCAAGGGCCACGGCACCGACCGCGGCGTGATGCTGGGACTGATGGGCGACGCGCCCGATACGGTCGACCCCGACACCATCGACGCGCGGCTCGCCGAGGTGCGCGACACGCGCAAGCTCGCGCTGCTGGGCCGCCATCCGGTGCCGTTCGTGCTCAAGGAGCAGATCGGCTTCTACCGGCAGGCGCTGCCCGAGCATCCGAACGCGATGACGCTGCGCGCGCGCGACGCGGCCGGCGCGCCGCTGCGCGAGACCACCTACCTGTCGGTGGGCGGCGGCTTCGTGGTGACGGCCGGCGCGCCGAACACCAAGGTGCTGAGCGCGGCCGAGCAGATGCCCTACCCGTTTCGCACCAGCGCCGAGCTGCTCGCGCTGACCGCCAGCACCGGCAAGTCGATCGCGCAGCTGATGTGGGACAACGAGCGCGCCTGGCACGACGAGGCCGCCACGCGCGCCGGCCTGCTGAAGATCTGGGAGGTGATGCAGTCGTGCGTGTCGCGCGGCTGCGGGATCGGCAACCCCGACGCGCACGGCACGCTGCCCGGCCCGTTCCAGGTCAAGCGCCGCGCGCCGCAGCTGTATCGCACGCTGACGGGCAATCCCGAGCTGGCGCTGCGCGACCCGCTCTCGATGATCGACTGGATCAACCTCTACGCGATCGCCGTGAACGAGGAAAACGCCGCCGGCGGCCGGGTGGTGACGGCGCCCACCAACGGCGCGGCCGGCATCATCCCCGCCGTGCTGCACTACTACATGCGCTTCACGCCCGGCGCGAACGAGCAGGGCGTGATCGACTTCCTGATGACGGCCGCCGCGATCGGCATCCTCTACAAGCTCAACGCGTCGATCTCGGGCGCCGAGGTGGGCTGCCAGGGCGAGGTGGGGGTGGCCTGCTCGATGGCCGCCGGCGCGCTGGCCGCCGTGCTGGGCGGCACGCCGCGCCAGGTCGAGAACGCCGCCGAGATCGGCATGGAACACAACCTCGGGCTGACTTGCGACCCGGTGGGCGGGATGGTGCAGATCCCCTGCATCGAGCGCAACGCGATGGCCTCGGTGAAGGCCGTCAACGCCGCGCGCATGGCGCTGCGCGGCGACGGCAGCCACTACGTGTCGCTCGACTCGGTGATCAAGACCATGCGCGAGACGGGCGCCGACATGAAGACGAAGTACAAGGAAACCTCGCGCGGCGGGCTCGCGGTGAACATCGTCGAGTGCTGAGCGCCGCCGGCGCGCCGCGCGCGCCGGTGTGAGGCGCTGCGGCGTCCCGCGGCCCGGGCCGCGCCTGCCTGCGGCCCGCCGCCTTCCGCGCGGCCTGCCTTGCGGCGGCGCCTGGCGCCGCGCTTGCCCTGCCGGGCCGCCCCCCTGCCTCGCCTCCGCCGCGTTTGCGGGGCGTCCCGCGCTGCTCCGCCACGCCCCCGCGCATCCGGCGTAAGCTATCCGTCCCGCCACCGAGGGAGCCCGCCAGTCATGTCGATCGTCCCGGAGTCCGCCGTCCCCGCCGCCAGCGCCAGCGTCACCGGCGCCCGCCTGCTCGTCGAGGCCCTGCTCGCGAACCGCGTCGAGCGCGTGTTCTGCGTACCCGGCGAGAGCTTTCTCGCCGTGCTCGACGCGCTGGCCGACGAAACCGAACGGATCGGCACCGTCGTCTGCCGCCACGAGGCCGCCGCCGCGCACATGGCCGAGGCGGTCGGCAAGCTGACCGGCCGGCCCGGCATCGCGCTCGTCACGCGCGGCCCCGGCGCCACCCACGCGTCGATCGGCGTCCACACCGCGTTCCAGGATTCCACGCCGATGATCCTGCTGGTCGGCCAGTGCGCGCGCGGGCATCTCGACCGCGAGGCGTTCCAGGAGATCGACTACCGCCGCATGTTCGGCGAACTCGCCAAGTGGGTCGCGCAGATCGACGACGCGCGCCGCATCCCCGAATATCTGAGCCATGCGTTCCACCTCGCCACTTCGGGCCGGCCCGGCCCGGTGGTGCTCGCGCTGCCCGAGGACGTGCTGTCCGAGCCCTGCGCGCCGCAGCCGGCGCCGCCGGCGGCCAAGCGGATCGCCGCCGCACCGTCCGAGGCGCAGCTCGCCGAGCTGCGCGAGCGGCTCGCGCGCGCCGAGCGGCCGATGGTGATCGCGGGCGGCAGCGGCTGGAGCGTGGACGCCTGCGCCGACCTGCGCCGCTTCGCCGAGGCCTGGCAGCTGCCGGTGGCCTGCGCGTTCCGCTATCAGGACTGCTTCGACAACGAGCATCCGCTCTACGCCGGCGACGTCGGGCTCGGCATCAACCCCGCGCTCGCGCGGCGCATCCACGCGGCGGACCTGCTGCTCGTGCTCGGCCCCCGGCTCGGCGAAGCCACCACCGGCGGCTACGTGCTGCTGGAGATCCCGAAGACGCGGCAGACGCTGGTCCACGTTCACCAGGGCGCCGACGAACTGGGGCGCGTCTACGCCGCCGACCTGCCGATCGTCTCGGGCATGCCCGAAATCGCGTCCCGGCTGGCCGCGCTCGCCCCGCCCGAGCGGCTGCCGTGGGCCGGCAGCGCGGCCGAGGCGCACGCGGCCTGCCTCGCGTGGCGCCGGCCGCTGCCGATGCCGGGCCGCGTCCAGCTCGGCGAGATCATCCAGCAGCTGCGCGAGCGGCTGCCGCACGACGCGATCGTCACCAACGGCGCCGGCAATTACGCGATCTGGCTGCACCGCCACTACGCCTACCGGCAGTTCCGCTCGCAGCTCGCCCCCACCAGCGGCGCGATGGGCTACGGGGTGCCGGCCGCGCTCGCCGCGAAATCGCTCTATCCGCAGCGCGTGGCCGTGGCGCTGGCCGGCGACGGCTGCTTCATGATGGCCGGCAACGAACTCGCCACCGCGATGCAGTACGGGCTCGCGATCGTCGTGATCGTCGTCAACAACGGCCATTTCGGCACGATCCGCATGCATCAGGAGCGTCATTACCCGCACCGCGTCCACGGCACCGCACTGACCAATCCCGATTTCGCCGCCTACGCACGCGCGTTCGGCGCGCACGGCGAGACCGTGGTCGAGACCGCCGGCTTCCTGCCGGCGCTCGAGCGCGCGCTGGCGAGCGGGCTGCCCGCGCTGATCGAGATCCGGGTCCCGCAGGAGGCCTGCACGCCGGCCGCGACGCTCGAGCAGATCCGCGAACAGGGGCGGCGCGCGCGCGGCGAGGCGCCGTGAGGCGGCGCGACGGCGCGCCGGCCGGGCCGCCGCCGCCGGCCGGACGAGGCGCCCGCCCTGGTCCGCCCCTCTCGCCCGCCCCGCTCGCCCGCCGCGCCGCGCGCGCGGCCGCTCACCCGGCGCGGCGCCCCGAATCACGCGCGCGGCGCTAACATCGACGGCGAACGCGCCGGGCCGCCGGCGCCGCCCCGAGGAACACACCGCCCATGCAATCCAACGCGCCCGCCGGCCCAGCCGCGCCGAGCCTGCCCGACGCGCTGCGCCACCCCGGCACGCTGCTCAACCCCGAGCGCCTGCTCGTCGCGCCCTACGACCTGGAACTGGCGGGCCATGCGCCGGCCGGCCACGTCGCGGCCAGCCAGGCCGACGCCGGCATCCTCAACGCGGCCGAACGGCCGTTCCGGCTCGACTATGCTCGGCTCGAGGAAATCCACGTGATCAACGGCATGGGCGTCGCGCTCGGCGATTCGATCATCGGGTTGACCGCGCTGGCCGCGTTGCGCGCCGCGCATCCGGCGCTGCGCATCGTGCTGTACCGGCCGGCGCGTCTGGCGGCCCACGTCGAGGCGCTGTACCGGCTCGCCGGCGGCGAGCCCGCGGCGCCGCGCACGCTGCCCTGGCCGCTCGACGCGCTGCCGCGGGCGGCCACGCGCATCGACGTCGGCAACCAGCTCTATCGGCCCGCGTTCGCGGCGCTGCCGATGATCGACTACTTCCTCGACGCGCTCGGCGCCGATCCGGGCTCGATCCCGGCCGCCGCCAAGCGCAACCGGTGGCTCGCGCGGCTGCCCCTGCCCGCGCTGCCGCCGGGCTGGCGCCGGCGGCCCTACGCGCTGCTGTGCGCCAACGCGAGCACGCCGCTGCGCAGCATCCCGGCGGCCGAACGCGCCGCGCTCGTGGCGCGCATCGCACGGCGCTACGGGCTGCCGGTGGCCGGCTTCGGCCCGGTCGAGCATCGCGACTACACCGACGTGTCCGCGCTGTCGCCCGACACCGCCGCCTATCTCGCCTGGGTCCGCGACGCGCGCCTGCTGGTCGGCGCCGACAGCTCGGCGATCCATGTCGCCGACGGCTTCGGGGTGCCCACGCTGGCCTGCTTCACGAGCATCGCGCCCGAGCTGCGCGTGCGCGACTATCCGCACTGCGTGGCGGCCCGCCTCGAGGTGCCTGCCGCCCTGCGCGACCGGCACGCGAGCGACGAGCCGGCCCACCTCGCCGCCGTGGCGGCGGCCTATCGCGCCTTCGACTGGGACGCGGTCGCGTGGCCGCGGGCGCGCGACTGAAGCGCCGCATTGCCGGTCAAGCGGCAGGCAGCGCAGCGCCCCGAGCGGCGCCGGGCCTGGCCGGCAGCTTGCGCCCGCGGGCCAGCGCCGCGGCCCTGCTGCGCAACGAGCGCGATGCGGCGCGTGGCGCGCGCCGCCGGCGGCCGTCCGCGCTGTGCGCGCTGTCCGCACGAAACCGCGTCGGCCTCGCGTCGGCGCCTCAACCCGCCGAATCGCGCAGCGCCTCGGACGGCCGCATCCCGAACATGCGCCGGTAGTCGTTCGCGAACTGGCTCAGGTGCCAGAATCCCCAGGCGGCGGCCACGTCCTGCACCGAGCCGGCCGCGCGGCCGCACAGGTCGCGCCGCGCTCCGTTCAGCCGCACGGCGCGCAGGTAGGTGGCGGGCGCCATCCCGAGCACGTCCTGAAAGCAGTTCTGCAGCGTGCGGCGGCTCACGTGCAGCTGCTCGCAGAGTTCCGGCACGCCCACCGCGCGGCCGCGATGCGCGAGCACGTAGTCGCGCGCCTGCGCGACGATGCGGCGCCGCCGCGCCGGCGCGATCGCGTCCGGGGCCGCCTGCCGCGCCGCGTCCGGCCCCGCGCAGATGTCGAACAGCGCCGCCAGCACGGCCGCCTGCAGGGCGTGCCGCTCGCAGCCGGACAGCGCCGCGCGCGGGCCGGCCGCGCCGTCCAGCGAGGCGGCCAGCAGCGCACGCAGCCGCGCGAGCCGCTCCGCGCCCACATGGATCATCGGCTGGCGCGGCAGCCGGTCGTCCAGGCCGGCGTGCTCGACCTGCTCGGCATAGCGGCGCAGCACGTCGCCGCGCACCACCACGCCGTAGATCGAGAACGCGGCCGGCGTCAGCAGTTCGAACCCGAGGTTGCCCGGCCGGCAGGCGAAGCCGTCGGCCGCGATCGGCTGCGCATCGATCCGCGCACCGCCGTCCGGCACCGCGGGAATGCCGAACCAGTAAGCGTCGCCGCGCACTTCGCAGGCCTGCCGCAGCGTATGGCTGGTGGTTTCGCGAAACAGCTTCATGGTGTCGAGCGGCAGTTCGGTCAGCGTGCCGACGAAGCGCCCGGCCGCGAGCTGATCGTAGGTCTGGCGCCAGCCCACCAGGTTGCGCGCCTGCTCGTCGGCGTCGTGCGCGACGCTGACCACCGCGCGTCCGGCCGGCGCGTCGGCGCCGCCGGCGGCGCGCCGCGTGTCTTCGGCCGTGTCTTCGGCTTCCGGCACGGCGCCGCCGCCCGGCGCCCGGCTCGCTCCGCTCGCTGCGTTCATCGCTGCCCTCCTCGTCGATCGCGGCAAGAACGCAAGTCCCGTGCCGAAACCTCGCGGCCAGCGAAGCCGAGCGCCCCGCGCAGGTCACGCCTTCGCCGCGGACCCGGCCCCCGGGGCACTGTTCAACCGTGGCACAACGTCGCACATGTGGATCGCGCCAATTTGGCACAGCCGGATGCGGCGGGCGCGGCCCCGGCACCGCCGCACCGGCGCGCGCCGCCCACGCACCGCGGCGCGGCGGGCTGGCACGGTTTTGGCGTATCGAACACGCCCTGCCGGTTCGTTCGACGAGCCGCCGCAGCGTTTCCCTAGATCGAACATGTGAGGAGCGACACGATGAATCACGCCGAGATGCAACACCTGAACATCGAATTCCCGTACCGCAAGCAGTACGGGAATTTCATCGGGGGCAAATGGGTGCCGCCGGTCGGCGGCGACTATTTCGACAACGTCTCGCCCGTCACGGGCAAGCCGTTCACGTCGATCCCGCGCTCGCAGGCAGCCGACATCGAGCTCGCGCTCGACGCGGCGCACGCGGCGCGCGCCGCCTGGGGCGCGACCCCGGCGGCCGACCGCGCGGGCATCCTGCTCAAGATCGCCGACCGCATGGAGGCGAACCTGGCACGCCTCGCGGTGGCCGAGACGATCGACAACGGCAAGCCGCTGCGCGAGACCACCGCGGCCGACATCCCGCTCGCCATCGACCATTTCCGCTATTTCGCGGGCTGCGTGCGCGCGCAGGAAGGTTCGATCGCCGACATCGGCGGCGACCTGGTGGCCTACCACTTCCATGAGCCGCTCGGCGTGGTCGGCCAGATCATTCCGTGGAACTTCCCGATCCTGATGGCCACCTGGAAGCTCGCTCCGGCGCTCGCGGCCGGCAACTGCGTGGTGCTGAAGCCGGCCGAGCAGACCCCGGCCTCGATCCTGGTGTGGGCCGAGCTGATCCAGGACCTGCTGCCGCCCGGCGTGCTCAACATCGTCAACGGCTTCGGGCTCGAGGCCGGCAAGCCGCTCGCCTCCAGCAAGCGGATCGCCAAGGTCGCGTTCACCGGCGAGACCTCCACCGGCCGCCTGATCGCCGGCTACGCGAGCGCGAACCTGATCCCGGTCACGCTCGAACTCGGCGGCAAGAGCCCGAACATCTTCTTCGCCGACGTGATGGACCGCGACGACAGCTACTTCGACAAGGCGCTCGAGGGCTTTGCGATGTTCGCGCTGAACCAGGGCGAGGTCTGCACCTGCCCGTCGCGCGCGCTGGTCGAGGAAAGCATCTACGAGCGCTTCATCGAGCGCGCCGTGCAGCGCGTCGAAAAGATCCGCCAGGGCCATCCGCTCGACGCGCAGACCATGATCGGCGCGCAGGCCTCCGAGGAGCAGATGGAGAAGATCCTGTCGTACATCGAGATCGGCCGCCAGGAAGGCGCCGAATGCCTGACGGGCGGCGCGCGCAACACCATGACGGGCGAACTGGCGAGCGGCTTCTACGTGAAGCCGACCGTGTTCCGCGGCCACAACAAGATGCGCATCTTCCAGGAGGAGATCTTCGGGCCGGTGCTGTCGGTGACCACCTTCAAGAACGAGGCCGAGGCGCTCGAGATCGCCAACGACACGCCCTACGGCCTGGGCGCCGGCCTCTGGACCCGCGACGGCAACCGCGCCTATCACTTCGGCCGCAACATCCAGGCCGGGCGCGTCTGGACCAACTGCTACCACGCCTATCCGGCGCACGCGGCGTTCGGCGGCTACAAGCAGTCCGGCATCGGCCGCGAGACGCACAAGATGATGCTCGACCACTACCAGCAGACCAAGAACCTGCTGGTCAGCTATAGCGACAAGCCGGCCGGCCTGTTCTGAATCGCGTTCGCCCCAGCGCCGCCGCTCGACGGTCACGGGACGGCGGCAGACCCCAGGGGGCTTGGACAAGCGCCGGCGGCGGATCGCCGGCGCTTTTTTTGCGTCTGGCTCGACGCGGCCGGCACCATGAGGCGGACCGCCTACGTCCCGCTTCGTGAGGCCGTCACGCACCGCCCCCGTCCCGCCGGCGGTGCCGGGCGCCGCTTCGGCACGACGCGCCGCCGCCCTCGCGGCCCCTCGCCCGCGTCGCCGTCGCGCCCGGCGTGCGCGTCACCGCCGGTCGATCCGCTCCCGCTCCGGACTTCCCGGCAGCAGCGCGTCGCTGTCGTCCTTGAGCCCCACGCCCGTCAGCCCGAGCCGCCGCGCCTGCGTCAGCAGATAGTGCAGCTTGTGCGCGGCTGCCGCATGCGGCAGCCCCTCGGGCCGCACGTTCGAGATGCAATTGCGCTGCGCGTCGTGGCAGCCCACCCGCGGCGCGTGAGTCAGATACACGCCGAGGCTGTCGGGCGAACTGAGCCCCGGCCGCTCGCCGATCAGCATCGCCACGAAGCGCGCGCGCAGCAGCTCGCCGATCTCGTCGCCGAGCGCGACGCGCGCCTGGCGCGCCACCACCACCGGGCCGAGCGTCCAGCCGTCGGCCTCGAGCCGCCCGCGCACCGCGTTCAGCAGCGGCAGCGCCTGCTTCGCGGCCGCGAACGCCGACAATCCGTCGCCGACCACGAACACCAGGTCGGGCGCGCCCGCCGCGCCGGCGGCCGCCAGCGCCGCGCGGCTCGGCTCCGACAGGCGCCGGCCGAGGTCGGGCCGCCGCAGGTAGTGCTGGCGATCGGGCGCGGCGCTGTCGGCCGCCAGCGTCGCGAAGCCGGCCGCCTCGAGTTCGCCGCGCAGCCGGTCGGCGTCGAGCGGCTGGTGCACGGCGTCGCGCGCCTGCGCGTGCGAGAGGTTGAACGCGAGCAGCGGCGCGGTGGGCAGGCTGCTGCCCGCGCGGCCGAGCGCGATGCGCGCGTTCGTGAACGACTTCAGCGCGCCCCACGGGTCCTTCTCGACCGGGTCCGTCATGCGCCGAGCCCCATCCACCCATCGGCGCCGGCCAGCAGCGGCGTGCGCGGCGAGGCCGGCAGCAGCGCGCCCTTCGCGTCGGCGATCTCCATCGTCTCCAGCCACTCCTCGAACTCGGGCGCGCGCCGCAGCCCGAGCACCTCGCGCACGTAGAGCGCGTCGTGGAACGAGGTGCTCTGGTAGTTCAGCATCACGTCGTCGGCGCCGGGGATGCCCATGATGAAGTTGATGCCGGCCGCGCCGAGCAGCGTCAGCAGCGTGTCCATGTCGTCCTGGTCGGCCTCGGCGTGGTTCGTATAGCAGATGTCGCAGCCCATCGGCACGCCGAGCAGCTTGCCGCAGAAGTGATCCTCGAGCCCGGCGCGGATGATCTGCTTGCCGTCGTACAGGTACTCGGGGCCGATGAAGCCGACCACCGTGTTGACGAGGAACGGCCGGAACCGGCGCGCCACCGCGTAGGCGCGCACCTCGCAGGTCTGCTGGTCCACGCCGTGATGGGCGTTGGCCGACAGCGCGCTGCCCTGGCCCGTCTCGAAGTACATCAGGTTGTCGCCGACGGTGCCGCGCCCGAGCGAGCGCGCGGCCTGGTGCGCCTCGTCGAGCAGCGCGAGCGTGATGCCGAAGCTCGCGTTGGCCTGCTCGGTGCCGGCGATCGACTGGAACACCAGGTCCACCGGCGCGCCTTTCTCGATCGCCGCGATCGTGTTGGTGACGTGGGTCAGCACGCAGGACTGGGTCGGCACCCGGTAGCGCTCGCGGAACGCGTCGATCATCGCGAGCAGCTTCGTGATCGCGGCGAGGCTGTCGGTGGCGGGATTGATGCCGATCATCGCGTCGCCCGAGCCGTACATCAGGCCGTCGAGCATCGAGGCGGCGATGCCCTTCACGTCGTCGGTCGGATGGTTCGGCTGCAGCCGCACCGACAGGCGCCCCGGCAGCCCCACGGTGTTGCGAAAGCGCGTGACCACGCGGCGCTTGCGGGCCGCCGCGATCAGGTCCTGGTTGCGCATCAGCTTCGAGACGGCCGCCACCATCTCGGGCGTCAGGCCGGGCGCCACGCGCTCCAGCGCGGCGCCGTCGGCGGCCGGCGACAGCAGCCAGTTGCGGAACTCGCCCACCGTCAGGTGCGCGAGTTCGGCGAACGCGCCCGCATCATGCGTGTCGACGATCAGCCGCGTGACCTCGTCGCGCTCGTAGGGAATCAGCGCCTCGTTCAGGAACGCCTTGAGCGGCACGTTCGCGAGCGCCATCTTGGCGGCCACGCGCTCCTCCTCGCTGGCCGCGGCGAGCCCGGCCAGCTGGTCGCCCGAGCGCAGCGGGCTGGCGCGCGCGAGCAGCGTCTTCAGGTCCGCGAAGCGGTAGGTCCGCGCGCCGATCGTCTCGGTATGGGCCATCTGCATCCTCTCCTGCAATCGGGCGGCGCGCGCGGCACGGGGCCGGCGCGCGCGCCGTGCGTCATTCCTTGAGCAGCGCCTCGGCCGGCGCGGCCGCGCGCTGCGAGCGCGTCGCGATGAAGTAGCCGTAGCCGAGCGCGACGAACACCAGGAACACCAGCGCGACCAGCGCGTTGAAATAGACCATGGTGGCCAGGCACACCAGCGCGGCGGCCAGCGCGAACGCCGGAAACAGCGGATAGAGCGGCGCACGGAACGGCCGCGCCATCGCCGGCTGGCTGCGGCGCAGCTTGAACAGCGCGGCCATGCTGACGATATACATCACGATAGCGCCGAACACCGACATCGTCACGATGTTCGCGGTCAGGGTCTGGCCGCCGAACTGGATCAGCTCGTCGCTGTAGATCGCCGCGATGCCGACCACGCCGCCCGCCAGGATCGCGCGATACGGGGTGCGAAAGCGCGGGTGGACCTTGGCGAGCCATTCGGGCAGGTAGCCCTCGCGCGCCAGCGCGAAGATCTGGCGCGAATAGCCGAGGATGATGCCGTGAAACGACGCGACCAGGCCGAACAGGCCGAGCCAGACCAGCATGTGCATCCAGCCGCTGTGCTCGCCGACGATGTATTTCATCGCCTGCGGCAGCGGATCGTTGATGTTGGCGAGCTTGGTCCAGTCGCCCGCGCCGCCCGCGAACACCATCACGCCCACGGCCAGCACCACCAGCGTGAGGATGCCGGCCACGTAGGCGATCGGGATCGAGCGCCTGGGATGCTTCGCCTCCTCGGCGGCCATCGCCACGCCCTCGATCGCGAGGAAGAACCAGATCGCGAACGGGATCGCCGCGAACATGCCGTGGAGCGCGCCGGGCGAGAAATGATCGGCACCGCCCCAGCCGCCCTTGGCGAAGTGGTCCCACGAGAAGCCCGGCGACACCACGCCCATGAACACCAGCAGCTCGAAGATCGCCAGCAGCGTGACGATCAGCTCGAAGGTGGCGGCGATCTGCACACCGACGATGTTGAGCGCCATGAACACGAGATAGGCGCCCATCGCCGCGTGCTTGGGCTCCAGCGACGGGAACTGCACGTGCAGGTAGGCACCGATCGCGAGCGCGATCGCGGGCGGTGCGAACACGAACTCCACCAGCGTGGCGACGCCGGCCAGATAGCCGCCCGCCGGGCCGAACGCGCGGCGCGCGTAGGCGAACGGGCCGCCCGCGTGCGGGATCGAGGTGGTCAGCTCGGTGAAGCTGAAGATGAAGGTGGTGTACATCGCCGCGATGAACAGCGCCGTGACCACGAAGCCGAGCGTGCCGGCGCTGGCCCAGCCGTAGCTCCAGCCGAAATATTCGCCCGAGATCACCAGGCCGACCGCGATCCCCCACAGCTGCCAGGTGCCGAGGGTCTGTTTCAGCGCCGGCCCCGGCGCGCCGCCCGCTGCGGGACGGCCGTTCGACTCTGCGTGCATCGCCTGCTCTCCTTGTGAATGGAACCCGTTCGGGCCGGCCGCGCCTGATGCGGCGCGGCGGGAACGGGTGATCGGTGACCGATGCTAGAGAGTCATAAATCCGCGCGTTATCGAAAATCGGCAAACATGGCGCGCGCCACCGCGAGCGGGGCGATCGACGCGGTGCCGGGAGCGGGCCGCCGCGCGACGCGGTGCGCAGCCGCGGCCTTGCCGGCCCGGCCCGCGGCGCGCGCGGCTCAGCGCGAACGCGTGCCGCAATGAACGCACCAGCTCGCGGCCGGGTCGAGCGGGGCGCGGCAGCGCCGGCAGACCGGGGCCGCGCTCGTCCCGCCCGCGCGCGGCCGCCCGAACCGGGGCCGCATGAAGCGGGGCCGCCGGCCCGCGGCGCCGTCCGGGCCGGTCGCGCGGCCGTCGGGTGCGCGGCCGTCGCGTCGGACGTGAAACGCGGGCCCGGCCCCGCGCAGCAGCCGGTCGAGCCATCTCGCGAGCGGCCCCATTTCGCCCGCCGTCAGCGCGAGGCGCGCAGCAGCCGCAGGCCGTTGGCGACGACGATCAGGCTCGCGCCCGCATCGGCGAACACGGCCATCCACATCGTGCCGAGGCCGGCCAGGGTGAGCCCGAGGAACACCAGCTTCACCACCAGCGCGAAACCGATGTTCTGCAGCAGCACGCGATGGGTGGCGCGCGAAAGCCGCACGAACGCGGGGATCTTGCGCAGGTCGTCATCCATCAGCGCGACGTCGGCCGTCTCGATAGCGGTGTCGGTGCCCATCGCGCCCATCGCGAAGCCGATGTCGGCGCGCGCGAGCGCGGGCGCGTCGTTGATGCCGTCGCCGACCATCCCCACCGCGCGGCCCTGCCGGGCCAGCTCGGCGACCGCGGCGAGCTTGTCCTCGGGGAGCTGGCCGCCGCGCGCGTCGTCGATGCCGACCTCGCGCGCGATCGCCGCGGCGGTATGCGCGTTGTCGCCCGTCAGCATCGCCGTGCGGATGCCGAGCGCGTGCAGCTGCGCCACCGCCTCGCGGCTCGTGTCGCGGACCGTGTCGGCCACCGCGAACAGGCCGAGCACGCGCACCGCGTCGCCGAGCATCACCACGGTCTTGCCCTGCGCCTCGAGCTCGGCCACGCGCGCGTCGAGCGCCGCCGAGGCGCGGCCGAGCTCGGCCGCGAGCCGGCGATTGCCGAGCCAGTGGGCGACGCCCTCGATCTCGCCGCGCACGCCGCGCCCGGGCAGCGCCTCGAAGCCGTCCACTTCGGCGAATGCCCGCACGCCCTCGGCCGCCGCCGCGGTTGCGAGCGCCTGCGAGACCGGGTGATCGGAGCGGCTCGCGAGGCTGGCGGCGAGCCATGCGACGCGCGCCGGCTCGACGTCGCGCGCGAACGGCTCGACATCGGTGCGCACCGGCTTGCCGTGCGTGAGCGTGCCGGTCTTGTCGAGGGCGAGCCAGCCGAGCTTGCGGCCTTCCTCGAGATAGACACCGCCCTTCACGAGAATTCCGCACCGCGCCGCGGACGCCAGCCCCGAGACGATCGTCACCGGCGTGGAAATCACCAGCGCGCAGGGGCAGGCGATCACCAGCAGCACCAGCGCGCGATAACACCAGTCGTGCCAGGCGCCGCCCGCCAGCAGCGGCGGCGCGAGCGCCACCACCAGCGCGATCGCGAACACGATCGGCGTGTAGACGCGCGCGAAGCGGTCCACGAAGCGCTGGGTGGGCGCCTTCGCGCCCTGCGCCGCCTCGACCGCGTGGATGATGCGCGCGAGCGTGGTGTTCGAGGCCACCGCCGTGACGCGGTACTCGAACGAGCCGGCCTCGTTGATGGTGCCGGCGAACACGGCGTCGCCGGGCGCCTTCTCGACCGGCAGGCTCTCGCCCGTGATCGGCGCCTGGTTCACCGTGGAGCGGCCGGCCACGAGCTCGCCGTCGAGTCCGACGCGCTCGCCCGGCCGCACGCGCACGATCGCGCCGAGCGCGACCTCGGCGGCCGCCATCGAGGCCCAGCTGCCGTCGGGCCGGCGCACCGTGGCCGTGTCGGGCGCGAGCCGCATCAGGCCCTGGATCGCATTGCGCGCACGGTCGAGCGACTTCGCCTCGATCAGCTCGGCGATCGTGAACAGCACCATCACCATCGCGGCCTCGGGCCACTGGCCGATCAGCATCGCGCCCGTCACGGCGATGCTCATCAGGGCGTTGATGTTCAGGTTGCCGTTGCGGATCGCGATCCAGCCCTTGCGATAGGTGCTCGAGCCGCAGAGCGCGACGGCGGCCACCGCGAGCAGCGCCGCCAGCCAGCTCGGCAGGCCGGCCCAGGTCAGCGCCTCGGAGGCGAGCGCCGCCGCGCCGGCCGTGACGAGCGGCCAGAGCGGCTTCGCCTCGGCCGCGCGCACCGCGCCGGCGGCGGACGCACCGGCGCCGGCCGCCTCCGGCGTCATGCCGAGCGAGCGGATCGCGGCGGCCACCGCGCCGGCTGCGCCCGGCGCATGCACCACCGTCAGCATCCGCTGCATCAGGTTGAAATCGAGGGCGGTGACCGCGGCCATCCCGCCGAGCTTCTTGCGGATCAGCGTCTCCTCGGTCGGGCAGTCCATCTGCATGATGCGAAACGCGGTGCGCTCGCTGCCGTCGGCGAGCCGGCTGGTGTCCGGCAGCGGCGTGAGCGCGCGCGCCGCGGGCGCGCAGCAGTCGGCGCCGTGGTCGTGGTCGTGCGAATGCGCGCGATTCGACGAGTGGTCGTGCGAGTGACCGTGGTCCGACGCGTGCTCGTGCGAATGGCCGTGGCCCGGTGCGTGCCCGTGCGCATGGCCGGCGGCATGGCCGTGATCATCGTGCGCGCACGCGCCCGCCCGCGGCGCCCCGCTTGTCCGCGCGGCGCCGCAGCAGGCCGTTGCCGCGCGCGGCCCGGCCATGTCGGCGTCAGCCGCGTCGGGCAGTTCGTTCACCTGGGCCATGACCCTCTCCTGGTTGCTGGACGGTGTACAGTTAACACCCTGAAGCCACTTCAAGGTCAACCGCTTCCGACAGGAGATTGCAATGAAGATCGGCGAACTCGCGAAAGCCGCCCGCTGCACGCCCGAGACCGTCCGTTTCTACGAGAAGGAGGGCCTGATGCCGGATGCGGAGCGCACCGACGCGAACTACCGGCGCTACACCGAGGTCCACGTCGAGCGCCTGCGCTTCATCCGCAACTGCCGCGCGCTCGACATGACGCACGACGAGATCCGCGCGCTGCTGCGCCTCACCGACGACCCGTCCGACCGCTGCGATTCGATCAACGCGCTGCTCGACGAGCACATCGGCCATGTGAACGCACGGCTCGTCGAACTGCAGCACCTGAAGGCGCAGCTCTCGGACCTGCGCGACCGGTGCCAGGGCGAGCACACGGTAGAGGACTGCGGGATCGTGCACGGCCTGGCCACGATGGAAACGCCCGAGGCGCCGGCCAAGCGCACCCACCTCGGCTGAGCCGGCGGCCCGGTACGGTCGCGGCCGCGTTGTGCCGCGCCACCTCAGGTCATAAAATAACCAGTCATTTTTTGACGATGGCCGTTACGCGGGACACATGCCGAAATTCTCCCCCTTGGCGCTCGCGATACTCGCGATGCTGACCGAAGCGCCGATGCATGCCTACCGCATCCAGCAGCTCATCAAGCTGCGCGGCAAGGACGACGTGATCAACGTGCGCCAGCGCAACAGCCTCTACCAGACGCTCGAGCGGCTGCTGCGCGAACGGCTGGTGGTGGTCCACGACACCGAGCGCGACGGGATGTTTCCGGAACGCACCGTCTACGCGATCACCGACGCGGGCCGCGACTGCGCACGCTCCTGGCTGCGCGACCAGCTCGCGCAGCCGGCGCGCGAATTCCCGGCGTTTCCGGTGGCGCTGTCGGTGCTGCCGCTGCTGTCCGTCGAGGACGCGCGCCGCCAGCTCGAAGCGCGGCTCGGCGCGCTCGAGGAAGAGCTCGAACGCCTCGATGCCGCGCGCAACGCGGCGCTCGCGATGCAGATCCCACGGCTGTTCCTGCTCGAGGGCGAGCTGCTGCAGGCCACCGTCGAGACCGAACTCGGCTGGGTCCGCAGCGTGGTGGAGCACCTGCGGGTGGGCGCGCTGACCTGGAGCGAGGCATGGCTGCGCGAGGTGGCCGAACGCCTCGCCCCACCCGACGCCGAATGAAGCGGACGCGGCGGCCGGCGCCGGCCGTCACTGCGCCGAGATATCGATCGCGCCGAAGTACTTGCGGCCGAGCGCCTGCACGGTGCCGTCGGCCTTGAGCCGTTCGATCGCGCCGTCGAGGCGCGCCTTCAGCGCGTCGTCGCCCTCGCGCAGCCCGAAGCCGATTCCGCTGCCGAGCATCCGGTCGTCGCGCACCGGCTGGCCGACGAAGCCGAAGCCCTTGCCGTCGGGCCGCGACAGGAATCCGCGCTGGCCGGCCGGCGCCAGCACCAGCGTGGCGTCGAGGCGGCCCGCGACGAGGTCCGCATACACCTGGCTCTGATCCTGATAGGCCAGGACCGCCACGCCCGCGTTCGCCCAGTGGGCGTTCGCATAGGCCTCCTGGATCGAGCCCTGCAACACCCCCACCCGCTTGCCCGCGAGCGACGCGGCGGTGGGCAGCAGCCCGCTGGCGGTGCGCGCGATCAACTGCGTCGGCACGCGATAGATGATGGTCGTAAACGCGATCGCCTGGCGGCGCTGCGCGGTGGCGTTCATCGCCGAATTGATCGCGTCGAACTTGCGCCCCTGCAGTGCCGGAATCAGCCCGTCGAACGAGGCCTCGACCCATTGGCACGACAGCTGCGCGAGCCGGCACACGGCATTGCCGAGATCGATGTCGAAGCCCTGCAGCGTGCCGTCGGCCGCCTTCGATTCGAACGGCGCATACTGCGCCTCCACGCCGAAGCGCAGCGTGGCCTGCGGCTGCGCCGCAAAGGCGCCGCCGCAGGCGAGCGCAGCGGCCAGCGCGAGCGCCGCGCGCGGGTTCCATCGGTTCATCGTGATCGCTCCTGCATGGGGTCGGGGTTCGGGGCGGACCGGCTCAGAAGGCGCTCAGGCGCCGCGCGCCTTCCACCAGCGTCGCGTCGTCCTTGGCGAAGCTGAGCCGGATCAAGCCGGTATCGGTGCCGTCGGCATGAAAGGCCGACAGCGGGATGGTGGCGACGCGCGCCTCGCGGATCAGCCGCAGCACGAAATCGCCGTCGCGCTCGTCGCTGAGCCGACGAAAGCGAGCGAGCATGAAGAAGCTGCCCTCGCTCGGCAGCAGCTCGAAGCGCGAGCCGGCCAGCTCGCGCGCGAGCAGGTCGCGCTTGCGCTGGTAGAACGGCGCGAGCCCGAGGTAGCTCTGCGGCTCGGCCAGCGCCTGGGCGAACGCGACCTGCATCGGCGTGTCGGCCGCGAAGGCCATGAACTGATGCACCTTGCGGATCTCGTCCATCAGCAGCGCCGGCGCGAGGCAGTAGCCCACGCGCCAGCCGGTCACGTGGAACGACTTGCCGAACGACGACACGATCACGCTGCGCTCGGCCAGCGCCGGCCGGCTCGCCATGCCGTGATGCGGCGCGCCGTCGTAGACCATGTGCTCGTAGACCTCGTCGGAGAGGATCACGATGCCGGTGTCGCGCGTGAGCCGCTCGAGCCGCGCGAGATCGCCGGCGCCGAACACGGTGGCGGTCGGATTGTGCGGCGTGTTGACGATGATCATGCGCGTGCGCGGCGTGAGCGCGGCGGCCACCTCGTCCCAGTCGATCCGCAGCGTCTCGGGCGAGAGCTTGATCGCCACCGGCACGGCGCCCTGCAGGCGCACGATCGGCGCATAGCTGTCGAACGACGGCTCGAAGTAGAGCACCTCGTCGCCGGGATGCACGAGCGCGCTGATCGTGGCGTAGAGCCCTTCGCTCGCGCTCGCCACCACGGTGACCTCGCTGCCCGGGTCGTAGCGCGCGCCGCTCAGGCGCTCGGTCTTCGCCGCCAGCGCCTCGCGCAATGCCGCCACGCCCGGCATCGGCGCGTACTGGTTGTGGCCGTCGCGCATCGCGCGCGCGACGCGCTCGACGAGCGCGGGATCGGGCGCGAAGTTCGGCGCCCCCTGCGCGAGGTTCAGCGCGTCGTGCTCGGCGGCGAGCCGGCCGATCACGGTGAAGATGTTGGTGCCGACGTCCGGCAGCTTGGAGCGGGGCCTGGTGGCGCTCTGCATGGTCGCCTCGACGGTCGAAGGAGCACGGGCGCCGACGGCATCGGGCGAGCCGCCGCCGCTGCCCGTGCAGGCCCGTGGGGCGGTGAGTCGGTGGGTAAGCGGGTCAGTCAGTAAGGGCCGATTTAGCCAGGGACAATTTCCGCGCGCAATCGAATCGTATGCATGACCGCGATGAGAAAAACGCATGGCAGGCCGGGCGCCGGCATGGCGTGGACGAGCGGGACGCGATACCCGGCCGCGGCAAGGCCTGCGATGACGGCCTCGCATGTCCGGATTACATCCTCCCGCGCGGTTCCCTATCCGCGCTCGCCGACGCCGCGCGGGCTCCTGCCGTCCACGCCAACGTCGAGCAGGCACGGCGGCAGGGCGGATCGAGCGTGAACCGAAGGGCGGCACGCGCCCAACAAAAAGGCCGGCCGCCGGGACGCGCGATGCACGCCCCGGCGGCCGGCCTGGCAAGACGGAGACGGAAGCCGCCGCGCGCGGCGGCGCGCGGGCCCGTCCACCGCTCAACGCGGCCTTACTTGCCGCCGATGCTCTTGAGCGGCACCCACTCGCCCTTCACGACCTTGTACATCGTGATGCCGCCGTTGCGCAGGTCACCCTTCGAGTCGTAGGCGATGTGCGTCGAGGTCACGCCCGCCATGTCGGTCTTCGCCAGCACCGGCAGATACTTGGCCGGGTCGGTGGAGTCGGCCTTCTTCATCGCGGTAAACATCGCGATCGCGCCGTCGTAGGCATACGGCGAGTAGGTCTGCACGTCCTCGCCGAAGCGCTTCTTGTACTTCTCGGCGTAGGCCTTGCCGCCCGGCATGTCGCTCAGCGGCAGGCCCGCGAGCGACGCGATCGTGCCGTCCGCGGCTTCGCCGGCAATCTTCAGGAAGGTCGGCGTGTGCACCATCTCGCCGCTCATCAGCGGCGCCGTGATGCCGAGCGACTTCATCTGCTTGACCATCGGCGCGCCCTGCGAATCGGCGCCGCCGTAATAGATCAGGTCCGGCTTGGCGGCCTTCAGCTTGGTCAGGATCGCCTTGAAATCGACGGCCTTGTCGTTCGTGAACTCGCGATCGACGATGGTCGCGCCGGCCGCCTTGGCGGCTTTCTCGAACTGATCGGCGAGACCCTGGCCGTAGGCGGTGCGGTCGTCCACGATGGCGATCCGCTTCTTGCCCAGGTCCTTCACCGCGAACATGCCCGCCACCGAGCCCTGCTGCGTGTCGGACGTCATCATCCGGAAGGTGGTCTTGTAGCCCTGCTGCGTGTACTCCGGCGCCGTCGCCATGGCGATTTCCGGGATGCCGGCGTTCGCGTAGATGCGCGAGGCCGGGATCGTGGTGCCGGAGTTGAAGTGGCCCAGCATGCCCTTGATACCGTCGTCGACGAGCTTCTGCGCGACCGTGGTGCCCGTGCGCGGATCGGCCTGGTCGTCCTGCGTGTCGAGCACGAACGTCACCGGCTTGCCGCCGATCACGGGCTTCGTCGCGTTGAAGTCTTCGATCGCCAGCACGATGCCGTTCTGCATGTCCTTGCCGTAGTGCGCCTGCGCTCCCGTCATCGGCGCCGCGAAGCCGATCTTCACGTCTTCCGCGTGGGCTGCCCCCGCCAGCGACATGACCGCAACCAACGTCGCGCCTGCCACTTTTTTCATCGTGTGTTGCATAGCTTCTCCTAATACCAGGGTAAGTGGAGCGACTTCGGGTTTGCCTTGCCGCTTCCGTTTCGTCATGCCAACCAGCCGGGATCGCTCAGCCAATCGTCATCAGGTTCGCGTTGCCGCCCGCCGCCGCGGTGTTGACGCTGACCGAGCGCTCGGTCAGCAGGCGCTCCAGCGCGTAATCCTCGTCGCCGTTCTCGAAGGCGCCCGCCGCCACGCCCTGCACCGACACGATCGGCCCGGGGCGCTGCGACACTTCCTTCACCAGCGCCAGCAGCTCGTCGCTGTCGCCCTCGAACAGCACCGCGTCGAAGCCGGCGTCCGGCTGCTTGCGCACGCCCGCATACGGCTTCAGCGCGGCCGGCAGCGCGGCGGCCAGCGCCTCGCCGGCGGCGCCCGCGAACAGCGCGCGGTTGCCGGTGGCCAGCACCGCGGCCAGCTGCGCGCGCGCGCCCTTGGCGGTGGCCGCCACGCACAGCACCGTGCCGCGCGGGCCGAGCGTATAGGTATTGCGTTCGCCGGTCGGCCCCGGCAGTACTGCGGTCGCGCCGGCCAGCACGCGCGCCAGGTAGCCTTCGCAGCGCGCGGCGAGCGCCGGCTCGCGCTGCTCGATCAGCCAGTCGCGCAGCGCGGCGAGCGCCGAGGACGGATTATCTCCCGACTCGCGATCCCCCGGCGCGTCGACCACCAGCGCCGCCTCCAGCGACTTCGGCAGCCCGGCCGGGCGGGTGGCCAGCAGGCGCTGCAGGTAGAGCGCGCCGCCCGCCTTCGGGCCGGTGCCCGACAGGCCCTCGCCGCCGAACGGCTGCACGCCCACCACCGCGCCCACCACGTTGCGGTTCACGTAGATGTTGCCCACGTGCGCGCGGCCGATCACGTGCGCGATGGTCTCGTCGATGCGCGTGTGGATGCCGAGCGTGAGCCCATAGCCGGTCGCGCGCACCTGGTCGAGCAGCTTGTCGAGCCCGCTGCGGCGGTAGCGCAGCACGTGCAGCACGGGGCCGAACACCTCGCGCTTGAGTTCGTCGATGCTGTCGATCTCGATCAGCGTCGGCGGCACGAAGGTGCCGTGCGCGCAGCCTTCCGGCATCGGCAGCTGAGTGACCGCGTGGCCCTTGTCCTTCATCGCGGCCACGTGCGCGTCGATGGTGCGCTTCGCGTCCGCGTCGATCACCGGGCCGACGTCGGTCGACAGCCGGTCCGGGTTGCCCAGCGACAGCTCGTGCATCGCGCCCTTGAGCATCGTCAGGGTGCGCTCGGCCACGTCGTCCTGCAGGCACAGCACGCGCAGCGCGGAGCAGCGCTGGCCGGCCGAGTCGAACGCCGAGTTAAGCACGTCGGCCACCACCTGCTCGGCCAGCGCCGACGAATCGACGATCATCGCGTTCTGGCCGCCGGTCTCGGCGATCAGCGGGATCGGCTTGCCGTCCGGATCGAGCCGGCCGGCCAGCACCTTGTTGATGAGGCGCGCCACCTCGGTGGAGCCGGTGAACATCACCGCGCGCGTGCGCGGGTCCGACACCAGCGCCGCGCCCACCGTCTCGCCGTCGCCCGGCAGCAGTTGCACCGCGCCGGCCGGCACGCCCGCCTCGCGCAGCAGGCGCACCGCCTGCGCGGCGATCAGCGGGGTCTGCTCGGCCGGCTTGGCCAGCACCGTGTTGCCCGCCGCCAGCGCGGCGGCCACCTGGCCCATGAAGATCGCCAGCGGGAAGTTCCACGGGCTGATGCAGACCACCGGCCCGAGCGGGCGATGCGTATCGTTCGAGAACTCGTCGCGGATCTGCGCCGAGTAGTAGCGCAGGAAGTCGATCGCCTCGCGGATCTCGGCCACCGCGTTCGGCAGCGACTTGCCCGCCTCGCGCACCACCAGGCCCATCAGCGTATGCATTTGCGCTTCGAGCAGGTCCGCCGCGCGCGCCAGGCAATCGGCGCGCGCCTCGACCGGCGTGGCCTGCCAGATCGGCGCGGCCGACACCGCGTGCGCGAGCGCCGCGCTCACGTGCTCGGGCGTCGCCTCGCTGACGGTGCCCACCACGTCGCGCTGGTCGGCCGGATTGCGCACCTCGCGCGCCGGCGCGTCGTCCAGCGCCTCGTCGGCCAACAGCGGCGCGGCACGCCACGGATGATGCGCGCTCGTGAGCAGCGCCGACGACAGCGACGCGAGCCGGTGCTCGTTCGACAGGTCGAGGCCCATCGAGTTGGCGCGCGAATCGCCGTACAGCTGGCGCGGCAGCGGGATCTTCGCGTGCGGCGCGCCGAGCGGCACGATGCGCGCCGCTTCCTCGACCGGGTCGGCCACCAGTTCCTTCACGGCCACCGTCTTGTCGGCGATCCGGTTCACGAACGAGGTATTCGCGCCGTTCTCGAGCAGCCGGCGCACCAGGTAGGCGAGCAGCGTCTCATGGGTGCCGACCGGCGCGTAGACGCGGCAGGGCCGGTTCAGCTTGTCGCGGCCCGTCACCTCCTCGTAGAGCGGCTCGCCCATGCCGTGCAGGCACTGGAATTCATACTGGCCCGGATAGTAGTTCTGGCCGGCCAGGTGATAGATCGCCGAGAGCGTGTGCGCATTGTGCGTGGCGAACTGCGGATAGACCGCATCGGGCGCGCCGAGCAGCTTCTTCGCGCAGGCCAGATACGACACGTCGGTGTAGATCTTGCGCGTGTAGACCGGATAGCCCTCCAGGCCGTCCACCTGCGCGCGCTTGATCTCCGAGTCCCAGTAGGCGCCCTTCACGAGCCGGATCATCAGGCGGTGCCGGCTGCGGCGCGCCAGATCGATCAGGTAGTCGATCACGAACGGGCAGCGCTTCTGGTAGGCCTGCACCACGAAACCGATACCGTTCCAGCCGGTCAGCTCGGGATCGAAGCAGAGCGCCTCGAGCAGGTCGAGCGAGATCTCGAGCCGGTCCGCCTCCTCGGCGTCGATGTTCAGGCCGATGTCGTAGCGGCGCGCCAGCAGCGCCAGCGCGCGCACGCGCGGCAGCAGCTCGGTCATGGTGCGCTCCTGCTGCGCGCGCGAGTAGCGCGCATGCAGCGCCGAGAGCTTGATCGAGATGCCGGGGCCTTCGTAGATGCCGCGGCTGCCGGCGGCCTTGCCGATCGCGTGGATCGCCTGCTCGTAGGACGCGTAGTAGCGCAGCGCGTCCTCCTCGGTGGTGGCCGCCTCGCCGAGCATGTCGTAGGAGTAGCGGAAGCCGCGCGCCTCGTACTTGCGGCTGTTGGCGAGCGCCTCCGAGATCGTCTCGCCGGTCACGAACTGCTCGCCCATCAGGCGCATCGCCATGTCCACGCCCTTGCGGATCAGCGGCTCGCCGCCCTTGCCGATCATGCGCGTGAGCGCCGACGAAAGCCCCGCCTCGCTGTTGGTAGTGACCAGCTTGCCGGTGATCATCAGCCCCCAGGTGGCCGCGTTCACGAACAGCGACGGCGCATGGCCGACGTGCGAGCGCCAGTCGCCCTTGCTGATCTTGTCGCGGATCAGCGCGTCGCGCGTGGCGCGATCGGGAATCCGCAGCAGCGCCTCGGCCAGGCACATCAGCGCCACGCCTTCCTGGCTCGACAGCGAAAATTCGTGGATCAGCCCTTCCACGCCGCCGCCCGAACTCTTGGTGCGCAGCGTCTCCACCAGCTTGGCCGCCATCGTCTGGACCGCATCGGCTAGGTGGGCCGGCAGCCGCGCCTGGCCGATCAGGAACGGCACGCACTCCGGCTCCGGGCGACGGTACGCGGCGGTGATCGCCGCGCGCAGCACCGACTGCGGCTGCACGCTCTGCGCGAATTCGAGGAACGGGTGCGGCGCGCCGTCTTCGGCGTCGGACTGGCCGTCGGCCAGTTCGGCAACACCGCTGCGGCCCGACAGCTCGGCCGGCAGCTGGCCGTGCTCGATGCGCTCGAGGTACGCGAAGATGGCCTGCTTGATCAGCCAGTGGGGGGTGCGCTCCAGTCGCGCGGCGGCGTCCTTGAGACGCGCGCGAAGCAGATCGTCGACTTTGACGCCTAGGGTGGTGCTTGCCATGATTCCTTTTGTGCCAGGCTGGAGCCGGCGGTCGCGTGGATGAGACTCGCGACATCCTATGCCACACAATAAAAAGGTGCAACCGAATCGCACGTGCGGTTGCACCTTTCTAAAATTCTTTGGAATCAAAGCATTAGATCATCGCAACCCGGCCTCGCCAAGCATCGGGGCGATCGGTATTTTCCCTTAGGCCGGATTTGCGCCGCAGGCACTCGGCACGGATGCACCGAAGTGGGGACGCGCTGCCGGCGCGCCCGCGCGAGCGCGCCGCGGCGCGGCGGGCGGCCTGCCTGGAGGAGAGCCAATCGCTGCGAGACAGGTGCGACAAGGCGCGGCGGCGGTTTGCTCGTGCTGCGCCGAGGTTGCGCCGGCGGGCGGAAACCCGCACCGTTGCCGGCCGGTGCGCCGCGCTATCGTCGCGGGCGCGGCCGGGTTGCACCACTTCGATGCATCCGCGCCGACCGCGTTGCGACGCGCACCGGCATGGCGGCGGCGCTCAGATGTCGAGCGGATCGACCTCGACGCTCCAGCGCAGCACTCCTTTCAGCTCGCGCAACAGCGGCTGCCACGCGGCGAGCACGCGCTGCAGCACCGCGCGCGACGCGCTCTCGACGAGCAACTGCGCGCGATGCACGTGCATCACCTTTACGATCGTCAGCGGCACCGCGTCGTAGACGGTCACGCGCTCGGCACCGGGCAGGGTGGCGAGCGCGGCCGCGCCGGCCTGCAGGAACGCGATCGCGGCCTCCAGCGTGCGCCCCTCGGCGCGCAGCAATGCCTGATAGACGAACGGCGGCAGATGCGCGTCGCGCCGCTCGGCCAGCGTCGCATTGGCGAAGCCGACGTAATCATGGCGCGCCAGCGCGTGATAGAGCGCGTGACGCGGATAGCGCGTCTGGATCAGCACGTCGCCGGCCAGCCCGGCGCGGCCGGCGCGGCCGCTCACCTGCATCAGCTGCGCGAACAGCCGCTCGGTGGCACGGAAGTCGTGCGAGAACAGCGCGGTGTCGGCGTTCAGCACGCCGACCAGCGAAACGCGCCGGAAATCGTGGCCCTTGGCGATCATCTGCGTGCCGACCAGGATGTCGACCTCGCCCGCGTGGACGTCGGAGAACAGCGCCTGGGCGCTGCCCTTGCGGCGCGTGCTGTCGGCATCGATGCGCAGGATCCGCGCGCCGGGCACCGCCTCGGCGAGCGTTTCCTCGACGCGCTGGGTGCCGCGGCCGAGCGGCGCGAGATCGACGTTGCCGCACTCCGGACAGGCGTGCGGAATCCGCGATTCCCAGCCGCAGTGGTGGCAGCGCAGCGCGCGCTCGGGCTTGTGCAGCACGACATAGGCGCTGCAGCGCGGGCAGCCGGCCACCCAGCCGCAGGCGTCGCAGGCGAGCGCGGGCGCGTAGCCGCGGCGGTTCAGGAAAATCAGGCTCTGCTCGCCGCGTTCGAGCCGCCCCTTCAGCGCCGCCACCAGCGGCCCCGACAGCCCGCCGAGCGAGGCGCGGCCGCGCCGCCGCTCCTCTTCCAGATCGACGAGCCGCACGCTGGGCAGCACGGCGTCGGCCACCGCGCGCCGCGACAGCGTGAGCCGCCGGTAACGCCCCTGCTCGGCGAGCCACCAGCTTTCGAGCGACGGCGTGGCCGAGCCGAGCACCACCGGCACGTCGAGTTGCTTGGCGCGCCACACGGCGAGATCGCGCGCCGAATAACGCAGCCCCTCCTGCTGCTTGTAGGCGGGCTCGTGCTCCTCGTCCACCACGATCATCGCCAGCGACGGCAGCGAGGCCAGCACCGCGAGCCGCGTGCCGAGCACGATCCGCGCGCGGCCGGTGTGCGCGGCGAGCCAGTGCCGCGCCCGCTCGCCCTCGGCGAGCCCGCTGTGCAGCGTGACGATCGCGTCGCCGGGCATCACGGCCGCGAAGCGCGCCCGGAACGCGGACTCGAACTGCGGCGTGAGATTGATCTCGGGCACCAGCACCAGCGCCTGCGCGTCGGGCCGCGCGTCGAGCAACGCGGCCAGCGCGCGCAGGTAGACCTCGGTCTTGCCGCTGCCGGTCACGCCGTGCAGCAGGAACGCCGCGAAGCCGCGCGCCGCGCAGATCGCGTCGAGCGCATCCTGCTGCTCGGCCGTCAGCGCGGGCGGCACAGGCGCGCCGACCCGGTTGTCCACCGGTTGTCCACCGGCGTCGGCGATCGAAATCTCGTCGCGCGCGGCCCAGCCGGCCTCGCACCAGGTGTCGAGCGTCGCCGTCGCCTTCGGGTGCAGCGCGCGCAGTTCGGGCAGGCCGAGCGCGGGCGCCTCGGCGAGCGCCTGTGCGAGCCGGCGCAGCGCCACGGCGCGCGTCGGCAGTGCGCCGGGCAGCGCCTCGCGGCCGGCCGGCAGCAGCCGGTAGCGCACTTCGGGCGCCAGCAGCCGGCCCCAGCGCGACGCGTCGCGCAGCGCCTGGGGCAGAGCCGGCAGCGCCACCTCGCCGCGCCCGCGCTGGTAATAGTCGGCCGCGAACGCGATCAGTTCGAGCCAGGCGTCGGACAGCGGCGGCAGCTCCGAGCAGACCTCGGCCACCTCGCGCAGGCGGTTCGCGGGGACTTCGGTGTGAGTGGCGACTTCGCAGATCAGCCCCACGGCGAGCCGCTTGCCGAACGGCACCTGCACCAGCCTGCCGCGCTCGGGCGGCACCGTCGCGCGATAGCGGTAGTCGAACAGCGTCGCCAGCGGGTGGTCGAGCGCGACGCGGACGAACCAGTCCCCGCTCATCGCCGGCGCGCGGCCGGCGCCGCGAAGTTAAAGTAAAACATCACTTTCGCCGCTAAGTTTCGGATTCTCATTAAGAATCGGGGAACGCCGACTCCACCTGTGGATAACTTTGTTGAGAACTCGCGCCTGTCGGGCCGGAAACGGTGCAGCCGTCTGCGCTTCGCCGCCTTCGGCGCCGTTCTGGCACCGGTCGCGAAGCCTTATCCAGCAAGGCCGCTATCCGTTTTCCGGTGCAATAGCGCGAGCGGTTTGTCGATGCTGCACTCTACCGCGCTGCAACGTGCAAAATGTGTATAAGTCAAGTCTTGACAAGCCGGGAAGTGCCAGCCGGCGGGCGCTGACGTCGTCCGGCGAGCGTGCCGGCGGCGCCCGCGATGCACGAAGCGCGCCAGCCCTCCCCACTGCAGTGCCGCATCGTGTCGACAGTGACCGCTCAGCCCAGCGGGCCGGCGCGCAGCGTCCTGCTGTGCCGATGCACCTCGTCGACCAGTTCCGCGACATGCTCGGGCGGCGTGAACTGCGAGATACCGTGGCCGAGGTTGAACACGTGGCCGGGGTGGTTGCCATAGCTGTCGAGCACCGCGCGCGCTTCCATGCGGATCGTCGCCGGCGGCGCGAACAGGATCGACGGATCGAGGTTGCCCTGCAATGCCACGCTGCCACCCACGCGCTCGCGCGCGCGGCCCAGGTTGACGGTCCAGTCGAGGCCGACCGCGTCCACGCCGCTGCCGGCGATTTCCTCGAGCCAGAGCCCGCCGCCCTTGGTGAAGATGATCACCGGTACGCGCTCACCGTCGTGCTCACGGGCGAGTTGCGCGACGACGCGGCGGATCGGGTCGAGCGAGAGCCGCTGGTAGGCCCCGTCGGCGAGCGCCCCGCCCCAGGTGTCGAAGATCATCACGGCCTGCGCGCCCGCTTGGATCTGCGCGTCGAGATAGGCGGCCACCGCGTCGACGTTCACGTCGAGGATCCGCTGCATCAGGTCGGGCCGCGCGTAGGCCATCGACTTCACGGTGCGGAAATCGTCGGAGCCGCCACCTTCGACCATGTAGCAGGCAAGCGTCCAGGGGCTCCCCGAGAAGCCGATCAGCGGCACGCGCTGGCGACCCTGCGCATCGGTGAGCGCGCGCCGGATCTCGCGCACCGCGTCGGTCACGTAGCCGAGCGTTGCGCCGATGTCGGGCACCGCGAGCCGCGCCACGTCGGCCTCGGTGCGCACCGGATGCGCGAACTTCGGTCCCTCGCCGGCCAGGAACTCAAGGCCGAGCCCCATCGCGTCGGGAATCGTCAGGATGTCGGAGAACAGGATCGCCGCGTCGAGCGGATAGCGTTCGAGCGGCTGCAGCGTCACTTCCGCCGCATACTCCGGATGCTTCGCGAGCCCGAGGAAGCTGCCGGCGCGCGAGCGCGTGGCGTTGTACTCCGGCAGATAACGGCCCGCCTGGCGCATCAGCCAGATCGGCGTGTAATCGGTCGGCTGGCGCAGCAGCGCGCGCAGGAAGGTATCGTTGAGCAGGTTATGAGCCACGGTGGAGGGCGACGGAGCGTGAGCAAACGGGCATTCTACCGGAGCCGCCGCCCAGGGCCGCGCGAGCGCGTCGCCGCGGGCGGGCCGGCGGGCGGGCCGCAACGTCGGTGCGCCCGCTATCATCGAGGGCAGGCGGCCTGCCCGCCGCCTCGATCCCGACATCCATCCCACCAGCCAGCGCGGCCGCCCCTTTGGAGACTTCGATGCCGTTCGCCCGCCCCCGCGCCCAGCGCCCCATCCATCCCGCGCACCGTGCGCGCCGCCCGCTTCGTCCGCTATCGGCCGTCGCGTTCGCGCTGGCGAGCGCGGCCATCGCCGGCGCCATGCCGGCGCGGGCCGCGGACCCGGCCGAAGCCGCCAGTAGCGCCGCCACGCCCCCCACGCCCGCCTCGCGGCTCGACGCGGTGCTGGCGCGCGGCACGCTGCGCGTCTGCACCACCGGTGACTACCGCCCCTACTCCTACTACCGGCCCGACGGCCGCTTCGAGGGCATCGACATCGATCTGGCCGAGTCGCTCGCGCGCTCGCTCGGCGTGCGGGCCGAGTTCGTCAAAACCAGCTGGCGCACGCTGACGGACGACTTCGTCGCGAAGTGCGACGTCGCAGTAGGCGGCATTTCGACCACGCTCGACCGCCAAAAGCGCGTGTTCTTCACGCGTGCGACGATGCAGGACGGCAAGACCCCGATCGTGCGCTGCGCCGATGTCGACCGCTACCGTACCATCGCGCAGATCGACCAGCCGTCGACGCGCGTGATCGTGAACCCGGGCGGCACCAACGAGCGCTTCGCGCGGCAGTTCCTGCCGCATGCGACCCTGACGGTCTACCCCGACAACGTGACGATCTTCAGGCAGATCCTCGACGGCCGCGCGGACGTGATGGTGACCGACGCGTCCGAGACCCGCTGGCAGCAGAAGCTCAATCCCGGGCTCTGCTCGGTCCACCCGGACCAGCCGTTCCAGTTCGGCGAAAAGGCCTACATGCTGCCGCGCGGCGACGTGGTGTTCCAGCAGTACGTCGACCAGTGGCTGCATCTCGCGCGCGAGACCGGCGAATTTCAATCCATTACGGACCACTGGCTGAAGTAAGCCGCGGCGGCCGACGACGGGCGGCAGTCGAGCGTCTCGCCGCCGACACCGCCCCGGTCGGACCGCCCGGAAATCCGTCGCACAATCACCCGCGGCCGCGCCTTTAATCACATCGTCCCTTAATTCAACTATTTTGGCCCGACAAACGCGGCAGTATCGAAATGCGCGAAATCATAACTTTCGTTAAATACGATGCATCCGAAGATCAGGTAAAACGCGCACAAAAAGCCATTCGGAAATGTGGTAAAAATGACGTCGAGCAATCCTTCCGGAAGGGGTAAAAAGTCCCGCTCAGCCTTATCTGACGGGCGTTACAACCTGATACACTTTGTTACCGCGCTACTTTCACAATTCGCCCACAATGGCTCTCACGGTTTCAACACGGATGTGGTCTTTCTAGTGCGGCGTGTGAGCGGATACGATGCACTTCGAATAGTCCGTCGGCTTTGTGCCGAATCCCTTGCCAGGGGCATCCCTGTTGGAATCGTGACCGGCCCACGCCGGTTGCGTTCCACCTTTGGTCTCCTCGCGCTAACCCCGTAGCGTGTGGTTTTTAGCGGGCTCTTAAGCCCGCTTTTTTTCGTCTGCAGAAAACGCAGGCCGCGTCGTTCGTCAGGCTGTTTTCTGCACCGCCAGCCCGAGTTCGTCGATCATCGCCTCGCGCATCACGAACTTCTGCACCTTGCCCGTCACGGTCATCGGCAGCGCCTCCACGAAACGCACATAGCGCGGCACCTTGTAGTGCGCGATCTGTCCGCGGCAGAACTCGCGCAGCGCCTCGGCGTCGAGCGTTTCGCCGGCACGCAGCACCACCCACGCGCACACCTCCTCGCCGTATTTCGCATCGGGCACGCCGAACACCTGCGCGCTCTGGATCTTCGGATGGCGGAACAGGAATTCCTCGATCTCGCGCGGATAGATGTTCTCGCCGCCGCGGATCAGCATGTCTTTCAGGCGCCCGACGATGTTGCAGAAACCCTCCTCGTCGAAGGTGGCGAGGTCGCCCGTATGCATCCAGCCGTCGACGATCGCCGCACGCGTGAGCGCGTCGCCGCCGTCGCCCGCGCCATCGCACCAGTAGCCCGACATCACCGAATAGCCGCGCGTGCAGAGTTCGCCCGTCTCGCCCACCGGCACGATCGCGCCCGTCGCGTCGACGATCTTGGCCTCGAGGTGCGGCTGAATCCGGCCCACCGTGGTGGTGCGCTTTTCGAGCGAGTCGGTGGTGGCGCTCTGGAACGAGACCGGGCTCGTCTCCGTCATGCCGTAGGCGATGGTCACCTCCGCCATGTGCATCTCGGCCACCACGCGCCTCATGATCTCGATCGGGCACGGCGAGCCGGCCATGATGCCGGTGCGCAGCGTGCGCAGATCGAAGCGGCCGAACTCGGGATGGTCGAGCTCGGCGATGAACATGGTCGGCACGCCGTGCAGCGCGGTGCAGCGCTCGGCCTGGACGGCCTCGAGCGTTGCAAGCGGATCGAACGCGGCGCCCGGAAACACCATCTTCGCGCCCGCCGACACGCAGGCCAGCGCCGCCAGCACCATCCCGAAGCAGTGGTAGAGCGGCACCGGGATGCAGAGCGCGTCGTGCGCGCCCAGGTGCATCACGCCGGCGATCGCGATCGCGTTGTTGACGATGTTGCGGTGCGTGAGCGTGGCGCCCTTCGGGCTGCCGGTGGTGCCGCTCGTGAACTGGATGTTGATCGGGTCGGTCTGCGCGAGGCCGGCGCCGAGCACGTCGAGCGCTGCGCGCGCGCGCAGCGTGCGGCCGCGCGCCAGCACCTCGTCGAAGCGGAACATGCCGGCCGGCGCTTGCGCGCTCATCGACACGATCGCGCGCAGCGACGGCACGCGCGCGCAGCGCAGCGCGCCCGGCGCCTGGCTGTCGACCTCGGGCAGCAGCGTGCGCAACATTTGCGTGTAGTGCGAGGACTTGAACGACTCGGCGGCGATCAGCGCCTTGCAGCCCACCTGGTTCAGCGCGTACTCGAGCTCGGCGAGCCGGTAGGCGGGATTGATGTTGACGAGGATCGCGCCGATCCGCGCGGTGGCGAACTGCGTGAGCAGCCACTCGACCCGGTTCGGCGCCCAGATTCCGACGCGCTCGCCAGGCGCGATGCCGAGCGCGACCAGCGCGGCGGCCAGCGCGTCGACCTCGTCGCCGAACTCGCGCCAGTTCCAGCGCACGCCCTGCTCGCGGAACACCACGGCCGGGCGATCGGGATGGCGCGCGATCGTCTCGGCCAGCAGCGCGCCGACGGTGGCGTGGCTGAGCGGCACGTCGGTCGCGCCGCGCACGTACGACAGGCCATCACGCGGCGCGAGCCGCGCACCGTCGATACCGGCCGCCGCGCCACCGCCCGTCCCCGCCATCGTCGCCATGTCGTCTCCACACGCGCAGAATGAGCGGCCCATTCTGCACCGGCCACCCCTCGCCCGACATCGGGATTAGCCGGAATGTACGCGGGGATGCGCGGCGGGCCGCGCGGGCGAAAAAAAAGCAGCCCGAAGGCTGCTTCCTGGTGCCGGCGCGCGAGGCGCTGGCGTGCCTCAGTTCTTGCTGCGAATCTTCGCCAGACGCTGGATCGCCTCGAGCTGCGCCATTGCGGTCGCGAGTTCCGACTGCGCCTTGGCCAGATCGATGTCGGACTTCGCGTTCTGCAGCGTTTCCTCGGCGCGACGCTTCGCTTCCTCGGCCTTGGCGGCGTCGAGGTCGCGGCCGCGAATCGCGGTGTCGGCGAGCACGGTGACCGCGCCCGGCTGCACTTCGAGAATACCGCCGGCGACGAACACGAATTCGTCGGCACCGGCTTCGGACTCGATGCGCACCGCACCCGGACGGATCCGGGTGATGAGCGGCGTGTGGCCGGGCAGAATGCCCAGCTCACCCGATTCGCCCGGCAGCGCGACGAATTTCGCCTGGCCCGAGAAGATTTCCTCTTCCGCGCTGACGACGTCTACTTTGATGGTTGCCATATCGACTCCTGTCGACGGAGCGCGGCGCCTGAGCGTCTCGCCCCGTCCCATGCACGGCGGGTTGAGCGTGTTGCGTGTGGCGCGCGCGGGCCGGTCGCGAAGGTGCCGCGACCGCCTGCCCGCGCAGGCGACTCACCCCACCCTTACTGGATCTTCTTGGCCTTCTCGAAGGCTTCGTCGATCGTGCCGACCATGTAGAACGCCTGTTCCGGCAGGTGATCACACTCGCCGTCGACGATCATCTTGAAGCCGCGGATGGTTTCCTTCAGCGGCACGTACTTGCCCGGCGCGCCCGTGAACACTTCCGCGACGTGGAACGGCTGCGACAGGAAACGCTGGATCTTCCGCGCGCGCGCGACCGTCAGCTTGTCTTCCGGCGACAGTTCGTCCATGCCCAGGATCGCGATGATGTCGCGCAGTTCCTTGTAGCGCTGCAGCGTCTGCTGCACGCCGCGCGTGATCGTGTAGTGCTCCTCGCCGATCACGTTCGGGTCGATCTGGCGCGAGGTGGAATCGAGCGGATCGACGGCCGGGTAGATGCCCAGCGAGGCGATGTCACGCGACAGCACGACGGTGGCGTCCAGGTGGCCGAAGGTGGTGGCGGGCGACGGGTCGGTCAAGTCATCCGCCGGCACGTACACGGCCTGCACGGACGTGATCGAGCCGGTCTTGGTCGACGTGATGCGCTCCTGCAGCTTGCCCATTTCCTCGGCCAGCGTCGGCTGATAGCCCACTGCCGACGGCATCCGGCCCAGCAGGGCCGACACTTCGGTCCCGGCCAGCGTGAAACGGTAGATGTTGTCGACGAAGAACAGCACGTCGAGGCCTTCGTCACGGAAGTGCTCGGCCATCGTCAGGCCGGTCAGCGCGACGCGCAGACGGTTGCCCGGCGGCTCGTTCATCTGGCCGTACACCAGCGCGACCTTGTCGAGCACGTTGGAGTCCTTCATTTCGTGGTAGAAGTCGTTCCCTTCACGGGTCCGCTCGCCCACGCCCGCGAACACGGAGTAGCCGCCGTGCTCCTTCGCGATGTTGTTGATCAGCTCCATCATGTTGACGGTCTTGCCGACGCCGGCGCCGCCGAACAGGCCGACCTTGCCGCCCTTCGCGAACGGGCAGACCAGGTCGATCACCTTGATGCCCGTTTCGAGCAGCTCGGTCGACGGCGACAGCTCGTCGAACGCGGGCGCCTTCTGGTGGATCGAGCGCTGATGCTCGCTCTCGATCGGGCCGGCCTCGTCGATCGGACGGCCGAGCACGTCCATGATGCGGCCGAGGGTCGGCTTGCCGACCGGCACCGAGATCGGCTTGCCGGTGTTCTTCACCAGCACGCCGCGGCGCAGGCCGTCGGAGGCGCCCAAACAGATGGTGCGGACGATGCCGTCACCGAGCTGCTGCTGGACTTCGAGCGTCAGCTCCGTACCTTCCAGCGTCAGCGCGTCGTAGATCTTCGGCATGCTTTCGCGCGGGAATTCCACGTCGATAACGGCGCCGATGCACTGTACGATCTTGCCTTCTACCAAAGCAGTAGTACTCATCGCTTTTCCTTTCAATACCTGATTCTTGACTCGCGCAAGGGCGCAGTTTCGAGGCAACGGTCACGCGGCCGCTTACACCGCGGCGGCACCGCCGACGATCTCCGACAGCTCCTTCGTGATCGCTGCCTGCCGGCTCTTGTTGTACGACAGCTGAAGCTCGCTGATCACGGTCTTCGCATTGTCGGACGCAGCCTTCATCGCGACCATTCGCGCCGATTGCTCGGACGCCATGTTTTCCGCCACGGCCTGATAGACGAGCGCCTCGACGTAGCGCACCAGCAATTCGTCGACCACCGCCTGTGCATCCGGCTCGTAGATGTAGTCCCACGAAGTCGAGGGCGTGCCGTCCGCGCCGTTCTCGAAATGATCGGCCGCGAGCGGCAGCAGCTGCTCGATCACCGCTTCCTGCTTCATCGTGTTGATGAAGCGCGTGTAGGCGATGTACACGGCCGACAGCTTGCCTTCCGAGTACAGGTCGAGCTGGACCTTCACGGCGCCGATCAGCTTGTCGAGGTGCGGCGTGTCGCCGAGCTGGACGACCTGCGAGATCACCTTGCCGCCGACGCGGTTCAGGAAACCCAGGCCCTTGCCGCCGATCGCGGTGGCCTCGAACTTCTGGCCCTGCTTCTCGAGTTCCTTCAGCTTGTTCACCGTCGCGCGCAGCACGTTGGTGTTCAGGCCGCCGCACAGACCCTTGTCGGTCGTCACGAGGATCAGGCCCGCCGTCTTCGCGTCCTTGTTCTCCACCATGAACGGGTGGCGATACTCGGGGTTCGCGCGGCTCATGTGCGCGGCGATCGCGCGGACCTTGTCGGCATACGGACGCGCGGCGCGCATGCGCTCCTGCGCGCGGCGCATCTTCGATGCCGCGACCATCTCCATTGCCTTGGTGATCTTGCGCGTGTTCTGCACGCTCTTGATCTTGCCGCGAATTTCCTTCATTCCAGCCATTGCTTGCTCCTTGACCGAAGCGGCGCGGCGCTACGCGTGCCGCACCGCTTCAGGGTGTCCCTCGCGGATCAATAGGCGCCCGACTTCTTGAAGGACTTCAGCGCTTCGTGCAGCGCGCCGTCGTCTTCCTTCGACAAAGCCTTGGTGTCTTCGATACGCTTGATGAGCTCGGCGTGGCTGGCCTTCAGGTATTCGCGCAGGCCCTTCTCGAAGCCGAGCACGTCCTTGACGTCGATGTCGTCGAGATAGCCGTTGTTCGCCGAGAACAGCGCGACGGCGAGTTCCCACACCTGCAGCGGCTGGTATTGCGGCTGCTTCAGCAGTTCCGTCACGCGGCGGCCGCGCTCGAGCTGCTTGCGCGTCGCGGCGTCGAGATCCGAGGCGAACTGCGCGAACGCGGCGAGCTCGCGATACTGCGCGAGGTCGGTACGGATGCCGCCCGAGAGCTTCTTGACGACGTTGGTCTGCGCGGCGCCGCCGACTCGCGACACCGACACGCCGGCGTTGATGGCCGGCCGGATGCCGGCATTGAACAGGTCGGTTTCGAGGAAGATCTGGCCGTCGGTGATCGAGATCACGTTGGTCGGCACGAAGGCCGTGACGTCGCCCGCCTGCGTTTCGATGATCGGCAGCGCCGTCAGCGAACCCGTCTTGCCCTTCACCTCACCGTTGGTGAACTTCTCGACGTACTCGGCCGACACGCGCGCGGCGCGCTCGAGCAGACGCGAGTGCAGATAGAACACGTCGCCCGGATAGGCTTCACGGCCCGGCGGGCGGCGCAGCAGCAGCGAGATCTGGCGATAGGCCCAGGCCTGCTTGGTCAGATCGTCATAGATGATCAGCGCGTCCTGGCCGCGGTCGCGGAAGTATTCGCCCATCGAGCAGCCCGCATACGGCGCGAGGTACTGCATCGCGGCCGAATCCGAGGCCGAGGCCGACACGACGATGGTGTATTCCATCGCGCCGGTTTCCTCGAGCTTGCGCACCACGTTCATGATCGACGAAGCCTTCTGGCCGATCGCGACGTAGATGCAGATGAGGTCCTTGCCCTTCTGGTTGATGATCGTGTCGAGCGCGACGGCGGTCTTGCCCGTCTGGCGGTCGCCGATGATCAGCTCGCGCTGGCCGCGGCCGATCGGCACCATCGCGTCGATCGACTTGACGCCCGTCTGCACCGGCTGCGACACGCCATGACGCCAGATCACGCCCGGGGCGATCTTCTCGATCGCGTCGGTCGCCTTCGCGTTCACGGGGCCCTTGCCGTCGATCGGGTTGCCGAGCGCATCGACCACGCGGCCGATCAGCTCCGGGCCGACCGGCACTTCGAGAATGCGGCCCGTCGTCTTGACGATGTCGCCTTCCGAGATGTGGCCGTAGTCGCCGAGAATCACCGCGCCGACCGAATCGCGCTCGAGGTTCAGCGCGAGGCCGAACGTGTTGCCCGGAAATTCGAGCATTTCGCCCTGCATCACGTCCGACAGGCCGTGGATGCGCACGATGCCGTCCGTCACGGAGATCACGGTGCCCTGATTGCGAACGTCCGCGCTCGCTTCAAGGCCCTGGATCCGGCTCTTGATCAGCTCGCTGATCTCAGAGGGATTGAGTTGCATATTCGCTCCTGATGTTCAATTCTGTTGCGTGCCGGCAGCGGCGCTCAGGCCGTCAAGGCAGCCTGCATGCTGGCCAGCCGCGCGCGCACCGAGGTATCGAGCACTTCGTCGCCGACCGTCACGCGCACGCCGCCGATCAGCGACGCGTCGACTTCGACCGCGGCCTTCAGCTTGCGGCCGAACTTGCGTTCGAGGCTCGCGACGAGCTCGGCGAGCGGGGCGCCCTCGAGCGGAAACGCGCTGACGATCTGCACGTCGGCGGCGCCTTCGCGCGCGTTCTTCAGTGCGTCGAATTGCACGGCGATTTCCGGCAGCAGCACGATGCGGTGATTGTCGACCAGCATCCGCACGAAGTTCTTCGCCTCGGCGCTGCCCGCGAGCGGCGACTTCACCGCGGCGAGCAGCAACTCGGCGATCTGCTCGCGCGCCACCTTCGGGCTCGACGCGACAGACTTGACTTCGGGCAGTTGCGCAACCTGGGCCAGCTCCTCGACGAGCGTGGACCAGGCGGCGACGTCACCTGCCTCGGCCACGCGGAACAGTGCTTCTGCGTAAGGGCGGGCGATGGTTGCAAATTCGGCCATGATCAGAGCTCGGCTTTCAGTTGATTCAGCAGTTCGGCATGAGCCGTCTGGTCGACTTCGCGCTTCAGGATCTGTTCGGCGCCCTTGACGGCGAGCGTGGCGACGTCGGCACGCAGCGCTTCACGGGCCTTCACGACTTGCTGTTCGGCGTCGGCCTTGGCCTGCGCGACGATGCGGGCCGCTTCGGCCTGCGCGTTCGCCTTGATTTCTTCCGCCACGGCGAGCGCGCGCTTTTCGGCGTCGGCGATACGTTGCTGGCCGTCGGTGCGGGCTTGCGCGAGTTCCTGGTCGGCGCGCTGGTGCGCGGCCTCGAGTTCCGCCTTGCCCTTTTCCGCGGCGGCCAGGCCGTCGGCGATCTTCTTCGCGCGTTCGTCGAGTGCATTGATCAGCGGCGGCCACACGAACTTCATCGTGAACCACGCGAGGATCAGGAACACGACCAACTGCGCAAACAGGGTTGCGTTGAGATTCACGGTGTTTCCTTAGTCTGCTATTCCGGGAAAATGAAACGGTCAGGCGCTCATCGATTGCAGCCGATCAGCGCCCGGTCTCCGTTCCGCCCAGCGTCCCCACCGTCGGTGCGGACGCATCATTTCCGGGGAAACTTAGCCTGCGAGCTTCGACAGGAGCGGGTTCGCGAACGCGAACAGCATCGCCACGCCCACGCCGATCAGGAATGCAGCATCGATCAGGCCGGCCAGCAGGAACATCTTCGTTTGCAGCGGGTTGATCAGTTCAGGCTGACGCGCGCAGGCTTCGATGTACTTGCCGCCCATCAGGCCGATACCGATACAGGCGCCGATGGCACCCAGGCCGATGATGATGCCGATACCGACAGCGGTCAGACCCTGGATGTTGGCGATGAAAGCTTGCATGATCACTCCTATGTGAAAAGACTTGGAACTAGAGATTTAAAAAACAAAAACGAAGACTCGTGGGTCCGGCGCGCTCAGTGCTTCTCGTGCGCCTGACCGAGATACACCAGCGTCAGCATCATGAAGATGAACGCCTGCAGCAGGACAATCAGGATGTGGAAGATAGCCCAGATGCTGCCCGCGATCACGTGACCGATGAAACCGAGCACCGTCGCGTCGCCACCGAAGCTCCACATGCTGCCGAGCAGGGCGATCAGCAGGAACACCAGTTCACCGGCGTACATGTTGCCGAACAGCCGCATGCCGAGCGACACCGTCTTGGCCACGTATTCGACGATGTTCAACGCGAGGTTCGGAATCCACAGCAGCGGGTGCGCGCCGAACGGCGCCGACAGCAGTTCATGCGCGAAGCCGCCCAGGCCCTTGATCTTGATGCTGTAGTAGATCATCAGCACGAAAACGCCGAGCGCGATGCCGAGCGTGCCGTTCAGATCGGCGGTGGGGACGATGCGGTGGTTGGGAATCACGCCGGACAGACCGAGCAGGGCGATCACGCGGCCCGGCAGGTCGACCGGAAGGAAGTCGAGGGAGTTCATCAACAGCACCCAGACGAACACCGTCAGGGCCAGCGGCGCGATGAAGGTGCGATTGCCGTGAACCACGGCCTTCGATTGATCCTCGACCATCTCGACGACCATCTCGATCAGGCACTGGAAGCGGCCGGGCACGCCCGGCGTCGCCTTGCGAGCAGCCAGACGCAGCACCAGGATGGTGACGAGGCCGCAGACGATCGACCAGAACAGCGTATCGAGATTCCACACATGGAAGTCGACGATCGACGTTTGATGCGAGGAGGTGAAGTTCTGCAAGTGGTGCGCAATGTACTCGGACGGATCCAGAGCGTGCGTGCCTTCGCTAGCTGCCATAGTCGTTAATGCACCCAAATTGTCGAAAATCGTTGTTTTACGTATCACCGCAACTGATTATTGCGGAAACACGCGAGCGCAACCTCGGGTCGAATCGCGATACCGACGCCCACGTCAATTCGGAATTCGACAGCCGTTTTGCTGCAATATGCTTTACCGCCAGGCCAGAGCGAGCCAGTAGGTCTTCAGCGCGACGAGGTAGGTGACCAGCAACGGCACCCACTGCACATCCGGAAACCGGAGCGCCACCGCGATGAACATCGCGATCGTCACGCCCAGCTTCAGCGCCTCGCCGAACATCCAGCCCATCACGGTGTTCGCTCCGCCGAATCTCAGTCTCGCTGCGAACACCGCGCTCGGTACCCAGCCGATCGCTCCGCCCATGAACGCGGCTTGCGCAGCGGCGCCCGGCGACCTCGAAAACAGCCACCACGCCAGCGTTGCAACCAGGGACAAGGCCACTTGCGCAATCACCACCCGAAACGGTGTGACGCGAGATGGCCGACTCACCTCGGAACCGAACAGCGCCTGCGCCTCGGCCCGCGTGAGCGGAACGATAAGGTTATCCTGCTGCCCGGCATCCCAGTCGTCATCCGCATGGGGGGCGCCGCGCCGCTGCGCGGCAGCGACCTGCTGCGCATGGTGATCGTCGTGCCTGTCTTCCGGCGCTTGACCCGCCATCGCAATTTTCCGCAAGTTCGCCTTTCTTCCCGTCGGCTTTCCACAAGCTTTCAGGGCTGCCGTGCCAACAAATCCGAGCGATTGTAAGCGATACCTGCAGGCGATTCAAGGTTTTACACAAGACAAAAACACGACGGAAACGCCGTCCGAGTAGAACAAAATCGCGTGAATTTTCGAGGTCAGACAACAGTTGTAAGGTCTGTTTCCATTTCACCTTTCAAACCCGCTTTGGACCGGCCGGCGCGCACCGCGGCACGCCCCGGCGCGCTAGAACCAGCGCAGCCAGACGGCGCCCGCCGCGAACGCGACGAGGCCGAACGGCACGCAGACCAGATGGAACGGCAGCCAGATGCCGCGCGTCTTCGCGAGCCGCACCGCGATCAGATTCGCGAGCGAGCCGATCGCGAAACCGAAGCCGCCGACGCTCACGCCGAACGCCAGCGCGCGCCAGTCGCCGCTGAACTCCGAGAGCAGGATCGCCGCCGGCACGTTGCTGATGCCCTGCGACAGCACCGCACCCGCCGTGTAGAGGCGCAGCGGCGCGTCCAGGCCGGCGCGCGCGAGCGTGTCGTGAACCGCGGGCAGCGCAGCCGCACCGCGCAGCACCACGAACATCAGCACGAAGATCAGCAGCAGCAGCCAGTCGATGCGCAGCACCGCCTCGCGCCGCAGCAGGCCCAGCACCAGGGCCACCACGATCAGGCCCGGCACGACGTAGTGCGCGTCGGCAGCCGCCACGAAGCCGGCAAACAGCAGCGCGGCCGCGATCGCGAGCGGGCGGCGCACCGGGTGCGGCTCGCGATCGCCGGAGAAATCGAGGGGCGCGGAGCGGAACCAGAAGGCCGCCAGCACGAGCAGCATCAGCATCGTCATCAGCGCGAGCGGCCCCATTTCGAGGATGAAGCGACCAAATGACGCACCACTGCGCTGCCAGAGGAACAGGTTCTGCGGATTGCCGAGCGGCGTCGCGATCGACCCGGCGTTGACCGCGATCGCGAGGCAGATCACGAGCCGCTTGAACGGCAACGGCGCGAGCTTCTGCAGCGAGACGACGAGCGGCACCGCGACGAACAGCGCCACGTCGTTGGTGAGCCAGGTGGCGAGCACGGCGGCGAACACGATCAGCAGCATCGCGAGCGAGCGCTCGGTGCGAACGTGGTGGACGATCCGGTGCGCGAGCCACATCAGGAAGCCCGACATCTCGAGCGCCTTCGTCACCATCAGCAGGCCCGCCAGCGTCGCCACCGTCTGCCAGTCGACGAGCCGCGCGAGCGCGTCCACCGGCTGCGGCCGCGCGATCTGCAGCGCGACCAGCGCGACAACGAGGATGGACAGCACCGGCTCGCTCGCAATGAACGCGAGCCACCGACGGGAAGTATTGGACACGTTCAGTTCCGCCATGGGTACGCCCGCCTCAGGCTGCGAGGTTGCCGCGCAATCGCACGAGAATGCCTTCGAGCGCGTCGAGGTCGCCGAAGTCGATCGTCAGTTGCCCGCGCCCGCGGCGGCCCAGCTTGATTTTCACGTTCGAGGCCAGCAAATCGGACAATTCCTCTTCCAGGCGTCGCGTGTCGCGGCCGCCGTCGTCCTTCGACTTCGCCTTCAGCGCCGGCGCTTCCTTGGTGGTCTGCGCGACCAGTTTCTCGGTTTCTCGCACCGACAGCCGCTTGTTGACGACCTGGTGCGCGAGCGTGATCTGGGTCGCCGCATCCACGGCGAGCAGCGCGCGCGCGTGGCCCATGTCGAGGTCACCCGCCAGCAGCATGGTCTGCACCGGCGCGGCCAGATTCAGCAGGCGCAGCAGGTTCGAAACCGCACTGCGCGAGCGGCCGACCGACTCGGCGGCCTGCTCGTGCGTGAAGTCGAATTCGTCGAGCAGGCGCTGGATGCCGTGCGCCTCTTCGAGCGGATTCAGATCCTCGCGCTGGATGTTCTCGATCAGCGCCATCGCCGCGGCGGCCTGGTCGGTCACCTGCCTGACGAGTACCGGCACCTCGGCCAGACCGGCCAGACGCGCGGCCCGGAAGCGCCGCTCGCCGGCAATGATCTCGAAACGATCGGCCCCGACGGGACGCACCAGGATCGGCTGCATCACGCCCTGCGCGCGAATGCTCGCGGCCAGCTCCTGCAGCGCGCCCTCGTCCATCCGCGTGCGCGGCTGGTACTTGCCGGCCTGCAGCCGGTCGAGCGCGAGCGTATTCGGCGCCCCCTCGATCTTCACCGCCTCGGTAATGTCGGCGCTGCCGCCAAGCAAGGCCTCGAGTCCGCGCCCCAACCCCTTCTTCTTTGCTACCGCATTCATTGCATTCCCTCGTTCGCTAGCCCGGAACCCACGGCGCTCACAGCGCGCGCACCCGCTCGATCATCTCGGTGCCGAACTGCAGATACGCCTGCGCGCCGCGCGAGGCGCGGTCGAACACCACGCCCGGCAGCCCGTAGCTCGGCGCTTCAGCCAGCCGCACATTGCGCGGGATCACCGCATCGAACACCTTGTCGCCGAAGTGCGCCTTCAACTGGTCCGACACCTGCTGCTGCAGCGTGATGCGCGGATCGAACATCACGCGCAGCAAGCCGATCACCTTCAGTTCGCGGTTCAGGTTCGCGTGGATCTGCTTGATCGTGTTGACCAGGTCGGACAGACCTTCCAGCGCGAAGTATTCGCACTGCATCGGGATCACCACGCCGTGCGCCGCGCACAGGCCGTTCAGCGTCAGCAGCGACAGCGCCGGCGGGCAGTCGATCAGCACGAAATCGTACTGATCGGCGATCTTGTCGATCGCGGCCTTCAGCTGACGCTCGCGATTCTCCACCTCGACCAGTTCGATCTCGGCACCCGCGAGTTCCCGGTTGGCCGGCAGCACGTCGTAGGCGAGCGCCTCGGGGCGCACGCGTGCCTGCTCGATATCGACGCCATCGACGAGCACCTCGTAGACGGTCGACTCGCAGGCCGCCTTGTCGATGCCGCTGCCCATCGTGGCATTGCCCTGCGGGTCCAGATCGATCAGCAACACGCGCTGCTCCTGGGCAGCGAGGCTCGCGGCGAGATTGACCGTCGTCGTCGTCTTGCCGACGCCCCCCTTCTGGTTGGCCACGCAGAAGATTTTTGCCATCGTTGGTTTGTCCCTCTTTCTAAAACCGTTGGACGCGGAATCCCGCGTCCCATTTCATTGGGCTTCGGCGACGCCGACTTCGATCAGATGCCGCTCCGCGTCGAGCGCCGGCACCGCGAGCCGAATCGTCCGGCGAACCTGCGCGCCTTCCGGCAGCCGCGCAATTTCATCGTCGGGGCGCACGCCCTTCATCGCCCAGATTGCTCCGCCCGGTGCGACCAGGTGGCGAGCCAGCGAGACGAAATCGGCCAGATCGGCAAACGCGCGCGAGACGATCACGTCGAACTGCCCCGGCACCTCGTGGCCGGGGCGCAGCGTCTCGACGCGACCCGTGACGACCGAGAGGTTCGCCAGCTTCAGTTCCGCCTTCGCCTGCGTCTGGAACGCGGACTTCTTGTGGACGATGTCGTTCAGCGTGACCTGCCAGCCCGGAAAAACGATCGCGAGCACGATACCCGGCAGGCCGCCGCCCGAGCCGACGTCGAGCGCCCGGGTGGCCGCGTCGAGCGACCTCAGGTGCGGGACAATGGATAGCGAATCGAGGATGTGCTGAATCAGCATCTGCCGCGGGTCGCGGATCGAGGTCAGGTTGTAGACCGCGTTCCATTTGCCGAGCAAGGCGACGTAGTCGAGCAGCTTTGCCACTTGCGTCTCGTCGAGCGTGAGCCCGAGCGAATCGAGGCCATCGGCCAGCAATGCATGCAGAGCCTCGCGGGACGCGCCCGCTATCGGATGCCGCCCCCTCATTGCTGCGTCGGGACGTGGTTGCTGCCCCCCGCTTCGGCCGTCGTCGTCGATGTCGTGCCGCGCCGGCCGAGACCGCGCTTTAGGTGAACCATCAACAGCGAGATCGCCGCCGGCGTGATGCCCGAGATCCGCGACGCCTGCCCGATCGTCTCCGGACGATGCTGGTTCAGCTTCTGGCGCGCCTCGAACGACAGGCCGCGCACCTCGGCGTAATCGATGCCGTCCGGCAGCCGCGTATTTTCGTGCGCGCCATTGCGCTCGATCTCTCCGGCCTGGCGCTCGATATAGCCCTGGTACTTGATGCCGATCTCGATCTGTTCCTCGATCTGGGCCAGCAGCACCGGATCGTCGGCGAGCGGTTCGGCCGGAGCGCATTCGCCGCCGCGCAGGCCACAGACCCCGGCGTAGCTGACGCCGGGGCGGCGCAGCAATTCGGCCAGACTGTATTCGTGATCGATCGCCTTGCCGAGCAGCGCCGTCGCCTCTTCCACCGCGAGCGTTTTCGGTGTCACCCAGGTAGCGCGCAGCCGCTCTGTTTCACGTGAAACAGCATCGCGCTTGCGGCTGAATGCATCCCAGCGGACGTCGTCGACGACACCGAGTTCACGGCCCATTTCGGTCAGACGCATATCGGCATTGTCTTCGCGCAGGCTCAGGCGATATTCCGCGCGGCTCGTGAACATCCGGTATGGTTCGGACACGCCACGCGTAACCAGATCGTCAACGAGCACCCCAAGGTAGGCCTGGTCACGGCGCGGGCACCAGGCTTCCTTGTCCTGCGCATAACGGCCGGCGTTGATCCCGGCCAACAGACCTTGCGCGGCCGCTTCCTCATAGCCGGTAGTGCCGTTGATCTGGCCGGCAAAGAACAGGCCCTCGATGACTTTCGTTTCCAACGAGGCCTTCAGGCCGCGCGGGTCGAAATAGTCATACTCGATCGCATAGCCGGGACGCAGGATGTGCGCATGCTCCAGGCCCCGCATCGAGTGGACGAGATCGAGTTGCACGTCGAACGGCAGGCTGGTCGAGATTCCGTTCGGATAGAACTCGTTCGTGGTCAGCCCTTCCGGCTCAAGGAAGATCTGATGCGAATCTTTCGACGCAAAGCGGTGGATCTTGTCCTCGATCGACGGGCAATAGCGCGGGCCAACGCCTTCGATGACGCCGGTGTACATCGGCGAACGATCGAGGCCGCTGCGAATGATGTCGTGGGTGCGCTCATTGGTATGCGTGACCCAGCAAGGCAGCTGGCGCGGATGCTGCTCGGCGCGACCGAGAAACGAGAACACCGGGACCGGGTCGAGGTCACCCGGCTGCTCCTCGAGCTTCGAGAAATCGATCGAGCGGCCGTCGATGCGAGGTGGCGTTCCGGTCTTGAGCCGTCCTTGCGGCAGCTTCAACTCCTTCAGGCGTGCAGACAGCGACACGGCCGCCGGGTCCCCTGCCCGGCCACCGGTGTGGTTGTTCAGGCCCACGTGGATCTTGCCGTCGAGGAAGGTGCCGGCGGTCAGCACCACCGCACGGGCACGGAAGCGGATGCCGATCTGCGTGACTGCCCCTACGACGCGCTCGCCCTCGACGATCAGATCATCCACGGCTTGCTGGAACAGCCAGAGGTTCGGCTGGTTCTCGAGACGGCTGCGGATCGCCTGCTTGTACAGCAGACGGTCGGCCTGCGCACGCGTGGCACGCACGGCCGGCCCCTTCGATGAGTTGAGGATTCGGAACTGGATACCGGCCTCGTCGGTGGCGATCGCCATCGCACCGCCCAGTGCATCGACCTCCTTCACCAGATGGCCTTTGCCGATCCCGCCGATCGACGGGTTGCAGCTCATCTGGCCGAGCGTTTCGATGTTGTGGGTCAGCAGCAGCGTTTTCACGCCCATGCGGGCGGCGGCCAAAGCGGCTTCCGTACCGGCGTGACCGCCGCCGACGACGATCACGTCAAATTCAGTGGGATAAAGCATTACGGATTTCGCGTCAGAACGAGCGCGAACCTGAGAGAAAAGTATGGGGCGAATTATAGCGGGTTCGCTTTTGGCCCGAATATCGCCCGAACGGACAGCCAGCAAAAAACCATCTGTTTCACGTGAAACGCACCGCTTTTTTCAACACCCAACTCGGTTGCATGGCCGGATAGATGCTCGAGCGTGCATTCGCCAACCACATCGCTCGCCAGGGCGGGTGAAATTTCGGGCATTTCTGAAAAAGCACGACGTCTGCGAGAACCCCTCGATGCCACGCGATCGCATCTGGGCCGATGGTTTCACGTGAAACCACGGCGCCGTCGATGCTGGCCGCAGACACGCGCCGTTGCAAGCAAACTCGCCCCATCCTGTAGGAAATCGTCGCGCAGTTCCGTGCCGCCCGGTCGTGCCGCTCGCCCAGCGAGGCGCGAATCGCGGCATGCGGAATGACGGCGGTGCGATCCCGTTCGCATTTCCCTCACCGCCCGCGAAATGCGCTCGGCAGATCGCGTGATCGCCGACCCAGTTCCCGCGTCAACGCCGGCTTTCCATGTGTTCGCACGCCCTTTCGATGCGTGGCAAGACCAGCCGTCCCGGGTTGGATGACGATGCCGAGCCGAATGAATATGCGAGCAACCAGGAACAGGGCAACCAGACCGACACACGGCCCGTTGCGGGCCGGCATGAACAAAAAACGGAAAGGACGATCGCGTGGCGCACGCCGAAAATGAAAAAGCGCTGTTGGATTCCGTCCAACAGCGCTTTGGGGCCGGGCACTTTGTGCCTCGATTGTCTCCTCGTTCTCCACCTGCAAAATTTGTTTCGCGGTGCATCAGAACTGAAACGAAGATTAAACAACCCCCGGGTGTGCGACAACCTAGCATTTACCCCTATGGTGCATCGCCGCACGAAAATTGGGCACAAAATCAGCTAACGAAACAGTGAATTGGCGGGCATTCGCCGTCAATTAGCATCACTTGTCCACTCGCGTCGCACCCTGCTTTGCCGCTACGCATCACGACGATGCGCGCAGCGGTTTCACGCGCGCGACGATCTCGCCGACTATGCCGCGCCGAAACGTCAGTACGCAGGCGATGAAGATCAGCCCGGTCACGATCGAGGTGGATTCGCCGAGCGAGCGAAACCAATCCACGCCCGTGGCCGACGCGAGCCAGGTGCCGATGTCGCCGAGCCGCTCCTCGAGCAGTACGATCAACGCCGCGCCGAGCAGCGGGCCGAACAGCGTGCCCATCCCGCCCACCAGCGTCATCAGGATCACGAGCCCCGACATCGTCCAGTACGCGTCGCCAAGCGTCTCGAAACCGAGCACGAGCACCTTCAGCGAACCGGCCAGCCCGGCCAGCGCCGCGGACAGCACGAAGGCGAGCAGCTTGAAGCGGTCGGTGTCATAGCCGAGCGAGATCGCGCGCGGCTCGTTCTCCTTGATCGCCACCAGCACCTGCCCGAACGGTGAATGCACGATTCGCACGATCGACAGCGCGGCCAGCACCACCGCCACCAGGATCACGTAATAGAGCGTCAGGTCCGACGACAGGTCGAGCAGGCCGAACAGGCGCCCGCGCGGCACGCCCTGCAGGCCGTCCTCGCCATGCGTGAACGGCGCCTGCAGGTAGACGAAATACACCATCTGCGCGAACGCCAGCGTGATCATCGCGAAGTAGATTCCCTGCCGGCGGATCGCGAACAACCCCACCACCAGCCCCAACGCCGTGGCGGCCGCCGTGCCGGCCAGCACGCCCAGTTCCGGCGAGAGGCCGAGCGTCTGGATCGCATAGCCGGTCAGATAGCCGGCCGTGGCGAGGAACATCGCATGCCCGAACGACAGCAGCCCGGTATAGCCGATCAGCAGGTTGAAGGCGGCCGCGAACAGCGCGAAGCACATCACCTTCATCACGAACAGCGGATAGACGCCCGCGAACGGTAAGACCGCGAGGCCGGCCAGCAGCACGCCATAGAGCACTTTTCTCTGCATCATCATCGTTCCTTGCCGAACAGGCCCGCCGGACGCACGAGCAGCACGAGCGCCATGATCACGAACACCACGGTGGCGGACGCCTCCGGGTAGAACACGCGCGTGAAGCCCTCGATCACGCCGAGCAGCAGGCCGGTGACGATCGAGCCGAGAATCGAGCCCATCCCGCCGATCACGACCACGGCGAACACGGTGATGATCATCGGCTGTCCCATCAATGGCGAGACCTGAATCACGGGCGCGGCCAGCACGCCTGCGAACGCGGCCAGCGCCACGCCGAAGCCGTAGGTGAGCGTGATCATCAGCGGCACGTTCACCCCGAACGCCTCGACCAGCTTCGGGTTATCGGTACCGGCGCGCAGGTAGGCACCGAGCCGCGTCTTCTCGATCACGAACCAGGTGGCGAGGCAGACGGCGAGCGACGCCACCACCACCCAGGCGCGATAGTTCGGCAGATACATGAAGCCGAGGTCGGTCGCGCCGGCCAGCAGCGCGGGCACGTCGTAGGGCTGGCCCGAGGCGCCGTAGATCGAGCGGAACACGCCCTCCACGACGAGCGTGATGCCGAACGTCAGCAGCAGCCCGTACAGATGATCGAGCCGGTACAGCCAGCGCAGCATGGTGCGCTCGATCAGGATGCCGAATGAGCCGACGACGAGCGGCGCGACCACCAGCATCGCCCAGTACGGCAGCGAGAAGTAGTGGAGCCCCATCCATGCGAGCATCGCGCCGAGCATGAACAACGCGCCGTGCGCGAAGTTGATCACGTTGAGCAGCCCGAAGATCACCGCGAGCCCGAGGCTCAGGATGGCGTAGAACGAGCCGTTGACGAGGCCGAGCAGCAGCTGGCTCAGCATCGCCGACAACGGAATGCCAAAAATGTCCATCGAACCTGCCGTTTGAAGAGGGTGCGCGGCGCATGCTGCACCGGCTCGCCGCCGCTGGCGGGAAGCCGGCGCCGCATGGCGCCGCGCGGGAACGGATTCAGCTCATTTCCATGACGCGCAGCGCGATTCCTGCTTGGTCGCAAACGCCTGCTCGCCCGGAATCGTCGCGAGGATCTTGTAGTAATCCCACGGCTCCTTCGATTCGGACGGCTTCTTCACCTCCATCAGGTACATGTCGTGGATCATGCTGCCGTCCGCACGCACGTAGCCCTTCGCGTAGAAGTCGTCGATCTTCTGCTTCTTCAGCTGCGCCATCACCTTGTCGGCATCGGTCGAGCCCACCGCCTGCACCGCCTTCAAATAGGTCGTCACCGACGAATAGTCGGCCGCCTGCAGGCTGGTCGGCATCTTGCGGGTCTTCGCGAAGAAGCGCTGCGCCCACTTGCGCGAGGCGTCGTCGCGGTTCCAATACCAGCTGTCGGTCAGCACCAGGCCCTGGGTCGTCTCCAGGCCCAGGCTGTGGATGTCGGAAATGAACACCAGCAGCGCGGCCAGCTTCATGGTCTTGGTGATGCCGAATTCCTTGGCGGCCTTGATCGAGTTGACGGTATCGCCGCCCGCGTTGGCAAGCCCGAGGATCTGCGCCTTCGAGGCCTGCGCCTGCAGCAGGAACGACGAGAAATCGGAGGCCGACAGCGGGTGGCGCACCGCGCCGAGCACCTGCCCGCCGTTGGCCTTCACGACCTCGGCGGTGTTCTTCTCGAGCGCCTTGCCGAACGCGTAGTCGGCGGTCAGGAAGTACCAGGTCTTGCCGCCCTGCTTCGTGACGGCCGAGCCGGTGCCCTTGGCGAGCGCCATCGTGTCGTAGGCGTAATGGATCGTGTACGGCGTGCATTGCTCGTTGGTGAGCGTGTCCGCGCCGGCGCCGATGTTGATGTAGACCCGCTTCTTCTCTGCCGCTACCTGGTTCATCGACAGCGCGGTGGCCGAATTGGTGCCGCCCACCAGCAGGTCGAGCCCGTCGCGGTCGATCCATTCGCGTGCCTTCGAGGCGGCGATGTCGGCCTTGTTCTGGTGGTCGGCGTAGACGAATTCGATCGGCTTGCCGTTGACCTTGCCGCCGAAGTCGGCAATCGCCATGCGGATCGCCTCGATGCCGCCGGGGCCGTCGATATCGGCATACAGCCCGGACAGATCGGTGACGAAACCGATCTTCACGACATCGCCGGCCGCCCGCGCGGGAACCGCCGCGACGGCCGTCGCCGCAAGCGCGGCGCCGAAGCACGCGCGCGCGAGGATCTTCAGTTTCATTGACGTCTCCTGAGGTGCTGCGTTGTGGTTATGTCGTCTTGTCGTCGTGTCGTCGTGTCGTCCGGCGCGCGGCGCGTTCAGACGCCGAGCAGCGAATGCAGCACCGGCATCTTGGCGTCGAGTTCCGACGCACCGAAATGCTCGACGATGCGGCCATGCTCCATCACGTAGAAACGGTCGGCGAGCGGCGCGGCGAAACGGAAGTTCTGCTCGACCATCACGATGGTGTAGCCGCGCGCCTTCAGCGCGACGATCATGCGCGCGAGCGTCTGCACGATCACCGGCGCGAGGCCCTCGGAGATTTCGTCGAGCAGCAGCAGGTTGGCGCCGGTGCGCAGGATGCGCGCGACCGCGAGCATCTGCTGCTCGCCGCCCGAGAGCCGCGTGCCCTGGCTGTGCCGGCGCGCGGCAAGGTTCGGAAACAGCGCATAGATCTCGTCGAGCGGCATGGCGTGCTCGCGCGCGCCGACGGCGGGCGGCAGCAGCAGGTTCTCCTCGCACGACAGGCTCGCGAAGATGCCGCGCTCCTCCGGGCAATAGCCGACGCCGTGGCGCGCGATGCGGTGCGTGGCCAGATCGATCGTCTCGCGCCCGCCGATGCGGATCGAGCCCCGCCGCCGGCCGGTCAGGCCCATCACCGCGCGCAGCGTGGTGGTGCGTCCCGCGCCGTTGCGGCCGAGCAGCGTGACCACCTCGCCGCGCGACACGCGCAGGTCCACGCCGTGCAGGATGTGGGATTCGCCGTACCAGGCTTCCAGCCCCGAGATCGCGAGCGCCGGCACGTCGGCCTCGGCCGGCGCCGCGTCCAACGCGGTGGCGCTCGCGTGCTGCGGGGCGTCCGGTTCCGGCTGCCTGCGCTCGCCGCCGCTCATCGGTGCGCTCCCGCGCTCCCCATGTAGGCCTCGATCACGAAAGGATTCTTCGATATTTCGGCATACGTACCTTCGGCCAGCACCTCGCCGCGCTGCAGGACGGTGATCGTGTCGGAGATGCCGGCGATCACGTTCATGTTGTGCTCGACCATCAGGATCGTGCGTCCGCTCGACACCTTGCGGATCAGTGCCGTCACGCGATCGACGTCTTCATGGCCCATGCCCTGGGTCGGTTCGTCGAGCAGCATCAGTTCGGGCTCCATTGCGAGCGTGGTGGCGATCTCGAGCGCGCGCTTGCGGCCGTAGGCGAGCTCGACCGTCGTCACGTGCGCGAAATCGGACAGGCCCACCTGGGTCAGCAGGTCCATCGCACGATCGTCCAGGCGGCGCAGCGAGCGGGCGCTGCGCCAGAAATGGAATTCGCTGCGCAGGCTGCGCTGCAGGCCCACGCGCACGTTCTGCAGCGCCGTGAGATGCGGGAACACCGCGGAAATCTGGAACGAGCGGATGATGCCGCGCCGCGCGATCTGCGCGGGCCGCTCGCGCGTGATGTCGATGCCGTTGTAGACGATTTCGCCGGCCGTGGGCCGCACGAACTTGGTCAGCAGATTGAAGCAGGTGGTCTTGCCGGCGCCGTTCGGGCCGATCAGCGCGTGAATCGAACCGCGCTTCACGCGCAGATCCACGCCGCTCACGGCCGTGAAACCCCGGAACTCCTTGGTAAGCCCGTGCGTCTCCAGAATCGTGTCGCCGAGAATCATGCCCGCTTCCATTCGATGTGACGCGCAACATTCAAAATCTCGCGCGAGCGGCCACGACGCCCTCCGCCGCATGAAGGCTGCCCCCGAGCTCGATGCCGATGCGCCGACGAACCGGGTCGAACGGCGCATGCTGCCTGCTGCGCGCATTGTCGCGCCGTTGATGCAGTGCATTCATCGGGATTTGCACTGAGACCGCGCGCGCCGCGACCGCTGGCGCGCGGCAGGTCCGGCTTGGACCTGCAAAGCGACGGGGGGCTTCGCGCGCCGTTCGTCAGGGTTCGTACCGACCGGCGGAACGCGCATCGGCCCGGGGCGAAGCGCGTGGCGCATCAGGCCGCGGCGGTATCGTCGCGCGCCGGCGCGACGGGCACGGTCACCGGGTCGGCCCGCCCTGCCCCGCGCGGCGATCGGCGCGGATCATCTCGCTCGCGCGCTCGGCGATCATCAGCGTCGGCGAGTTGGTGTTGCCCGAGGTGATGGTCGGCATCACCGAGGCGTCGACGACGCGCAGGCCGTCGATGCCGCGCACGCGCAGCCGGCTATCGACCACGGCGCGCGGATCGTCGGCGCGCCCCATCCGGCAGGTGCCGACCGGATGAAAGATCGTGGTGCCGACCGCGCCGGCCGCGACGGCCAGTTCCTGGTCGGTCTGATAGCGATGCCCCGGCAGCACTTCGTCGGGCCGATAGCGGGCGAGCGCGGGCGCGGCCGCGATGCGCCGCGTCAGACGCAGCGCATTGGCGGCCACGCGGCGGTCCGCCTCCGTCGCGAGATAGTTCGGCGCGATGCGCGGCGCCGAGAACGGATCGGGCGAATCGATGTGGATGCTGCCGCGCGAGGTCGGCCGCAGGTTGCAGACCGAGGCCGTGAACGCGTCGTAGCGGTGCAGCGGTTCGCCGAAGCGGTCGAGCGAGAGCGGCTGCACGTGGTACTCGAGATCGGCGCGCGTGATCGAAGGATCGTGCGGATCGGACTTCGTGAACACGCCGAGCTGGGACGGCGCCATCGACATCGGCCCGCTCTGCCGCAGCAGGTATTCGGCGCCGATCCAGAGCTTGCCCCACCAGTGCGCGGACAGCGTGTTCAGGGTCCGCACGCCGGCCACGCGAAACGCCGTGCGCAGTTGCAGGTGATCCTGCAGGTTCTCGCCCACGCCGGGCAGGTCGCGCACCACCTCGATGCCGAGCCCGCGCAGCCGCGCCGCGTCGCCGACGCCGGATAGCTCAAGCAGCGCCGGCGAATTGACCGCACCGGCCGCGACGATCACCTCGCCGCGCGCACGCGCGACGAACGGCTGGCCGCCGCCGCGATACTCGACGCCCGCGCAGCGCGCGCCGTCGAACGCGAGCCGCTCGACCTGCGCGCCGGTGATGATGGTCAGGTTCGGGCGCGACAGCGCCGGGCGCAGGAACGCCTTGGCCGCATTCCAGCGCACGCCGCGCTTCTGGTTCACCTCGAAGTAGCCGACTCCGCTGTTGTCGCCGCAATTGAAATCGTCGGTGGCCGCGATGCCGCTCTGCTGCGCCGCCTCGGCGAACGCATCGAGGATCTTCCAGCGCAGCCGCTGCCGCTCCACGCGCCATTCGCCGCCAGCGCCGTGTGCGTCGTTGCCGCCGCCGTGGTGATCCTCGCTGCGCCGGAACACCGGCAGCACCGCGTCCCAGGCCCAGCCCGCGTCGCCCGTCAGCTCGGCCCAGCCGTCGTAGTCCTCGCGCTGGCCGCGCATGTAGATCATGCCGTTGATCGACGACGAGCCGCCCAGCACGCGCCCGCGCGGATACGACAGCACGCGGCCGTTCAGCGCCGCCTCGGGCTGCGTCCGGTAGAGCCAGTCGGTGCGCGGATTGCCGATGCAGTAGAGATAGCCGACGGGAATGTGGATCCAGTGGTAGTCGTCCTTGCCGCCCGCCTCGAGCAGCAGCACCGAGACGTCGGGATCCTCGCTGAGGCGATTCGCGAGCACGCAGCCCGCGGTGCCCGCGCCGACGATCACATAATCGAATTCGCCCTCGAGCGTGCGTTCGGATGTCACGATTCGTCTCCTTCCATGTCGTCCCCGCATCGATGGCCGGGCCGTATTCGTGATGGCCGGGGTACGCCGCCCGGCCGAGTATGGAATCGAAGCGTACCCGTGCCGCGCGCTCGCGATCCAATGAGTTATGCTCAACCGCATCATAAGCCGCGCAAATATTGCTCGATGGATCTGATCCTGCTTCGCGCCTTCGCCGCGGTGGCCCGTGAAGGCAACCTGACGCGCGCGGCCGCGCAGCTCTGCCTCACGCAGCCCGCCGTCAGCCTGCAGATCAAGCATCTGCAGCAGGCGCTCGGCGTGGCGCTGTTCGCGCGCACCTCGCGCGGCCTGGGACTCACGCGCGACGGACAGGCGCTGCTGCCGCATGCCGAACGCGCGCTGGCGGCGGCCGGCGAGGTGCTGCGCGCGGCCAGCGCGCTGCGCCAGGAGGTGCGTGGCCGGCTGCGGATCGGCACGGTGCTCGATCCCGAATTCCTGCGGCTCGGCGGTTTCCTGCGCCAGCTCGTCGAAACCCACCCGCGGCTCGAGACCGAGCTGCGGCACGGCATGTCCGGCTGGGTGCGCGACGCGGTGCGCACGCGCGAACTCGATGTCGGCTATTCGATCGGCCGCCCCGACGACGACGATCCGCACCACGGTGCGCTGTTTCACACCCGCACGCTCACCCGCTACCAGTATCGCGTGCTCGCGCCGGCCGGCTGGAAGGAGCGCGTGCAGCGCGCCCGCGACTGGCGCGCGCTGGCAGCGCTGCCGTGGATCTGGACCCCGCCGTCCTCGGCGCATCACCGGCTGCTGTCGCGCCGCTTCGCCGAGGCCGGCGTGCAGCCGATGAAGGTGGCCGAGGTCGATCAGGAGCCGTCGATGCTCGATCTCGTGAAGTCCGGCGTGGGGCTCACGCTCGCGCGCGATTCGATCGCGCTGCGCGAGGCGCACGCGCATGCGCTCGTGATCGTCGAGGCGGTGACGGTGCCCACCGAGCTGACCTTCGTCACGCTGGCCGCGCGCCGCGAGGAGCCCGCGATCGCGGCCGCACTGCGGCTCGTCGAGGCGCAGTGGGCCGGCTGACACATCAATGCGGCCGCGCCGCGCGGACTTATCAACAGACGACGGGCTTTTCGACGGTGAACCCTGCGCTTCGCGCACGCTCACCGCACCCCGCCGCCGCCGGCCGGCCCGGCGTCAAGCCAAGTGCACGCGTCACGCCACGGTCGCCGAGTTTTTGCTAGATTGGCTCTCCCAACCCAAGCGATTTCGCATCGCCAAGACTGAGGAGAACGGCATGGCACGCAACATCGAGATCAAGGCTCGCGCCCGCGACTTTGACGGCCTGCGCGACAAGGCGGCATCGCTCGCCACCGAGGAACCGCTTTTTTATCGGCAGCAGGATTTCTTCTACGACGTGCCGCGCGGCCGCCTCAAGCTGCGCCGCTTCGAGGACGGCACGCCGGCGGAACTGATCTTCTACCAGCGCGACGACCGCGACGGCCCGAAGGCCTCGTACTACACGCGCAGCCCCGTGACCAACCCGGACGCGATGCATGCGCTGCTCGCCACCGCGCTGACCACGCGCGGCATCGTGACGAAGGAACGCCACGTCTATCTGGCCGGCCGCACGCGAATCCACCTGGACCGCGTGGACGGGCTCGGCGATTTCGTCGAACTCGAGGTGGTGCTGGCCGAGGGCGACGACGAAGCGGGCGGCGAGGCCGAGGCGCACGAGGTGTTCGCGAAGCTCGGCGTGGCCAGCGAGGATCTGGTGGCGGTGGCCTACGTCGATCTGCTGGCCCACGAGCCCACGGCCGCCTGAGCCGGCTGGCCGCGCACCGGGCAGAATTGCCCCTTCCTCGCCTTGGCCGGCGCCGCTCAGGCCGGCGCCGCTCCCGGCTCCAGATGCGACAGCGGCAGCGGGCCGCTGCGCTTGAAGGTGGTCAGCACGATGTTCGAGCGCACGCTGTCCACGCCGGGCACGCGCATCAGCTTCTTCATCACGAACGACGACAGCGCGTTCAGATCAGGCGCCACGATCCTCAGCAGATAGTCGGCATCACCCACCACCGCATGGCATTCGAGCACCTCGGCCAGCACGTCGATCTGCTGCTGGAACTGCTCGATGATCGAATCGCCGTGGTGCTTGAGCTTCAGGCTGGTGAACGCGGTCACGCCGAGCCCGAGCCGCTCCGGGCGCAGCACCACGCGATAGCCGTCGATCACGCCGGCCGCCTCGAGGCGCTGCAGGCGCCGGCCGATCTGCGACGGCGACAGCGGCACCTGCTCGCCGAGCTGCTGGTGGGTCGCGCGTCCGAAGCGCTGCAGCACGTCCAGCAGCGCCAGATCGAAGTGATCGAGTTCCAACATGAATAATCTCCGCGTGATTTAGTAAATTGATGCGAAATTATCGCATTAAAAGTTCCACAAGCGTCGAAATTGCGCCCTTCCCGCGCGTTACCCGCTCTACACTGGCATCCATCGTCACCGCAGCCGTGCCCAGCCAGCCATGTCCAACGTCGTCACCGCGATGCTTCAGGAGCAGTTCGACGCGGGTCTCGAGACCCGCCAGGATTTCACCATCGATCAGCCGCTCGAGCGCTACACGCGCGTCGATCACGCAGTCTGGTCGCAGCTCTACGCGCGGCAGACGGCGCTGCTCGAGGGCCGCGCGGCCGACGCATTCGTGGCCGGCATGAAACGCCTCACGCTGCCGGCCGACCGCGTGCCGTCGTTCGAGGACGTGAACCGGCAGCTGCAGCCGGCCACCGGCTGGGAAATCGTCGCGGTGCCGGGGCTCGTGCCGGCCGACGTATTCTTCGCACACCTTGCGAGCCGCCGCTTTCCCGTCACTTGGTGGATGCGCCGCCCGGACCAGCTCGACTACCTGCAGGAGCCGGACTGCTTCCACGACCTGTTCGGCCACGTGCCGCTGCTGATCGATCCGGTGTTCGCCGACTACATGCATGCCTACGGCCAGGCCGCGCTCGCCGTCTCCGACGACCCGTTCGCGCTGTCGCTGCTGGGCCGGCTCTACTGGTACACGGTGGAATTCGGCCTGATCCGCAGCCGGCACGATCGCGACCAGCTGCGCATCTATGGCGCCGGCATCGTGTCGAGCCGCGGCGAATCGGTCTACAGCCTCGAAAGCGCCGCGCCGAACCGGATCGGCTTCGATCTCGACCGCGTGATGCGCACCGCCTATCGCATCGACACGTTCCAGAAGACCTACTTCGTGATCGACGATTTCGAGCAGTTGTTCGCGCTCGCGAAGGTGGACGCGCGCGCGCTGGCCAGGCGGCTCGCCGGGCTCGCCGAGCACCCGGCCGGCGCCGTGCTGGCCGGCGACCGGGTCCTGCATCGCGGCACCGGCGAAGGCTGGGCCGGTGACGACGACGCCACCGGCCGCGCCTGAATCAACGTCGTCTGGCCGCAAATATGGAAGAATGTCCCGATGGCGCGCCGACGCTTCGCGCGGCTCGCGCGACGGCGGCCAGGCGCGCGTCACTGCACACGAGGGCACTGCCATGATCCACAAGCTCACATCGGAAGCACGCAAGACGCAGCTCGAGACGCTGCCGCACTGGTCGGCCGTACCCGGCCGCGACGCGATTCAGCGCAGCCTGCGCTTCACCGACTTCAACGCCGCGTTCGGGTTCATGACCCGCGTGGCGATCAAGGCGCAGGAAATGGATCACCATCCAGAGTGGTTCAACGTCTACAACCGCGTCGACATCACGCTGTCCACGCACGACGCGAACGGGCTGACCGAACGCGACATCCAACTCGCGCGCTTCATCGACGAAGTCGGCCGCGACGCTCACGCGCAGCTCGGCTGAGCCGCACGCCACGACGGGCGGCATTGCGCATCGCCGGCGTGATGCGGCCCGTTTATTTCGCGTTCATCGCTCTTGCCACGCCTCGTTCCGGCGCCCCGCCTGTCGCCCGTCGCGCCCGCCACCTTCGCTGGGTCGGGCGCTCGTCACGAATCGCAAGCCAATGGCCACGGACAAACCCGTAGCCGCGTCAACGTTTCGGCGCCGCCGCACGTTGCTTGATGCAGAACCCGGCACGAAGCGCGCGAGCCTTCAGCTTTCCAAGCCGTTCTTAAGGCGCGCGTAAGACTCCCAGGCACAACGTGCGATGGGGTCCAAACCTTCCAGTTTTAGCGCGCTTTGCCGCTGTACAATCAGCAATGCATACGGCTTGGAAAGCGCGCTCGCCTCTTCGCAAAGCTTGAGTTCATCACCGCTCGATGGTGAGCGGGCGCGCCAGAAATTGATCGCGGCTTCGAGTTCGTGGATCGAGATGTCGGACATATAGTTGGAATTTCGTTCGCTAGCCGCCTTGCCTGTCGTCGGCCACGCGACATGCTGTTGGAAACGGCGTCGTGATGTCCCAGCCAACCCATTGTACTTGAGCGAATCTCATGCGACTCCTCCTCATCGAAGACGACCGCCCCATCGCACGCGGCATCCAGAGCAGCCTCGAACAAGCAGGTTTCACCGTCGACATGGTCCACGACGGCATTTTCGCCGAGCAGGCGCTCGCGCAGAATCGCCATGAACTCGTGATCCTCGACCTGGGCTTGCCCGGCATCGACGGCATGACGCTGCTGTCGCGCTTTCGCCAGACGAATCGGCACACGCCGGTGATCGTGCTGACCGCGCGCGACGAGCTCAACGACCGCGTTCAGGGCCTCAATTCCGGCGCCGACGACTATATGCTGAAGCCGTTCGAGCCGGCCGAGCTCGAGGCACGCATTCGTGCGGTGATGCGCCGCAGCGGCCCGCACAGCGACATGCCGCGTCCGGAGGTTTCGCTCGGCGGCGTGCGCCTGTCGGGCGTCGATCGCCGCATCTTCAACGACGACAAGCCGCTCGAATTGTCGCCGCGCGAATTCGCCGTGCTCGAGATGCTGCTGCTGCGCCACGGCCGCGTGGTCAGCAAGGCGCAACTGCAAGACCATCTGACGCACTTCGGCGGCGATCTCGGCGACACCGCGATCGAAGTCTACGTGCACCGCGTGCGCAAGAAGCTCGAACAGTGCCGCGTGGAGATCGTCACGGTGCGCGGCTTCGGCTACCTGCTGCAGGAAATCCGCCAGCCGGCGAGCGTCTGAGGCGAAGCCCGGCCACGGCCGGGCCGCCGCCGGACGGCGCGCCCGCGCCGGCACCTTCCACGTCTCGCCCGGCTTCGGCCGGGCGCTGCTTTTTTCGATGGTTGACGCGATGTCCTCCGAACCGGCCGCCACCAGCTTGCGCCGCTCGCTGCTCAGGCGGCTCGCCGCCCCCCTGTCGATGCTCGCGCTGATGAGCGGCCTGATCGCCTACTGGCTCGCCTGGCAATACACGCAGCACGTGATCGATCGATCGCTCGCCGATCTCGCCACCGCGATCTCCAAGCAGATCCAGATCGCCGGCCCCGACGCGCCGTTCACGGTGCCGCCGCTCGCGCAGGCGATGTTCTCCGACCCGACCGAACAGCTGATCTACCGGATCAGCGACGGCGAGCACGAGCTGGCCGGCGATCCGAAGCTGCCGCTGCAGGGCACGAGCGTGCGGCGCATGCATTACGCCTACGTGTTCGAGGCCGACTACGAGGGCCAGGCCGTGCGCGTCGCGCAGGTGCGCGTCGAGCAGACCGATGACGGCAATCCGATGATCGTCGAGGTGGCCCAGCCGGTACGCCATCGCTACCAGATCGCGGCCGAGTTCCTGATCGCGATCATGATGCCCCTATTGCTGCTGCTGCTGGCCGGCTGGGGCATCGTCTGGCGTGTGGTGAACCAGCAGCTCGGGCCGCTCACGCATCTGGCCGATTCGCTGAACCGGCAGACCCACACCTCGCTCGAACCCGTCGACGAAACCGACGTGCCGCTCGAGATCCGGCCGCTGACGAGCGCGATGAACGCGCTGCTGGGCCGGCTCAAGACCGCGCTCGACGCGCAGCGCAAGTTCATCGCCGACGCCGCGCACCAGCTGCGCACGCCGCTGACGGCCGTGAAGCTGCACGCCGAACACGCCGCCGTGGCGCGCGACCCGCAGCAGACGCTGGCCGCAGTCCACGAGCTGCGCGCGGCCGCCGACCGCGCGGTGCGGCTGTCGAACCAGTTGCTGTCGCTGGCGCGCGCCGAGCCGGGCGAGCAGGCCGCGCGCTTCGTCGATGTCGATCTGGCCGCGCTCGCGTTCGAGACCGGCGCCGAATGGGTGCCGCGCGCGCTGGCCGCGCACGTCGATCTCGGCTTCCAGACCAGCGACGATCCGGGCAGCGCCGAATCGCTCGCGAAACGCGCAAAGTCCGGCGACGACGAGCTGCCCGAGGATTTCGATCTCGCCAGCGTGCCGCCGCTGGTGGTGCGGGGCAACCCGGTGCTGTTGCGCGAGGTGATCGCGAACCTGCTCGACAACGCACTGAAATACGTGCCGCTCGCCCGCCCCGAGGGCGCGCGCATCACCGTGAACGTTTCGCAGGTGGCGCTCGAGGACGGCCGCGCGGCCGGCGAGATCGTGGTGGAGGACAACGGCCCCGGCGTGCCGTCGGGCCAGCAGGCAGACCTCTTCAAGCGCTTCTTCCGCGGCGACGCGCAAAGCGGCAACGGTGTGGAGACGGGCGCGGGCCTCGGCCTCGCGATCGTCCACGACATCGTCGCGATGCATGACGGCGAGGTGCTCTATGCCGACGCGCCCGAAGGCGGCTCGCGCTTCATCGTGCGGATTCCGCTGGCCGCGAAGCCGGCCGAAGCGGCCGCCGGCGCGTGCGAGCCCGAGACGCTGCAAACCTGAGGCGCCCCGCGGCGGACGCGACCGCTGTTGCGGATCGCGCCCGCCGCGGCCTCATTTCTTCTTCCTGCCGTCCTTGCCCTTGCGGTCGGCCTTCTCCGCCTTCTCCGCCTTCCGGGCCTTGCCATCCTTGCGGGCCGGCTTCTTTTTCTTCCCGCCCGATTCCTCCTTGACGGCCAGCATCGTGCCGCGGCAAGTGCTTGCGCCGCAATGGCAGGCATAGTCGCGCTTGAGCTGCTTGGTCAGCTTCGCGTCGATCACGAGCCCGTAGTCGTAGAACAGCTCCTCGCCGGCCTCGATGTCGCGCAGCGCGTGGATGAAGACGCGGCCCGCGGTTTCCTCGGCCTCGCAGTTCGGCGCACACGCGTGGTTGATCCAGCGCGCGCTGTTGCCGTCGACCTTGCCGTCGATCACGCCGCCCTCTTCGAGCGCGAAATAAAACGTGTGATTCGGATCGTTCGGGTCGTGCGGATGGCGGCGCAGCGCCTCCTTCCAGGAGATCCGCTCGCCCTTGTATTCGACCACGCGCTCACCCGCCTTGATCGGCGCGACTGCGAATACGCCCTTGCCGTGAACGCCGGAACGGCGCACCACGATCCTGCGTGAACTCATCGATGAATCCTTGTGAAGACGATGGGATGGCGCGATACCGGCGGCCAGCACGCCGCGGTTCGCTTGCGACGCGCACGATGCCGCGCGCGTGCGGGGACGCCCCGGGCACGCACCCGCGACGGATCAACCGAATGCTACACGCTCGGCAATGCTTCGTTCAACCGATCAGGTGCAGCAAGCGTCGATGTCCCCGCAGCTGCGGTGAGGAAATCGGCGGAAACCGGCCGAAGCCACCGTAGCGCCACGCTCCGGACCGGGCCGCCGCGTCGTGCCGCGCCTCGCCGGCCGCGCGCCCGGCGCGCGCGAGCGCCTCAACGCTGGCCCGACGACACCTCGCCGAACAGCGCTTTTTGTTCGCGCGGCTGCGAGCGCCAGTATTGCGGCGGCGCCGTCACCGTGGCGCCGAGCTCGGCCGCCGCATGCCAGGGCCAGCGCGGATCGTAGAGCATCGCGCGGGCCAGCGCCACGCAATCGGCATCGCCGTCCGCCACGATCTTCTCGGCCTGCGCGGGCTCCGTGATGAGGCCCACCGCGAACGTCGTCAGCGCCACCGCATGGCGCACCGCGCGCGCGAACGGCACCTGGTAGCCGGCCGACAGCGGGATCTTCTGCAACGGCGAGACGCCCCCCGAGGACACGTCGATCCAGTCGCAGCCGCGTGCCTTCAGCGCCTTGGCGAAGGCGATCGTCTCGTCGAGCGTCCAGCCGCCGTCGACCCAGTCGGTGGCCGACACGCGCACGCCCACCGGCCGCTCGGCCGGGAACGCCGCACGCACGATTTCGAAGATCTCGAGCGGAAAGCGCATGCGGTTCTCGAGCGAGCCGCCGTATTCGTCGGTACGATGGTTCGCGAGCGGCGAGAGAAACTGGTGCAGCAGGTAGCCGTGCGCGGCATGCACCTCGAGCGCGTCGATGCCGAGCCGCGCGGCCCGCTTCGCGGTCGCCTCGAACGCGCGCCGCAGCCGGTTCAGCCCGGCCGCGTCGAGCGCGAGCGGCGGCGTTTCCCCCTCCTTGTGCGGCACCGCCGACGGCGCGTGGGGCAGCCAGCCGCCGTCGGCCACCTCGATCAGCGCGCCGCCTTCCCACGGCGCGCGGCTCGACGCCTTGCGCCCCGCGTGGCCGATCTGCATCGCGACGCGGATCGGCGAATGCCGGCGGATCGCGGCGAGCAGCGGCCGGTAGGCGGCTTCGGTCGCGTCGTCCCATAGCCCGAGATCGCCCGGCGTGATGCGCCCCTCCGGCTCGACGGCCACCGCTTCGGTGCAGAGCAGCGCGGCGCCGGACAGCGCGAGATGGCCGAGGTGGATCGTGTGCCAGGCGGTCGGCTCGCCGCGCTCGGCCGAGTATTGGCACATCGGCGACACGACGATCCGGTTCGGCAGCGTCAGGCTGCGCAGCGTCAGGGGAGAGAACAGGGCGCTCATCGGGTGGGGCTCGCGACAGAGGGAACGGGAGCGCACGAGGTTAGCACGCGGCGTGCAGCGCTGCTGACGGCGCACGCGCCCCGGCCCCGCCGGCGATTCGCGAATATTGCACCGGGAACACGTCAACGGCAGGCCAGCCATGCCGTTCGTCCGTCCGCCTAGCCTTCCCTGCCTGCGCCGCGCGCGGAACACGGAACGGCCGTGGCGCGCTGCGCGCCGCGCTCAGAGCCCGACCGAAGCGAGCCACTCGCCGAACATGCGCGCGGCGGCCAGCTCCAGCTGCGGCCCGAAGCGCGCGGTGTCGGCACGCAGTTGCCGCGCATCCACCCCGGGGGTCGCGGCGATCTCGCCGGCATGGCCGATCAGCCAGGCCTCGAAGCTCTCGACCGCCACCTCGGGGTGGCATTGCAGCGCGAGCACGTGCTGGCCCCAGGAGAACGCCTGATGCGCGCAGGCGGGCGTGGAGGCGAGATGGATCGCGCCGGGCGGCAGATCGAAGGTGTCGCCGTGCCAGTGCAGCATCGAGGTGGCGCTGCCCGCCAGATGGCGCAGCGGCGAGGCGTGCCCGGCCGCGGTCAGCGCAAGCGGGCTCCAGCCGAGCTCCCGAGCGTCGCCGGCATAGACGCGCGCGCCGAGCGCGCGCGCGATCAACTGCGCGCCGAGGCAGATCCCGAGCGTGGGCAGGCCGGCATCGATGCGCCGCCGAATCAGCTCGACGAGCGGCGCGATGGTGGGGTAAAGCTCGTCGTCATAGGCGCTGATCGGGCCGCCCAGCACCACCAGCAGCGACGGGCCGCAGGCGTCGAGCACCTCGACGCGCGAGGTGCCGACGTCGACGTAACGTACGCGCCGGCCGCGTTCCCCGAGCACGCGCTCGAAGCTGCCGAGATCCTCGAAGTGAACGTGGCGGATCGCTACGACTTCTGCATTCATCAACCGGACTCCGTCAGACGCGTCACGCGTGGCGAATTTACAGCTGCGAGAAAACCTTCCAGGTCTTCTTCTGCGTCAGCGCATCGGCTTCCTCGTGCACCGAGCAGTCGAGACGCAGATCGCTGTCGGCCATCGACAGCTCGAGCAGCGAGCAGCGGTACGACGGCTTCCTGACCGCCTTGCCGGGCTGGAAATGCTTGCAGGTCACGCACATGCGGTGCTGAGGCGCCTCGCCCGCCACCTGCAGCTCGCGCAGCACCTTCAGCAGCGAACGGTACAGCGCGCCCTGCTCGTCATTGCCGAGCACGCGGATCGCCTTCGACAGGAAATCCGGCCACTGCAGCGCCTTCTTCGCGGCGGTGCGGCCGCGCCCGCTCAGGCGCACGGCCAGCGCGCGGCCGTCGTCGAGCGCGCGGCGCTTCTCCACCAGGCCCTTGCCTTCGAGCGTGCTGACCGCATCGCTGGTAGTCGCCGCGGTGAGCTGGGTTTCGCGTGCGATCTCACCGAGCCGCATCGGCCCCTTGCGCTGGAGCAGCAGCACCAGGATCTCGCCCTGCGTCGGCGTCAAGCCGGCACCTTCCGCCCAATCCCATGCCTGGCTGCGCATGGCCGTACTTAATCGCAACAGGCTGTGGGTCACACGACCCGCCGCCTCGTTCCCGTAAACACCTTCGCTCATAGTCTTTTCGCTGTTGCCGGCCTCGGATCCATCCGACGGCCTTTGTGGGGAGATCCGTGTCCGGTCTCTGTCATCCAGACTGCGTACCCGGAACGGCGCACCGACGCCGGCTCACCGTGACCAGATTCGCCACGCACCGGCGTGCGAGCGCGGCACTATCCGGTGCCGTCGATCGCAAAGCCGACATTCTAAGCGAGAGCGGAAAATCGCACAGCTAAGTTATCCAAATAAGTCTGTGGATAAACATGGGATAAGCAAGGGCTTGCGCTGCGCTTTTCAGTAACGAATCTCAAGTACGGCCATCAAGACGCTTTCATTCGACAAACAACGCCGCCTCCGCGGCCGGCCGCCCGGCCCCGGAGACATCGTCCCAGGTCTTTGACTTTGCACGTAAACCTCTGATTATCCACAGCAGCGAAACGACAATTGTTTGCGACTACTATATTTGTTCGCACCGCCCGGCTGGGCGACGGCAATTCGACAGGCATCGCTGGCACCGAAACAATCTTTTTCATTCGCGCCAGCGCAGGCACTGCTGGCGAACCGTCTCGTTAAGCGATTTTTCCTGTTTGAAAACGGTGCGCAGCCATGAGGCGTCGTTGACGCGCGCCCGGGCCAGCGAGCCGATCTCGTCGAGCGCCGCCCGCGAGCCGAGCGCGGCCGCGTGCGGCGCGAGCCGGTCGAGCGTGGCGAGGATGTCCTCGGCGATGGTGCGGCGCTCGCCCGTCTGCGGGTTCACGCAGGTGCCCTCCAGGCCGAAGCGGCAGGCCTCGAAGCGGTTGAAGGTGTAGACCAGGTAATCGTCCTCGGACAGCGTGAGCGGCTTGTCGAGCAGCAGGTAGCGCGCGAGGGTCTGGATGTAGCAGGCGATCGCGGCCGCACGGTCGACCGACAGCGGCGTGTCCATCACGCGCACCTCGATCGTGCCGAAACCGGGCTTCGGCCGGATGTCCCAGTAGAAATCCTTCATGCTGTTGACCACGCCGGTATTGACCATCTTCGAGAAATATTCCTCGAAACCGTCCCAGGTCAGCGTGTACGGGGCGCGGCCCGACATCGGGAACGCGAACACCGAATTCAGGCGTGCCGAATGAAAGCCCGTGTCGACGTTCTGCACGTAGGGCGAGGACGCCGACAGCGCGATGAAATGCGGGATGTAGCGCGACATCGAATGCAGCAGGAACAGCGCGCTGTCCGCGTCGGGACAGCCGATGTGGACGTGCTGGCCGAATACCGTGAACTGCTTGGCCAGATAGCCGTATAGCTCGGACAGGTACTGGAAGCGCGGCGCGTCGTAGATCTGCCGGTCGCTCCACTGCTGGAACGTATGGGTGCCGCCGCCGCACAGCCCGACGTTCAGGTGATCGGCCGCCTTCACGAGCACGTCGCGGATCGCATGCAGCTCGCCGAGCGCCTGGTCGTGCGAATGACAGATGCCGGTGGACAGCTCGATCATGCTCTCGGTGATCTCGGGCGTGATGTTGCCGGGATGCGGCTCGTCCTCGACCAGCCGCATCAGGTCGGAGGCCGCTTTGGTCAGATCGTAGTTGTGGGTGTTGACGATCTGGATTTCCAGCTCGACACCGAACGTAAACGGCTCGGAATTGTTGAAGGTTTCGAGTGCCATGGCGAATTCCGGGTAACGGGTGGGACGCCGCCGCGCGCGGCGGCGCCGGTCAGCTCTCGTCGCGTCGCTCGCCGACGGCCGACAGGCTGCGATAGACGAACAGCGGCCCGACGATCTGCAGGATCACGATCGCGCAGAGCACGACCGAGCGCAGCCGCGGATCGAAGCCGGGATAGAGCTGGTAGGTCTCGTCGACGAGCAGGTAGGCGAGCGCAGACATCGGCGCGAGCGACAGGCCGAGGGCCACGCCCTGCTTCACGCCGATGCCGCTCTTCCTGGCGAACGCCACCACGCCGATCAGCTTCGCCACGCTGCGCGTGACGATCAGCACGATGGCGATCAGCCCGCCCGCCGCAAGGTCGCGCCAACTGAACGAGGTCAGCGTCAGCACGAACAGAATCACCGTCAGCAGCCAGCCGGCGGTGCCGAAATGCTCGGGCCAGAGCTGCGGGCGCGCCTCGAGGTTCTTCACGATGATGCCGGCCAGCAGCAGCGTGAGCACGGTGGAGAGCTTGAGCGCCTGCGCGACCGCGATGGCCAGCACGACCAGGCCGAACAGTGCGACGAACGAATGCTCGTCGCGCATCATCGGAGCGATATGCCGGAACAGATAGTTGCAGGCGCGCGCCAGCAGATAGGCGAGGGCCAGCGAACCGGCGATCAGGTAGACGGGCTGCAGGATGGTGGCGAACACGTTGCCGTATTCCTCCTGGTGCAGCCAGCTGGTGAGCAGCTTGGTCAGCACCACCGAGTAGACGCTGTTGAGCGCGGTGAGCGTCAGCAGCCGCTGCGACACCTGCCCTTCCGCGCGCAGTTCGGTCTTCAGCTGGATCGCCATGGCGGGCGAGGTGGCCACCGCGATCGCCGCCAGCACGATCGACGCCATCGCCGGCACCCCGAGCACGAGCAGCACGGTCAGTACCAGCGCGAAGGTCAGCACCGCCTCGGCCACGCTGCTCGCGATCAGCCAGGGGTTGCGCCGGATCCAGCGCAGGTCGAGCCGGCTGCCCAGTTCGAACAGCAGCAGCCCAAGCGCGACATTGATCAACAGGCGCGCGGTGCTGCTGGTACTCGCGTCGATCGCGCCGAACCCGGCCGAGCCCGCGATCATGCCGATCACGCCGTAGCCGCTCACGCGCGGCAGACGCCAGGCGCGGTAACCCAGTTCACCGCACAGGCCCGCGGCGAACAGCGCGATGCCGGCCCAGAACACGGCGTCGGGCACGAACGGCCAATTCGGTAGAAACGAGAATGCCGACTTCATCGTGATGACTGCTCCTTATTCGAAGACAACCGGCAGCGACGCATGAGTCGAGCATCTCGAACGAGTTGGCGCGCTGGCTGGCTGTGGTCGCCCCGTCATGAGGATTCGCCGGTCTAAGGCTTCAGGACGCGGGGCAGTCCGATTCGCGGCGGGCTGACATGCCGCTCGGACCATGGCCGATCTGAGCGCCGGCCTGAGATGTGACGGAAACAGCGCGATCTTTCATCCTCGGATTCCGATACGCACGAACTGTTCCAGGGGTGCCGCCCCGATACCTGACCGGGATGGCGCGGTGGTGTTCGATTGTGCCACATCTATTTCGCTCCGGATCGTATTTCTCCCGGGGCCCGGCCGCCTGGCCGGCGCCCTGCAGTTCATCATCACAGGTTTACCTGTATGTATACGTAGTAGAAGTTAACAAAGGCCTCGGCTTTCTGTGGATAACCCCGGTAAACGCTGACGGCTCAAGGGTTTAAGAAATGCGTAAGCGGTCGCACAGACTGTGCGGACCCACAGCGATTCACAGAACAACTTTTGCCGTCCTGTGCAGCGAAGCCGAGTTACCCCGTTTACGTCCACTGTGACTGCACAGAGAATTCGCCGGCAATCCGTGCGCTTATCCACAGGCGCTGGTGGATAAAAACCTGTGCCCTGCCCCGCTGGCCGGCAAGCAGGGAGGACCGGCCGGCGGGCGGCAACAGGTAAAAAGGTGAAAGGCAGGACAAATTGAAGCAGTCAAGACGGTGGCACGAGCCCCTGCCTGCCGCGGCGGATTCAGCCGGCGCGGCCCTGGCGCAGCGCACGCAGCAGGAAACGCGCGGGATCGATCGCCTCGGCCAGTTCGCGCTCGACCGGCCAGGGCTCGCCTTCGATCTGCGAGGCAATCAGCTCGGCGCAGAGCGAAGCCCAGACGAAGCCTCGCGAGCCGAAACCGAATGCGCCGAAAAGGCCTGCCGCGCGCGGCAGATCGCGCGCCTGCGCGCCCGCCAGGCGGTGCGCGTGGGCGGCCGCCGCGGCTTCGTCGCCGAGCGCGCCGGCCATCGGCAGGCGGTCGCTGGCGACGCAGCGGAACGCGACGCGTCCGGTGAGCATGCCCGCAGCGATTCGCGCACCGGCGGCGGCGTCGAAGCGCGGCAGCAGTGCCGCCAGCCGCGCGAGATTCTCGCGGTGGCCGGCCTCGCTCGGTGCGGCCTCGGTCGCGTCGGGTTCGTAGGTCGCACCGGTCAGCAGCGTGCCATCGGCGAACGGGATCAGATAGCCGTCGCCGATCGCGGGCATCGCGACCAGCGGGGCCGCGCCGGGCGGCAGCATCGTCAGCTGGCCGCGCACGCGCTGCACCGGCGCGTGCCGCAGGCCGGCCACGCGCGGCGCGTCGGCCGCGTTCGCGACGATCGCGATCGCGGCGCTCGCCAGCGTGTTTCCCGCCGCGTCGAGCGCGAGCCAGCCGCCGCCCTCGCGCGGCGCGAGCCGCGCCACCTCGTTGCCGGCAAGCCGCCTGAGCCGCTCGCCGGCGGCCGCGCAGCATGCCCGCGCCAGCGCGGCCGGATCGAGCGAGCCGGCCTGCGGGTACCACCAGCCGCCATGCGCGACCTCGCTGCCCAGGCGCGCGGCCGCCGCTTCGCGCGACACCAGCACGGCCAGCGCGTCGGGCATCGCGAGCGCCTCGGCGGCTGCCTGCATGCGGGCGAATTCGTCGTCGTCGCAGGCCAGCTGTAGCAGGCCGCCGCGGCTGCGCGCGAAGTCGTAGCCTGCCGCCTCGAGCGAGCGCCAGCGCGACAGCGCGTACAGATAACCGGCGCGCGACAGCCGCGCGCCGAAGTTGTCGTCGCGCGCGATGAGCGGATGGAACACGCCGGCCGGATTGCCCGACGCCTCGCCGGCCGGCTGCGCATGACGCTCGATCAGCGTGACGTGCCAGCCGCGCGCGCTCAACCGCTCGACCAGCGCACACCCGGCCAGGCCCGCGCCGATCACGATCGCCTCGCGCGCGGCGGCCTCGGCCGCGCGCGGCGGCTCGTGGCGCCGCACCCTCCAGCGCGGCGCGAATTCGCCGACCAGCATCGCGCGCTTGCCGGCGAAGCCGTCCACCTTGCGCCAAGCGAAACCGGCCGCTTCCAGCGCGCGTTTCACGTCGCCGGCGCTGGTGTAGGTGGCGAACGTGGCGGTCTCGTCGGCCAGCTTCGCGAGCGCGCGGAACACCTCGACGGACCAGAGCCCGGGATTCTTCGCCGGCGCGAAACCGTCCAGATAAAACGCGTCGGCGCGCAGCACGAGCGAGGGCAGCACCGCGAGCGCATCGCCGAACGCGAGCGTCAGCACCACCCGCCCTTCGTCGAATTCGAGACGGTGCAGCCCGGGCGTGAGCATCGGCCACGCATCGGCGAGCGCATCGATAAGCGATGCGAACGATCTGGCGTCGATCGTTGTGTGAGCAACGAGATGGCGAGCCGCCGCGCGCAAGTCCTCGCGCGAGAACGGATGCTTTTCGATCGACACGAAATGCAATCTTTCGCCGCGCGCCGGATCGGCGCGCCATGCGGCCCAGGTCGCCAGGAAGTTGCAGCCGGTGCCGAAGCCGGTCTCGACGATCGTGAAGCGGCGCCGGCCGCGCCAGCGTTCCGGCAGGCCGTTGCCGCGCAGGAATACGTGCTCCGCCTGGGCCAGCGCGCCGGCCGCGCTGTGATAGATGTCGCCGTAGGCGGGCGAGACGAGCGTGCCGTCGTCTCGGAAGACGAGCGAGGCGGGAACGATACGATCGGTCATGCGAACTATTCGAAAAAAGCCGGCTGAGGCGGCCGCATGCCCACCCGGCCTGGACGTTGGCAAAAACCAACGTCGTTGCGAAGCGGCGTTACCGCACGCTTGACAAGCTTGGTGAGCACGCGGCGAAAATGCGGGCGTCGGCCCGGAAATCCGGCAAAATCCGGATGAAAATCTTTGAAACCCTTGTCGTTATTGGGTTTGCGCTGCGCTATCATAGCAAGCGCCGTACTGCGGAAGCGCCTCAGGGCTCACCCGCGCGTACGAGGCGCGGCGCGCACCGAGTGCGCCCTGCCGTCGCCGCGAACTGCGTTGCAACGGCTTGCGTACGTATAATCGGCGCGTCTGCGCTGTTCGTGTCAACTTAACCTGAGAAAGGAACCTTAATGAACAAACAGGAACTGATCGACGCCGTCGCCGCACAGACGGGCGCCAGCAAGGCTCAAACCGGCGAAACGCTGGACACGCTCCTCGAGGTGATCAAGAAGGCCGTGTCGAAAGGCGATGCGGTTCAGTTGATCGGCTTCGGCAGCTTCGGTTCGGGTAAGCGTGCAGCACGTACCGGCCGCAACCCGAAGACGGGCGAAACCATCAAGATTCCGGCAGCCAAGACCGTCAAGTTCACGGCTGGCAAGGCATTCAAGGATGCAGTGAACAAGCGCTGAACGACGCGCTTGTGAGCGAAAAACCCGCCGACAGGCGGGTTTTTTTTCGTCCTCGCTGCGCCCCGCCTGATTCGTGCGGGTGCGGCCGTCGCCGCCGTCGCAGCGTTTTTGAGACAGGCGCGGCCGGCCGCGTTCAGTGGCGATGAACGATTTCCTCGTCCCCGCTTCGGCCGTGATGCTCGTCGTCGTGGTGTTCGTCGTCGTGATCGTGCTCGTCGAGGTCCCAGGCCGGAAACGGATCGGGCAGCGCGCGCCAGGCGCTCTCGCCCGCCGCGTATTCGGCGTCGTCGAGCAGGCAGGCATCGAATTTGGCGCGCCATGCATCGGCGTCCAGGCCTATGCCGATCAGCACCAGTTCCTGGCGGCGGTCGCCGACCGTGGTGTCGCCGGGCTCGCCATGCCAGTCCGCGGCGATCTCGTCGAGCAGCGCGGGATCGTCCTCGGGCCATTCCGCGCGATCCTGCGCGGCCCACCAGAGTCCGGCCGGTCCGTGCCGGCAGACGCCGCCTGCCTGCGACAGCGAGCCGCCGATGTCGTGGCGCGTGGCGAGCCAGAAGAAGCCCTTGCTGCGCAGCACGCCGCGCCATTCCTCGTGCAGCAGCGCCCAGAAACGTTGCGGATGAAACGGCCGCCGCGCGCGATAGACGAAGCTGCCGATACCGAACTCGTCGGGCAAGCCGTGCGCGCGCGCATGCTCGGCATCGCAGGGCGCGTCGCCGTCGTGATCGTGATGATGATGGTGCTCGAGCGAGGCGAGCCAGCCCGGCGCGTTCGCCGCGGCCTCGAAATCGAAGCGCCCGGTGCCGATCACCTCGGCGATCGGCACCTCGCCGAAGCGGCTCACCAGCTGCCGCGCGCGCGGATTGAGGCTCGCGAGAATGCGCTGCAGGCGCGCGAGTTCGTCGGCGTCGACGAGGTCGGCCTTGTTGATGACCAGCACGTCGCAGAACTCGATCTGCTCGATCAGCAGTTCGACCAGCGTGCGGTCGTCCTCGTCGCTCCCGACCAGGCCGCGATCGGCCAGGCCTTCGTCGGAGCCGTAGTCGCGCAGGAAATTGAACGCGTCGACCACGGTGACCATCGTGTCGAGCCGCGCGAGGTCCTCGAGCGAGACGCCCTCGTCGTCGACGAACGAGAAGGTTTCGGCGATCGGCATCGGCTCGGCGATGCCGGTCGATTCGACCAGGATCGCGTCGAGCGGACGCTCGGCGCGCCCGGCCGCGAGCCGGCGGATCTCGACCAGCAGATCGTCGCGCAGCGTGCAGCAGATGCAGCCGTTCGACATCTCGACGAGCCGCGCCTCGGCCTGCGACAGGCCGGCCGCGCCCTTGACGAGCGACGCATCGATATTGACGGTGGCGAGGTCGTTGACGATCACGGCCACCCGCAGGCCCTCGCGGTTGGCGAGGACGTGGTTCAGCAGCGTGGTCTTGCCGGCGCCGAGGAAGCCGGACAGCACGGTAACGGGCAGCGGCGAGTTCATGGCGGTGCGGTCCCAGGAAAATTGACGGTAGCGGCGCTGCCGGCGCCCGGCAAGCGTCGGCGGCCCGGGCATGGCAGCGCGAATGCCGCACATTGTGCATCAAACGGAAAACCCGGCGTGCGCGCCGGGCCGCCAGGGGGCCTGGCCGGTGCCGCCGCCTCTCGGCGGCACCGGCGCTGCGCTTCGTTATGCGTGCCTCGTGGCGTGAGCGGATCGGGCCGGCGCGGGCGGCGGCGCAGCGTCGCGCGACACCGCCGGCTCATGCCCGGCGGCAATCCGCGCAGTCGCGAGGCCTCGAGCTATCGCGGCGCTTCAGCGCGGCGCGTTCTCGGCCGGCAGCAGGTGCCATTTCGAGAGGATCGCGGCGATTTGCCTTGCGTACTTGTCACGCAGCGACGGCGTTTCCGAATGGTACGAGCCGATCGCGGCCCAGGTGTTGCCGTACTTGTTCATCTTCTGGCGCAGGTGCCAGGCGGCGATGTAGACGTTCTTGCACGGCTGCATCAGTGTGTCTTTCGTAATGCCGTATTGGGCCAGACGCGACAGGTGGATCGAGTTGATCTGCATGATCCCGTAATCGGTCGATCCGTTCGCATTCCGGTTGATCGCGTCGGGTGTATTGTGGGATTCCTGCCACGCGATCGCGCGCAGGATCAGCGGATTGACCTTCTGATACCTGGCCGCCTCGTCATAGCAGTCGGCGTGCGCAGGCGCGCTGGCCACGCCGGCGGCCAGCAGCGAGAACACGAGGAGAACAGACCTAATTCGCATTAGGAAGCCATCCAAAGACGGGAAAAGACAGCGATTCAGGGGGGGAAAACCCGCACCACGGTTTTTGCGCCGGGACCGCGCGCCGCCCGTATCATACCGGTGCCTCGTCGCATTGCGCCACCGTCCCCGGACGCCCGCGCAGTGCGCCGGGCAAGCGGCGCTTTCTGACTTTTTATTCCGTTTCCTTGCAAAATCTTTCCAAAATCTGACGTGGCGGCAAGCGGCCGCGCTCGGAATGATGCGTGCGGCTTAAAAAGTAAGAAGGCGCTCGGGCCAATGTGATATTTCGGACACGAAAAGCTGTTAATGTCCGTTTTTTGCTCAATGTTGTTACGCTCCACCGTCGGATACGGCTACACCCCGGCATCGATCACCCACCTCATGACAACCATTCGTTTTGCTATGCGGCGCGCTGCCCAGGCTCTCGTCGTCGCCGGAATCGTCGCCTCGCAGGCCGCGCACGCCCAGGTCACGCTCAACTTCGTCAATGCCGACATCGACCAGGTCGCGAAGGCGATCGGCGCCGCCACGGGCAAGACGATCATTGTCGATCCGCGCGTGAAGGGCCAGCTCAACCTCGTCTCGGAGCACTCGGTGCCCGAGGAGCAGGCGCTCAAGACCCTGCAGTCGGCGCTGCGCATGCAGGGCTTCTCGCTGCTGCAGGACCACGGCGTCCTCAAGGTGGTGCCGGAGGCCGACGCGAAGCTGCAGGGCGTGCCGACCTACGTCGGCAACACGCCGCGGGCCAATGGCGATCAGGTCGTCACGCAGGTGTTCGAGCTGCACAACGAATCGGCCAACAACCTGCTGCCGGTGCTGCGTCCGCTGATCTCCCCGAACAACACCGTGACGGCCTATCCGGCCAACAACACGCTGGTGGTGACCGATTACGCCGACAACATACGCCGCATCGCGCAGATCATCGCCGGCATCGACAACGCGGCCGGCACCCAGGTGGTGGTGGTGCCGCTCAAGAACGCCAACGCGATCGACATCGCCAGCCAGCTCGGCAAGCTGCTCGACCCGGGCGCGATCGGCAATACCGACGCGACGCTGAAGGTCAACGTGAGCGCCGATCCGCGCACCAACTCGATCCTGCTGCGCGCCTCGAACGCCTCGCGCCTCGCCTCCGCGCGGCGCCTGCTCGCGCAGCTCGACGCGCCGAGCGCCGCACCCGGCAACATGCATGTGATCCGGCTGCGCAATGCCGATGCGGTGAAGCTGGCGAAGACCCTGCGCGGCATGATGGGCAAGGGCGACAGCGGCAGCTCGGCGTCCTCGAACGACGCCAATTCGTTCAACCAGGGCAATTCGAGCGGCAGCAGCTTCTCGACCGGCACCTCCGGCACCGCGCCGCTGCCGTCCGGTTCGTCGTCGATGTCGTCGGGGTCGGGCAGCGGCGGCTACGGCAGCGGCAGCGGCAAGAACGACGGCTTCCTCGGCGGCGACAAGGACAAGAGCGACGACAACCAGCCGGGCGGCATGATCCAGGCCGACGCGGCCACCAACTCGCTGATCATCACCGCGTCGGACCCGGTCTACCGGAACCTGCGCGCGGTGGTCGACCAGCTCGACGAGCGGCGCGCGCAGGTCTACATCGAGGCGCTGATCGTCGAGCTGAACTCGAACACCTCGGCGAACCTCGGCATCCAGTGGCAGGTGGCCAACAACGCGCTCTACGCCGGCAGCTCGCTCGGCACCAACGTCTCGGGCCTAGGCAACACGATCACCGGGCTGACCGCCGCGGCGGCCGCCGGCTCGGCGGGCGGCGCCAACGGCGGGGCGGCCGCGGCGGCCTCGCTGACGCCGGGCCTGAACATCGGCTGGCTCAAGAACATGTTCGGCATCACCGGCCTGGGCGCCCTGCTGCAGGCGTTCTCGGGCTCCAGCGACGCGAACGTGCTGTCCACGCCTAACCTCGTCACGCTCGACAACGAGGAAGCGAAGATCGTGGTCGGCCAGAACGTGCCGATCGCCACCGGTTCGTATTCGAACCTGACGAGCGGCAACTCGAGCAACGCGTTCAACACCTTCGACCGCCAGGACGTGGGCCTCACGCTGCACGTCAAGCCGCAGATCACCGAAGGCGGGATCCTCAAGCTGCAGATCTACACCGAGGATTCGGCGGTGGTGCCGTCCACCACGTCCTCGACCGCGGTCGGCGTGCCGACCTTCAGCAAGCGCTCGATCCAGTCGACCGTGCTTTGCGACAACGGCGAGATCATCGTGCTCGGCGGCCTGATGCAGGACAACTATCAGGTCGGCAACAACAAGGTGCCGCTGCTCGGCGATATTCCCTGGATCGGCCAGCTGTTCCGCTCCGAAGGCAAGCAGCGCCAGAAGACCAACCTGATGGTGTTCCTGCGTCCGGTGATCCTGACCGACCACGCCACCACGCAGGCCATCACCGCGAACCGCTACGACTACATCCAGGGCGTGCAGGGCGCATATCGCACCGACAACAACCTGATTCGCGACAAGGACGATCCGGTCACGCCGCCGATGCCGCTCGGCCCCGACGAAGGCGTCGCACCGGCCGCGAACCTGTTCGACCTGACGCGCATGACGCGCCGGCCCGGCTATCCGCCGGTGCCGGCCAGCGCCGGCGCGGCCACGCCGCCGGCCGCCAGCCAGCCCGCGCCGGCCGTGACGACGCCGGTGCCCACGCCGGGCATCGCCTCGCCGGGAGCGCAGCCGTGAGCGAGCTCGCCAGCGCCGCGCCGGGCGAGCCGGCGGCCCCGTCCGCGGTGGCCGCGCGGCTGCTGCCGTACGGCTTCGCGCGGGCCGGCCAGATCCTCGTCGCGCAACAGGACGGCGATGCGCTAGAAGTCTGGATCAGCGAGCGCACCACCGATGCCGCGCTCGCCGAGGTGGCGCGCAACTTCGGCGCGCTGACGGCGCGCCGGCTGCCCGCCGACGAACTGGCGCAGGCCATCAACACCGCTTATGCGCGCCAGGACGGCAGCGCGGCGCAGGTGGTTGGCGAGGTCGAGGGCGAGGTGGACCTGTCGCGGCTGATGCAGGACATCCCCGAGGTGGAGGACCTGCTCGAATCGGAGGACGACGCGCCGATCATCCGCATGATCAACGCGCTGCTCACGCAGGCCGCGCGCGAACAGGCCTCGGACATCCACATCGAGCCCTTCGAGAACGCGTCGGTGGTGCGCTTCCGCGTGGACGGCACGCTGCGCGACGTGGTGCGCCCGAAGAAGGCGCTGCATGGCGCGCTGATCTCGCGGATCAAGATCATGGCGCAGCTCGACATCGCCGAGAAACGCCTGCCGCAGGACGGCCGCATCACGCTGCGCGTCGGCGGCCGTCCGGTGGACGTGCGCGTCTCGACGCTGCCCACCGGGCACGGCGAGCGCGCGGTGCTGCGTCTGCTGGAAAAGGACGCGCAGCGCCTGAACCTCGAGGCGCTCGGCATGGGCCGCGACACCCTGGTGCAGTTCGACAAGCTGATCGCGCGCCCGCACGGCATCGTGCTGGTGACCGGCCCGACCGGCTCGGGCAAGACCACCACGCTCTACGCCGCGATGTCGCGGCTCGAGACCGCGACCACCAACATCATGACGGTCGAGGATCCGATCGAATACGACCTGTCCGGCATCGGCCAGACCCAGGTCAACGAGAAGATCGGCATGAGTTTCGCGCGTGCGCTGCGCTCGATCCTGCGCCAGGACCCGGACGTGATCATGATCGGCGAAATCCGCGATCTCGAGACCGCGCAGATCGCCGTGCAGGCGTCGCTGACGGGCCACCTGGTGCTGGCCACGCTGCACACCAACGACGCGGCGTCGGCCGTCACGCGCCTGACCGACATGGGCGTGGAGCCGTACCTGCTCGCCTCGTCGCTGCTCGGCGTGCTCGCGCAGCGTCTGGTGCGCCAGCTCTGCCCGGTCTGCAAGGAGCCGCGCGAGGAAGACGGGCGCACCCTCTATCACCCGGTCGGCTGCGAGAAGTGCGGCCATTCCGGCTACACCGGCCGGCGCGGCGTATACGAGCTGCTGGTGGTGGACGAGGCGATCCGCGCGCAGATCCACAACAACGCGCCCGACTCGGAAATCCTGCGCGCGGGCCGCGAGAACGGCATGCGCACGCTGCGCGACGACGCCGAGCGCTGGCTCGCGGCGGGCAACACCTCGCTCGAGGAAGTGCTGCGCGTGACGGGAGGCGCATAGCGCGATGCCGGCATTCCGTTTCGAAGCGATCGACGCAGGCGGGCGCCCCCAGAAGGGCGTGATCGAGGCAGACAGCGCGCGCGCCGCGCGCGGCCAGCTGCGCGGCCAGGGGCTCACGCCGCTCGTCGTCGAGCCGGCCGCCAACCGTTCGCGCGGCGAGCGCAAGCAGCGCCTGTCGATCGGCCGCAAGCTCTCGCAGCGCGAGCAGGCAATCCTCACGCGCCAGCTCGCGAGCCTGCTGACAGCCGGGCTGCCGCTCGGCGAGGCGCTCGCGGTGCTGACCGAGCAGGCCGAGCGCGACTACATCCGCGAGCTGATGGCGGCGATCCGCGCCGAGGTGCTCGGCGGCCATTCGCTCGCGAGCGCGCTGACCGAGCATCCGCGCGACTTCCCCGAAATCTATCGCGCGCTGGTGGCCGCGGGCGAGCACACCGGCAAGCTCGGCATCGTGCTGTCGCGCCTTGCCGACTACATCGAGCAGCGCAACGCGCTGAAGCAGAAGATCGTGCTGGCGTTCACCTACCCCGGCATCGTCACGCTGATCGCGCTCGGCATCGTCACCTTCCTGCTCAGCTACGTGGTGCCGCAGGTCGTCAACGTGTTCGCCAGCACCAAGCAACAGCTGCCGTTCCTGACCATCGTGATGATGGCGCTGTCGGCGTTCGTGCGGCACTGGTGGTGGGCGATCCTGCTGGGCGTGGGGCTCGTCGCCTGGCTCGTGAAGGCCACGCTCTCGCGCCCCGGCCCGCGGCTCGCGTTCGACCGCTGGCTGCTCGGCGCGCCGCTCGCCGGCAAGCTGGTGCGCGGCTACAACACGGTGCGCTTCGCCAGCACGCTCGCGATCCTGACCGCGGCCGGCGTGCCGATCCTGCGCGCGCTGCAGGCGGCGGGCGAGACGCTGTCGAACCGCGCCATGAGCGGCAACATCGACGACGCGATCGTGCGCGTGCGCGAGGGCACCTCGCTGTCGCGCGCGCTCAATCACGTCAAGTCGTTCCCGCCCGTGCTGGTCCACCTGATCCGCTCCGGCGAGGCCACGGGCGACGTGACCACCATGCTCGACCGCGCCGCCGAGGGCGAGGCGCGCGAGCTGGAGCGGCGCACCATGTTCATGACGAGCCTGCTCGAACCGCTCCTGATCCTCGCGATGGGCGGCATCGTGCTGGTGATCGTGCTGGCGGTGATGCTGCCGATCATCGAGCTGAACAACATGGTGCAGTGAGGCGCGGCCCGATGCGAATGGGTCGCCGGCAGGCGACCCGTGGCAGGGGCGGCGGCAATGCGTGGCGAGCCGCGGCTCAGCTCAGCGGACGTAGATCGCGGGGCCGGGCGTGTTGGCGGGCAGGAAGATTTCGGTGCGCGCGCCCTTGCGGTCGATGATGATCGAGCGGGCGCGGACCTCGGCGAGCTTGGTGCCCTGCGCGATCTGGTCGCCGATCGTGATGGTGCGGGTGGGATTGTCGCCGATGCCGACGATCGCGGCGGCGCCCTGGCGCAGCGCGAGGATGCCGAACAGGTGGACGTCCTCCACCGGGTTGTGCGTGAGCTGCCCGCCGAACAGCACGGCGGCGTCCTCCGTGCGCAGCGGTGCGCGCACGGCGGCGGCCGGCAGCGGGGCCTGATGCGCGGACAGCGTGATGGCCCAGTAGGTGGCCGTCGCGCACAAGGCCGCGAAGAGGGCGAGGGAGAGGATCCGGATCGAGAGCGCGTTCATGCGGGCTATTGTACGGATGATTATGAATTTTGCGTTGAGTGAATGCCCTCGGCGGGGCCCGTCTTACAATGCGGCTTCGCCGGGCGGGCCAGGGTGTCCGCCGGGCCTCGTCAACGTTATCGATGGTTTTTGAAAGAGAGGTTTCACTCATGCAAACGTGGATCAATCGACGCACGCCGGTCGCACGCCGCCAACGCGGTTTCACGCTGATCGAAATCATGGTCGTGATCGCGATTCTCGGCATTCTCGCGGCGCTGATCGTGCCGAAGATCATGAGCCGCCCCGACGAAGCGCGCCGTGTCGCGGCCAAGCAGGACATCGGCACCATCATGCAGGCGCTGAAGCTCTACCGCCTCGACAACGGCCGCTATCCGACCCAGGAGCAGGGCCTGCAGGCGCTGATCGCGAAGCCCACGGTGGACCCGGTGCCGAACAACTGGAAGGACGGCGGCTATCTCGAGCGCCTGCCGAACGATCCGTGGGGCAACCCGTACAAGTACCTGAACCCCGGCGTGCACGGCGAGATCGACGTGTTCAGCTACGGCGCCGACGCCAAGGAAGGCGGCGAGAACAACGACGCCGACATCGGCTCCTGGCAGTAGCCGTTCGCCCCGTCGCCTGCGATCCTCCGCGCGCCTCACGCCCGACATGCGAGCCCCCGGCACCACCGCGCTGCGTCATCCGCCCTCGCGGATGCGCGGCTTCACGCTGCTCGAGATGCTGGTGGTGCTCGTGATCGCGGGAATCCTGGTCTCGGCGGCGACCCTGACGATGCACCGCAATCCGCGCACCGACCTGCGTGAAGAGGCGCAGCGCGTGGCGCTGCTGCTCGAGAGCGCCGGCGACGAGGCGCAGGTGCGCGCGCGGCCGATCGCCTGGCAGCCGACCGACCACGGCTTCCGTTTCGACATCCGCGGCGAGGACGGCTGGCACACGCTGCGCGACGACCTCTATCGCCCGCGTGACTGGGACGGCGGCGTGACGGGCGCGTCGATCGACTATCCCGGCTCCGACACGCCGGCGACGCGGATCGTGTTCGGCACCGAACCGGTCGACGTGCCGGTGCGCATCACGCTCTATTCCGGGATCGGCAGCGTGACCATCGTCGGCACCGGCAACGGCCGCTACGAGGTGCGCTGACGATGGCCGCGCCGCTCCCCCTCGCACGCCGCGCGCCCCGGGCCGCCGCGCATGGCTTCACGATGATCGAGGTGCTGATCGCGCTGGCGATCATCGCGGTCGCGCTGGCCGCCTCGATCCGCGCGGTCGGCACGCTCGCCAGCAACGCCGGCGCGCTGAACGACCGCCTGCTCGCGAGCTGGAGCGCCGACAACGCGCTCGGCCAGCTGCGGCTCGCGCACGCGTGGCCCGACATCGGCGAGCAGCAGTTCGACTGTTCGCAGGGCAACGTCGCGCTGACCTGCACCGAGCGCGTCAGCAGCACGCCGAATCCGACATTCCGCCGCGTCGAGGTGGCGGTACGCAAGACGGGCGAAGCCAGCGTGCTCGCCCAGATGGTCACGGTGGTCGCGAATGAAACCAACCGCTCGCTTTAAGCGCCGCGGCGCGCGCGCCGATCGCGGCTTCACGCTGATCGAGATGCTGATCGCGATCACGATCCTCGCCGTGCTCGCGCTGCTGTCGTGGCGCGGGCTCGACCAGGTGATCCGCGGCCGCGACCGGATAGCGGCCGTGATGGAGGACGAGCGCACCTTCGCGCAGATGTTCGACCAGATGCGCATCGACGCGCGCCGCGCCGTGACCGACGACGAAGCCGGCCAGCCGCCGGTGCGGGTGGTCGGCAACACGTTGCAGATCGTGCGCGGCTTCGATATGCCGGGCAGCCCGCCGCGCATCCAGGTGGTGCGCTACGTGATTTCCGGCGGCCGCGTGGTGCGCTACGTCTCGCCGCTGATCTCCGACGAGCGCGTGCTGCGCAGCACGCTCGGCGACCCCAGCGTCGACGGCTGGAGCGCCGTGCCGCTGATGCGCGGAGTGGGCGTGATCACCGCGCGCGTCTACGTGCCGAAGATCGGCTGGACCACCAACATGCCCGTCGCCGACGACGCGCTCGGCAAGCAAAACCAGGCGCTCAGGCAGCCGGTGGTGGGCAACGCGCCGCCCGAGCGCTCGGTGACGGGCCTCGAGGTCGGCATCGGCGCGACCTCGCTGCGCGTGCCGGTCAAGCGCGTGTTCATGGTTGGGGAATGACGATGCGCGCATCCGCCTTGCTTCATGATTCGCGCCGCTGCGGCCGCCGGGCTCGCCCGTCGCCGGCCCGCCAGCGCGGCGTGGCGATCATCAGCGCGCTGCTGGTGGTGGCGCTGACGGCGATCCTCGTGTCGGGCATGCTCTGGCGCCAGCAGATCCAGATCCGCCGCATCGAGAACCAGCGGCTGCTGATGCAGGCGCAGTGGATCGCGCGCGGCGCGCTCGACTGGACCCGCATGATCCTGCGCTCCGAGGGCGACACGGCGCCCGGCGTTACCTATCTCGGCGGCATCTGGACGGTGCCGATCGCGAAGACGAAGCTGTCCGACTTCCTCGGCCGGATCGGCGTGACCGACACCTCCGGCGGCGACGATACTTACCTGTCGGGCGAGATCGAGGACGCACAGGCCAAGTACAACCTGCGCAACCTGGTGTCGACGCCGGCGCCGGGCGTGCTGCAGATCAGCGCCAGCCAGGTCGCCACCTTCAAGCGGCTGCTGATGTCGCTCGGCATCGACTCGCAGCTCGCGCTGCGCATCGCGCGGCAGATCCGCGCCGGCCTGCGCTACTCGGCCACCCGCTTTCAGACCGCCAGCGTGCCCGGCTCCGGCAACGTGCCGATTCCGCAGGGCGACAGCGGCAGCAATACCGGCCGTGGCGACCCCGGCTTCGACGACGGCAACGACACCGACGCTAGTTCGGGCGCCGCGCCGCTGGTGCCGACCAGCCTCGATTCGCTGCTCGACGTGAACGGCGTGACGCCCGAGATCATCGAGACGCTGCGCCCGTTCGTGACGGTGCTGCCCACCGTCACGCCGGTCAATCTCAACACCGCGCGCGCCGAGGTGATCGCCGCGCTGATGCCGGGCCTGTCGGTGTCGTCGGCGCAGACCATCGTCGCGCACCGCGACACGGCGTTCTTCCGCAACGTCGGCGACGCACAGCTGGCGATGCAGTCCACCGGCGCGCCGAACGTGATGCTCGATCCGACCCAGATCGACGTGACGACCAGCTATTTCATCGTCCACGGCCGTATCCAGCACGGGCGTGCGGAAATCGACCGCACCTCGCTCGTGTATCGTGATCCGACGACGCACACCACGCGCATCGTCCGGGTTGTCGATCAGCTATAACAACGCCATTCGGGAGAGGAGCTCTTGAGCACGTTGATCGTTGTACTGCCGCCGCGCGAACCCGCCGTGCCGCTGCCGGAATGGCAGTGGCCCGAGCTGTCGTTCGCGCTGCTCGACAAGAGCGGCCATGCGCAGCGCGCCGGCCGCAGTTCGCTCGCGACGCTGCCGCATGCGGCCTCGACGGTGCTCGTCGTGGCCGCCCGCGACCTGCTGCTGCTGGCCGCCGCGGTGCCCGCCGTGAAGGGGCCCAAGCTGCGCCAGGCGCTGCCGAACATCGTCGAGGACTACCTGATCCAGGACCCGCAGAGCTGCCACATCGCCGTCGATCCGGTCGCGCTGCCGGACGGCCGGCGCGTGCTGGCGGTGATCGACCGCGAGTGGTTCCGCTTCGTGGTGGAGGCGTTCAAGGCGGCCGGCCATCGCGCGATCCGCGCCGTGCCGGCCACCCGCTGCCTGCCGGTGCCGGCCGAGATCGCGCTGGCGGCCGACACGGCCGAGCCGGCGCCGCTGCCCGACGGCGAGGCGGGCGAGCCCGGCGCCGCCGGCTCCGTCACCGAAGCCGCGGTGATCTCGCCGGCCGAGCCGCCCGCGCACGGCCTGCAGCCGGCACGCACGCCGATCATCGCCGCGGTCATGGCGCGCATCGAATCGGTGCCGATCGACGGCGAGATCGCGCTCGCCGCCGCGCCGCGCGTCGAACTCGCGATCGCGCGCGGCGCGCTCGGCGAAGGGCTGACCGCGCCGGCCGCCTCGGCCGGCTCGACGCTGGCGGCGCTGACCGCGGACGCGCCGTTCGAGCTCTACACGCTCGGCGCGCCCGGTGCGGAGCCGCAGCTCGCCTCCGTCACCACGCAGGCCGATCCCGACGCGATCCCCGGCACCACGCCGCTGCCGTTCGACGCGTTCGCGCGGCGCGCGCTCGAGACGCGCTTCAATCTCTGCCAGTTCGATTTCGAAGTGGTGCCGTGGCGCTTCGACCGCGCCACGCTCACGCGCCTGAAGCTGCCGGCCGCGCTGGCGGTGGCCACGCTGGTGGTGGCGGTGATCGGCGTGAACCTGCACTGGTGGCGGCTCGCGCGCGAGCGCGACGCGATTTCCGCGCAGATCACCGAAACGCTGCTGACGGCGTTCCCGAAGACCACCACGGTGCTCGATCCACCCGAGCAGATGACGCGTCAGATCGACCAGCTGCGAATCGCGGCGGGCGAGCTATCGCCGAACGATTTCCTCGCGCTGGCGAGCGGCGTGGCGCGCTCGCTCGGGCCGCTGCCCGCCAACGGCATCGCCTCGCTCGACTACCACGACCGCCGGCTCGACGTCGGCTTCAAGCCGCAGGTCAAGGTCGACCCCGATTTCGGCACGCGCCTCGCGCGCAACGGCCTGACCGGCACGATCGACAGCAGCACGGGCAAATGGACCATCCGGAGCGGATCATGAAGTCGGAGTTGAACGAAACGCTGGCGCAGTTCTGGGACGAGCGCAACCCGCGCGAGAAGCTGCTGCTCGGCTGGGGTGGCGCGCTGCTGGTGGTGGTGGTGCTCTATTCGGTGCTGTGGTCGCCCGCGCAGGTGAACAGCGAGAAGATCGCCACCGCGCTGCCGGGCATGCGGCAGCAGCTCGCGCAGATGACCGAGCAGGCCAACGAGGCGCGCTCGCTGGCGGCCGCCGCGCAGGGCGTGGCGCCGACCGGCCTGGCGCTGCGCGACGCGCTGGCCGGCTCGCTGTCCGACCACGGGCTGCAGGGCGCGCAGCTGCAGGTGGTGGGCAGCGGCGTGCAGGTCCAGCTGAAGAACGCGTCGTTCCCGGTCTGGACGCAGTGGCTCGACGATGTGCGCAAGCAGTTCAAGGTACAGGTGGGCGAGCTGCACGCGAGCGCGTTGAAGGAGGACGGCCAGGTGGACCTGAGCGCCGTGATGCAGCCGGCGGGCGCCAAGTGAGCGGCGCCGCGCGAAACACCGACGTGGCCGCCGTCGCGCGGCCCGGGGCGGGGTGCCGATGAGGTTCTGGATGCGATTGCGCGCGAGCCTGCCGTGGGTCGTGACGGGGGCGCTCGCGGTGGCCGTGGTGGTGGTCGCGCTGCTGCCGGCGGCCTGGGTGACGCCGCAGTTCGCGCGCGCGAGCGGCGGCCACCTCAACCTGGTCGACCCCGACGGCTCGCTCTGGCACGGCTCGGCCACCCTGCTGCTGGCGCCGGGGCACGACCTCAGCGCCTCCACGCTGCTGCCGGGCCGGATCGAATGGCAGACTTCGTTCTGGTCCCTGTTCACGGGCCACCTGCGCATGAAGATGCGCCAGACCGAAGCCATGCCCGACCCGATCACCGTCGATGCGACGCTGCGCGGCGCGCTGGTGTCGTCCGGCGCGATGGCGGTGCCGGCCTCGCTGCTGGCCGGGCTCGGCACGCCGTTCAACACGCTCGACCTGCATGGCGACGTGCGGATCGGCTGGAGCGACTGGCGCCTGTTCGGCCAGCAGGTGTTCGGGCAGGTCACGCTGACCATCACCGACATGAGCTCGCGGCTCTCGATCGTCAAGCCGCTCGGATCCTATCGCGCGGTCTGGCAGGCCCAGGGCACGAACTCGACACTCGATCTGTCGACGCTGAAGGGGCCGCTGTTCCTGCAGGGGCACGGCAGCTTCGGGAGCGGCGCTTCGTCGTTCAACGGCACCGCGCGCGCCGACGACGCGCAGCGCGAGAACCTGCTCGGCCTGTTGAACCTGCTCGGCCGCCCGATCGGGCCGGGCCTCGTGTCGTTGACGTTCTGAGGCTTCGCGAGGCGCCGGCGCCCCGCTCGGGCGCCGCGCCGAGGTGACCGGACGAATGCCGGCGCGGGCCCGGCAAGCGCGCACCAGACCGGCGGCCGGCCGGTGCGCCGGGATCAGCGCTGCGCGAGCGGGGCGGCCGCCGCAGCCGGTGCCGAGGCCGGCGCCGGCGCCTCGACACCGCCCGTCTCGCGCGCCATTTGCGAGGCATCCCAGCCGCCGCCGAGCGCCTTCACGAGCCCGACCGAGGACACCATGCGCTGCCCGTCGATCTGCACCAGCTTCTGCTCGGCCGTGAAGGCCGTGGTCTGGGCGGTCAGCACGCTCAGGTAGGCGACCGTGCCGGACTTGTACTGGTTCGTCACGATATCGAGCGCGCGCTGGGCCGAATCGACGGCCTGCCGCTGCACCACCACCTCCTGGTCGAGGATGCGCAGCGAGGCGAGATTGTCCTCCACGTCCTGGAACGCGCTCAGCACCGTGCCGCGATACGCGGCGACGTTCTGGTCGTAGCTCGCGCGCGCGGCGTCGGTCTGCGCGGCGCGCAGGCCGGCGTCGAACAGCGTGGCGGCCAGCTGCGGGCCGACCGTCCAGACCCGCGACGGCAGCGAGAACAGCTGTGACCATGCCGAACTCTGCACGCCGCCCGTGGCGGACAGCGTCAGGGTCGGAAAGAACGCCGCGATCGCCACGCCGATCTGCTCGTTGGCCGCGGCCGCGCGCCGTTCGGCGGCCGCCACGTCGGGGCGCCGCTCGAGCAGCGCCGACGGCACCGCGGCCGGCGTCGCCGGCGGCTCGGCCGCGAGCGGCATCGGCGGCAGCGAGAAGCTCGAGGCCGGCACGCCGATCAGCGTCGCGATCGCGTGCTCGTACTGCGCGCGCGCGATGCCGTTGTCGATCGCCGAGGCCTGCGCCGACTGCAGCTGGGTCTGCGCCTGGATCACGTCCGAGCGCGCGGCCACGCCCTGCGCGTACTGGTTCTGGGTCAGCTGCAGTGCGCGCCGGAACGAGGCCACCGTGTCGTCGAGCAGTTGCTGTGCCGAATCGGCCGCGCGCAGCTGGAAGTAGGTCTGCGCGAGCGTCGATTGCGCAGACAGCCGCGCGTTGGCCAGATCGGCCGCGGCGGCCTGCTCGCTCGCGCGCTGCGAACTGACGTTGCGGCTCACCTTGCCCCACAGGTCGGGCTCCCACGACGCGTCGAGCCCGGCACTGTAGGAGGTGGTGCTCGAGCGGCCGGTCGAGAACCGCGAATTGGCGACGCCCGGGCTCGACGAGCGCGTGTCGCTGGCGGTCGCGCCGAGCGTCGGGAAATACGCGGCGCGCGCCTGCGCGACGAGCGCCCGGGCCTGCCGGTAGGCCGCCGCCGATTGCGCGACGGTCTGGTTCGAGGCGTTGAGCTTCGCGATCAGCTCGTCGAGCTGCGCGTCATGATAGATCTTCCACCACTGGCCGCGGTCGGCGTGGTCGTCGGGCTGCGCCACCTTCCAGCCCGGCGGGGCTTCCTTGTAGGCCGCCGGCACCGCCACGTCGGGCCGGTGGTAGTCGGGGCCGACCGCGCAGCCGGCGACGAGCATCGCCACGGCGGCGGACACGGCGATGCGCAGCGCTTGCGGTGCGCGCAACGGAACAACTGGCTGCATGGCTGGATTCCTGTCTGGGCGCCGCCCGCGCGCGGGCCGACGAACGGTGCGGCCGTCGGCGCGAGTGCGCGCGGCCCGGCCGAAATGGTAACCGACGAACGCGGGAAAAACGAACCGGACAGCCGTAAGGGTAAGGCGCGCCGGCGACCCGATGTGTTACCGGCGCCGGGCGGCCGGTTACCGGCGGTTACGGCGCCGAAAGCCGCCGCGCCGCGCCGGCCGGCGAAATGCCCGTCGCCATGAACATTGACCAAGCAAGCAATTTTCAAGATACTGGCGCGGTTTTTCCCCTGCACACGACGGATCGTCCGCGCATGAACGGCTCCTACGACATCGGCAGCAGCGACCTCGAAACGAGCGTCGGTTATTACCTGACGCGCGCGCGGCAGGCCTTCGTCGAGCGTATGGACCAGGCGCTCGCGCCGCTCGGGCTGACCGCGCAGCAGATCGGCGTGATGCTGCTGCTGGCGCGCGGCGAGGCGCGCACGCCGCTCGAACTGTCGCGGCGGCTCGCCTACGACAGCGGCTCGATGACCCGCATGCTCGACCGGCTCGAACGCAAGGGGCTGCTCGAACGCAGCCGCAGCGCGGCGGACCGGCGCGTGATCGAGATCGGGCTGACGGGGCGCGGGCGCGATGCGGCCGAGGCCCTGCCGGGGCTCGTCGCCGGCGAGATGAACGCGCAGCTGGCCGGCTTCTCGGCCGACGAGGTGCGCACCATGACGGCGCTGCTGCAGCGCTTCATCGCCAACGCCCCGCTGAACGCCGGCGCGTGAGCGGCGCTGAACTGCGCCGTTCCGGGCGCGTCCGGCCTCGCGCTGCCCTGGGCCGCGCCGGTGCCCAAGCCCGGCCCCGCCCGCGGCCGCCGCGCCGGGCGCCCCGGCGCATTCAGCGGCGCGAGGTGTTGGCGCCCCAGGCGCGCAGGTTGTCGAACGCGAGATCGTCGTCGGGATCGACCGGCCCCACTTCGCGCACCACCTCGATCCAGGCGCGCGCCGCGTGCGAGAGATACCCGCGCCGCAGCCAGCCGAGCGCGATCGACCACTCGATCTCGGGCTCGACGATCGGCCGGCAGCTGAACTGCGCGGGATCGAGCCGGCGGCAGTACGGCGCCGGCAGCAGCGCGATGCCAACCCCCGCGTGGACCAGCGCGGCCATGAAGTCCCAGTGGCCGCTGCGGCTGACGATCGACGGCGTGAAGCCGGCTTTCGCGCAGGCGTCGCGGACCGCCTGATGCAGCGCCAGCGATTCGGCATAAAACACGAACGGCTCCTCGGCGAGATCGGCGAGCGGCACGCTGCCCTCGCCGTCCCAGCGCGCGCCGCGCCGCGACACGAGCCACAGCGGCGCATGCACCATCCGCAGCACCTCGAACACGGCCGGATCGACCGGCTCGAGCACCCCGCCCAGCTCGAGTTCGCCGCGCGCGAGCGCGGCCTCGATGGTGCGCGCGCCTTCCTCGAACAGCTTCAGCTCGATGTTCGGATAACGGTGCCGGAACATGGCGATGGCAGGCGTGAACGCGGCGCCGCCGAGCGGCGGGATGCCGATCGTCAGCTCGCCGCGGCCGAGCTCGGCCAGGTCGTCGAGCTCGGCCTGCAGCTGCGCCTGCGCGGCGAGCACGTCCTGGCCGCGCTGAAACACGATCCGGCCGGCGTCGGTCAGCACCATCTGGCGGCTGTCGCGCAACAGCAGCGGCGAGCCGATCTCGTCCTCGAGCGCCTTCACCATCTTGCTGATGGTCGGCTGGGTCACGAACATCTGCTCGGCGGCGGCCGTGAAGCTCTGCTGACGCACCACCTCGATGAAATAGCGCAGCGCGCGCAGCTCCATGACGCCTCCGGAATCGGCAGAAAAGTCCCGCCGCCGGATGCCGGGCGGGAACGGGTTCGACCCAGGCGAGTCGTCTTAATTATGAGACAGCGGCCATCCTATCTCCGCGGCGAGCTCGCGATCAAGCGCCGCGCCGGGTGCCGGCCGGGGCGCGGCGCCCCGCCGGCCGGGCGCCCCGCGGCGATCGCGGCGGCCGCGGGCGTGCCGCGTGCGGCCCGGGTTGGCGCGTGCCACGGCGCCGTGCCTGGCCCCGCCGAGGGCCGGCCGCGCCGCTCCCGGCGGCGCTCGCGCCGTGCCCGCAGCCCGCCGCGCGGCCCGTTTGCCGCGTCCCGCGCGCCGGCCTGGCCGCGACAAACCGGCGAGATGGATGCAAATCCCCCCTCTGTTCTCCCCATCGCAACCGGCTCCGCCCCCCGACAATCAGGCTACAAGTCATCACGTAAGCAAGCATATGGCCACCACGACCGCCTCCGCTTCACCCGAACGCCCGCCGACCGGCAAATTCAAGCGCATCTTCCTGTTCGCGCTGATCGGCCTGCTGATCGCCGCCGCCGGCGGCGCCGCCGCCTGGTTCTTCCTGCTGCACCGCGAAGCGCCGGCCAGTGCCGCGCATGCCGCCCCGCCGCAGTTGGCGACGCCGGTGTTCTTCCCGCTGGAATCGATGACAGTGAACCTGCAGTCCGACGACGACGGCCTGCACTACCTGCGCATCGGCCTGACGCTGAAGCTGACCGATCCGACCGCGCAGGATTACCTGACGCAGCACATGCCGGAGATCCGCAGCCGGATCCTGCTCGCGCTGTCGAACAAGCGCCCCTCGGACCTGGCGACGCTCGACGGCAAGCGCGCGCTGGCCGACGAACTGCGCGCGCTGATCGAGAAACCGACGCAGCCTGGCAATCGCAGCGCACGCGTCGACGCGGTGCTGTTTACCGATTTCGTCGTCCAGTAACGCCGCCAAGGGAGCGCCATGGGCCACGAAGAATTCATGTCGCAGGAGGAGGTCGATGCCCTCCTCAAAGGTGTCACGGGAGAGGTTGACGCCAGCGACGAACCGGTCGAGCAGAAAGGCGTCCGCCCGTACAACCTCGCGACGCAGGAGCGGATCGTCCGCGGCCGGATGCCCGGCCTCGAGATCATCAACGACCGTTTCGCGCGGCTGCTGCGCGTCGGCATCTTCAACTTCATGCGCCGCACGGCCGAAATCTCGGTCAGCCAGGTGAAGGTGCAGAAGTACAGCGAGTTCACGCGCAATCTGCCGATCCCGACCAACCTGAACCTGGTCCACATCAAGCCGCTGCGCGGCACCTCGCTGTTCGTGTTCGATCCGAACCTGGTGTTCTTCGTGGTGGACAACCTGTTCGGCGGTGACGGGCGCTTCCACACGCGCGTGGAAGGCCGCGACTTCACGCAGACGGAGATGCGCATCATCAGCCGGCTGCTGCACCTGGTGTTCGAGCACTACTCGGTGGCCTGGAAGAGCGTGCGGCCGCTGCAGTTCGAGCACGTGCGCTCGGAGATGCATACGCAGTTCGCCAACGTCGCCACGCCCAACGAGATCGTGATCGTCACGCAGTTCTCGATCGAGTTCGGGCCGACCGGCGGCACGCTGCACATCTGCATGCCGTACTCGATGATCGAGCCGATCCGCGACGTGCTGAGCTCGCCGATCCAGGGCGAGGCGCTCGAGGTGGACCGCCGCTGGGTGCGGGTGCTCTCGCAGCAGGTGCAGTCCGCCGAGGTCGAACTCACGGCCAACCTCACCGAGATGCCGAGCACCTTCGAGAAGATCCTCAACCTGCGGGTCGGCGACGTGCTGCCGATCGACGTCGAGGAATCGATCATCGCGAAGGTCGACGGCGTGCCGGTGATGGAATGCGGCTACGGGATTTTCAATGGGCAATATGCGCTGCGGGTGAACCGGATGATCAGCGCGAGCGATACGATGAAGGAAGGTGGATATGACTGAGCTGAACCCGACGCCCGAAGGCAAGCAAGCCGGCCCCGGTGAGGAGTCGTCGCTGGACGATTGGGCCGCCGCGCTCGCCGAGCAGAACGACCAGCCGATCGCCTCCGGCGCGGGTGGCGCGGGCGTGTTCCAGCCGCTGTCGAAGGCGGCCTCGAACGCGACCCACAACGACATCGACATGATTCTCGACATTCCCGTCAAGATGACCGTCGAACTGGGCCGCACCAAGATCGCGATCCGCAACCTGCTGCAGCTCGCGCAGGGCTCGGTGGTGGAGCTCGACGGCCTGGCCGGCGAGCCGATGGACGTGCTCGTGAACGGCTGCCTGATCGCGCAGGGCGAAGTGGTGGTGGTGAACGACAAGTTCGGCATCCGCCTGACCGACATCATCACGCCGTCCGAGCGGATCCGGAAGCTGAACCGATGAGCGACGCCGTGCGTCGCGCCGCATCGGCGCGCGTGTCACGCCCGTCGGGCAGATCGCGCCCGGCCGCCGCGACGACCGCGCTCGCCGCGGCGGGCCTCGTGCTCGCTCCCGCGCTGGCGCGCGCGGCCGACATGAACGCGGTCAACCACGCCTCGAACTACGCCTCGGGCGTGGTGGTCGGCTCCGCCGTGCCCTCGCTCGGCGTCGGCGCGGTGCTGCAGACGCTGGTCGGCCTCGCGATGGTGATCGGCCTGGTGTTCGGCTGCGCCTGGCTCGCGCGCCGCTTCGGGTTCCAGACCGCCAGGCGCGGCGGCGCGCTGAAGGTGGTGGCCAGCGTCGCCGTGGGCGGCAAGGAGAGCGCGACGGTGGTGGAGATCGGCGACACCTGGCTCGTGCTCGGCGTGGCGCCGGGCAACGTGCGGCTGCTGCATACGCTGCCCGCCGGCAGCCCCGGCGTGACGTCCGCCGCGTCCGGCACGCCGGCGCCCGGCGACGACGCGCTGCCCGGCAGTTTCGGCGAGCGCTTTCGCAGCGCCCTGTCCGGCGAGATCGCGAAGCGGCTCGGCGGCCGCCACCGCAAGGATTCCTGACGATGATGCCGTCCCGATCGGGCGCGCGCGAGGCGCGCCGTCCCCGCGTGGCCGCGCTGCTGGCCGTGCTCGCGCCGCTGGCGCTGCTCGCCGCGCTCGCACTGCCCTCGCTCGCGCATGCGCAGGCCGCCGGCCTGCCCGCCTTCAATTCGAGCCCCGGCCCGAACGGCGGCACGACCTATTCGCTGAGCGTGCAGACCATGCTGCTGCTCACGATGCTGTCGTTCCTGCCGGCCATCGTGCTGATGATGACGAGCTTCACGCGCATCATCATCGTGCTGTCGCTGATGCGCCAGGCGCTGGGCACCGCCACCACGCCGCCGAACCAGGTGCTGGTCGGGCTCGCGCTGTTCCTCACGCTGTTCGTGATGTCGCCCGTCATCGACCGTGCCTACAACGACGGCTACAAGCCGTTCTCGGCCGGCACCCTGCCGATGGACCAGGCGGTGCAGCGCGGCCTCGCGCCGTTCAAGACCTTCATGCTCAAGCAGACCCGCGAGGGCGACCTGGCGCTGTTCGCGAAGATCGCCAAGGCGCCGGCGATGCAGGGCCCGGAGGACGTGCCCCTGCCGCTGCTGGTGCCGGCCTTCGTCACCAGCGAGCTGAAGACCGGCTTCCAGATCGGCTTCACGATCTTCATCCCGTTCCTGATCATCGACCTGGTGGTGGCGAGCGTGCTGATGTCGATGGGGATGATGATGGTCTCGCCCACCACCATCTCGCTGCCGTTCAAGCTGATGCTGTTCGTGCTGGTGGACGGCTGGCAGCTGCTGATCGGCTCGCTTGCGCAGAGCTTCACCTAGGAGGGCACGCAAGATGACACCCGAAGCCGTCATGACCCTGGCGCACGGCGCGATGATGATCGGCCTGATGCTGGCCGCGCCGCTGTTGCTGGTCGCGCTGGTGGTGGGCCTCGTCGTCAGCCTGTTCCAGGCCGCCACGCAGATCAACGAATCGACGCTGTCGTTCATCCCGAAGCTGCTCGCGATCGTGGTGACGATGGTGATCGCCGGGCCGTGGATGCTGACCTCGATGCTCGACTACACGCGCACCATCCTGATGCACGTCGCCACGCTCGGCACCAGCTGAGCGGCGCGCACCGGCCCGCCCTTCCCGCTTCCCGATGGTCTCCGTCACCTACGCGCAACTGAACGTCTGGCTGACCGCGTTCCTCTGGCCGTTCGTGCGGATTCTCGCGCTGGTGGCCGCCGCGCCCTTGATCGGCAACGCGGCGGTGCCCGTGCGCGTCAAGATCGGCCTGTCGGCGCTCACCGCGATCGCCGTGGCGCCGGCGCTCGGGCCGCTGCCGCAGGCCACCGTGTTCTCGGCCGAGGGCATCTGGATCCTCGTCAACCAGTTCCTGATCGGCGTGTCGATGGGCTTCGTGATGCAAATCGTGTTCGCCGTGGTGGAAGCCGCGGGCGACTACATCGGCCTGCAGATGGGGCTCGGCTTTGCCACCTTCTTCGATCCGCACGCCGGCACCACGCCGATGATGGGCCGCATCCTGAACGCCTTCGCGATGCTCGCGTTCGTCGCGTTCGACGGCCACCTGCAGCTGATCGCGGCGCTGGTCGAGTCGTTCGCGAGCGTGCCGATCTCGGCCGACCTGCTGCATCCGGCCGGCTGGCAGACGCTGGCCGGCGCCGGCATCAACGTGTTCGCGATGGGGCTGCTGCTGGCGCTGCCGGTGGTGGCGGCGCTCCTGATCGCCAACCTCGCGCTCGGCATCCTGAACCGCGCCGCGCCGCAGATCGGCATCTTCCAGATCGGCTTCCCGGTGCTGATGCTGGTGGGGCTGCTGCTCGTGCAGCTGATGGTGCCCAACATGATGCCGTTCTTCTCGCGCCTGTTCGACAACGGTTACGAGATGATGGGCCGCGTGGCGGCGGGCTTCCGTTAAAATCCGCATCGCGTTGCGCGAACCGGCCCCGGTGCCGGCCGCGCCGTCGCCGCCGCGCGCGCTGCTCGCCTTGCGGCCCCTGCGGGCCGTATCCGGCGCGTCGAAGCCTGGCCGACGGCCATCCCGCCGCCGCCGCGCCTCGGGCCCCGCCCAAGGCCGCGCCGGCAACCGGTTCCGCGCCCCTGAAGGTGTCGTCCGGCTCCCCGTCACGCCCGGGGTCCCCCGTTCTCCTCGCGATCCGCCCTGCCCGTGCGGCCCGCGCCCGTGCCGTGCGGCATGGCGCGGGCCGCGCGGGCGGCGGCGTCGCCCCGGGGCGGCGCACCGATCATGCTTTACATGGAAGACACGATGCGAAAGATCGAATCCGCCAGTCCCGAGGCCCGCTCCGCGGATCTCGCGGCGGACAACCTCGAACGGCTCAAGGCGCTGTTCCCCGAAGCCGTGACCGAAGGCCCCGACGGCGCCGCGCTCGACCTCGACGTGCTCAAGGCACTGGTCGGCGATCGCACGCTCGGCGAGGCCGACGAGAAGTACGGCCTGGCCTGGCACGGCAAGCGCCGCGCGCGCCAGCTCGCGCTCACGCCCTCCACCGGCACGCTGCGGCCCTGCCGCGACGAGAGCCTGGACTGGGACGGCACCCGCAACCTGATGATCGAGGGCGACAACCTCGAGGTGCTCAAGCTGCTGCACAAGAGCTACGCGGGCTCGGTGAAGCTCGTCTACATCGATCCGCCGTACAACACCGGCAGGGAATTCGTCTATCCCGACAACTTCGCCGACAGCCTGCGCCACTACCTCGCGCTGACGGGCCAGGCCGCGGGCGGCGTGAAGCTCAGCAGCCACACCGAGGCGAGCGGCCGGTTCCACACCGACTGGCTCAACATGATGTATCCGCGCCTGAAGCTGGCGTTCGACCTGCTCGCGCGCGACGGCCTGATTGCGATCCACATCGACGAGCACGAACTGCCGGCCCTGGTGCTGGTGATGCGCGAGATCTTCGGCGAGGAGAACGAGCTCGGCGTGGCGGTCTGGGACAAGCGCAACCCGAAGGGCGACGCGCGCGGCCTGGCCTACCAGCACGAGTCGATCGTGCTGTTCGCGCGCGACGCCGAGTGGCTGTACCAGCACGCGCCGTTGAAGCGCCCGAAGCGCAACGCGCAGCGCATGCTCGACGCCGCGCGCGAGGCGATCGCCACCACCGGCGGCATCGCCGAGGCCACCCAGGCCTACCGCGCCTGGCTGCGCGCGCAGACCACGCTGTCGGGCGGCGAGGCGATGTACGACCGGCTCTCGCCCGACGGCCGCGTCTACCGGCTCGTCTCGATGGCCTGGCCGAACAAGAAGCGCGCGCCCGACGACTACTTCATCCCGCTCGTCCATCCCGTCACGGGCAAGCCCTGCCCGGTGCCCGAGCGCGGCTGGCGCAATCCGCCCGCGACCATGCGCGAGCTGCTCGAGCGCGGCCTGATCGAGTTCGGCGCCGACGAGACCACCCAGCCGCAGCGCATCTATTTCCTCGACGAGAACCGCTACGAGAACGTGCCGTCGATCCTGCCGTTCGGCGGCTCCGACGACGCGCGCCTGAAGTCGCTGGCGATCCCGTTCGACCTGCCCAAGCCCACCGACTTCGCGGCCGCGCTGATCGGCTGGCTGACGGGCGGCGAGGACCTGATCGTCGACTGTTTCGCCGGCTCCGGCACCACCGCCCACGCCACGCTGGCGGCCAACGCGGCCGACGGCGCGCGGCGCCGCTACGCGCTGGTGCAGCTGCCCGAGCCGCTCGATGCGTCGAACAAGGACCAGAAGGCCGCCGCCGAGTTCTGCGCGAAGCTCAAGCGCCCCGCCAACCTCGCCGAGATCACCAAGGAACGGCTGCGGCGCGCGGCCGAGCGGATCGCCGCCGAGCATCCCGAGGCCGCGCTCGACGTCGGCTTCCGCGTGTTCCGGCTCGATTCGACCAACGTGGTCGAATGGGACCCGCGCGGCGCGAACGTGCAACAGTCGCTGCTCGACGCGGTCGAGCACGTCAAGTCCGGCCGCACCGACGCCGACCTGCTCGCCGAACTCGCCATCAAGCTCGGCCTCGACCTCTGCGCGCCGATCGACACGCTGCCGATCGCCGGCAAGGCGGTGCACGTGATCGACGGCGCGATCGTGGCCTGCTTCGCCGCGCGCCTCGACCGCGCCGAGGCCGAGGCGCTCGCGCTCGGCATCGTCGGGGTGCTCGACGCGGTCGAGGCGCCGCCCGCGCACGACGTGACCTGCGTGTTCCGCGACGCCGCGTTCGTCGACGACGTCGCGCGCGTGAACCTGTCCGCGATCCTCGAACAGCACGGCATCCGGTCGGTGCGGAGCCTCTGATGACGCGCCAGACCTTCGACGCGAACCTGGCCGGCGCGCCGCTCATGGAGCTGCATTTCGAGGCCGATCTCGACTACCAGCGCGAGGCCGTGGACGCCGTCTGCGACCTGTTCCGCGGCCAGGACGCGCCGCGCGCCGCGTTCAGCGTGACCGCGGCCGGCGGCGGCCATGACGACGGCGAGGGCACCGCCAGCGCCGCGCGCCAGATGCCGCTCGGCGTGGCCGAGACGGCGCTCGCGGTCGGCAACCGGCTCGCGCTCGAGCCCGCCGCGCTCGCGCGCAACCTCGCCGAGGTGCAGGCACGCGGCGGCCTGCCGCCGTCGGGTGCGCTCGTCTCCACCGATTTCACGGTCGAGATGGAGACCGGCACCGGCAAGACCTACGTCTACCTGCGCACCCTCTTCGAGCTGCACCGCCGCTACGGCTTCACGAAGTTCGTGATCGTGGTGCCCTCGGTGGCCATCAAGGAGGGCGTCCACAAGACGCTCGACGTCACGCGCTCGCACTTTCGCCGGCTCTACGACGGCGTGCCGTTCGACTACTTCCTGTACGACTCGACGCGGCTCGGCCAGGTGCGCCGCTTCGCGACCAGCGCCACCGTGCAGATCATGGTGGCCACGGTGGCCGCGATCAACCGCAAGGACGTCAACAACCTCTACAAGCCGAGCGAGAAGACCGGCGGCGAGAAGCCGATCGATCTGATCCGCGCCACCCGTCCGATCCTGATCGTCGACGAGCCGCAGAGCGTGGACGGCGGGCTCGACGGGCGCGGCAAGGAAGCGCTCGAGGCGATGGCGCCGCTCTGCACGCTGCGCTATTCGGCGACTCACGCGGACCCGCACCAGATGGTGTACCGGCTCGACGCCGTGGACGCCTACGAGCGGCGCCTCGTCAAGCAGATCGAGGTGGCCTCGGCCACCGTCGAGGATGCGCACAACAAGCCCTACGTGCGGCTCGTGTCGGTCAGCAACCGGCGCGGCAGCATCGCCGCGCGCGTGGAGCTGGACGTGGCCACCCCGGGCGGCGTCGAGCGCCAGATCGTCAGCGTCGGCGACGGCGACCTGCTCGAACGCGTGACGCGCCGCGCCGTGTACGGCGACTACCGGATCGGCGAGATCGACACCACGCGCGGCGCCGAATTCGTCGAGCTGCGCTATCCCGGCGGCGAGACCTTCCTCGCCGTGGGCGACGCGCACGGCGACGTCGATCCGCTCGCCATCCAGCGCGAGATGATCCGCCGCACGATTCGCGAGCACCTGGACAAGGAGCTGCGGCTGACACCGCTCGGCGTCAAGGTGCTGTCGCTGTTCTTCGTCGACAGCGTCGAGCGCTACCGGCGCTACGATCGCGGCGGCCACGCCGTGAAGGGCCCCTATGCCGCGATCTTCGAGGACGAGTACCGACGCGCCGCGAAGCTGCCCGCCTATCGCGCGCTGTTCGCCGGCTTCGACGCCGAGCGCGACGTGGCGGCCGTCCACGACGGCTATTTCTCGATCGACCGCAAGGGCGGCTGGACCGAGACCAGCGACAGCAACGCCAGCGGCCGCGAGAACGCCGAGCGGGCCTACGGCCTCATCATGCGCGAGAAGGAGCGGCTGCTGTCGTTCGCCACGCCGCTGCGCTGCATCTTCTCGCACTCGGCGCTGAAGGAGGGCTGGGACAATCCGAACGTGTTCCAGATCTGCACGCTGCGCGACATCCGCACCGAGCGCGAGCGCCGCCAGACCATCGGGCGCGGGCTGCGGCTCGCCGTCGACCAGCGCGGCGAACGGGTGCGGGGCTTCGACGTCAACACGCTCACCGTGATCGCGACCGAGAGCTACGAGCAGTTCGCCGCCCATCTGCAGAAGGAGATCGAGGCCGACACCGGGATTCGTTTCGGGGTGGTCGGCACGCACCAGTTCGCGGCCCTGCCGGTGACGCGCGAGGACGGCACGCCCGCACCGCTCGGCGCCGAGCGCTCGGCCGCGTTGTGGACGCATCTGCACGAGGCCGGCTTCCTCGACGCCCAGGGCAAGGTGCTCGACGCGCTGAAGATCGTGCTGAAGGGCGGCGTGCTGCCCCTGCCGGCGGCCTTCGAGCCGCTGCGCCCGCGCATCGTCGAACTGCTGCGCAAGCTGTCGGGCCGGCTCGACGTGCGCAACGCCGACGACCGCCGGCAGCTCGAGCCGCGCCGCGGCGCCGACGGCGAGCCGGTGGTGTTCGGCGAGGCGTTCCGCGCGCTGTGGGCGCGCGTGCAGGCGCGCACCACCTATCGCGTGAGCTTCGACGACGCCGCGCTCGTCGCGGCCAGCGTCGAGGCGCTGCGCGCCGCGCCCGAGGTGCCGCGCGCACGGCTGCAATGGCGCAAGGCCGACATCTCGATCGGCAAGGCCGGCGTGGAGGCCACCGAGACCGCCTCGGCCGGCACCGTGGTGCTCGACGAGGGCGACCTCGCGCTGCCCGACCTGCTCACCGAGCTGCAGGACCGCACGCAGCTCACGCGCCGCACGCTTGCGGCCGTGCTTGCCGACAGCGGCCGGCTCGACGATTTCCGCGTGAATCCGCAGGCGTTCATCGCGCTGGCGGCCGACGCGGTCAACCGCTGCAAGCGGCAGGCGCTGATCGACGGGATCACCTACCAGCGGATCGGCGACGGCGTGGTGTGGCCGCTCGCGCGCTTCGTGGAGGAGCCGGTGATTGCCTACCGCAAGGATTTGCGCGAGGGTCTGCGCAAGTCCGTGTACACCGCGGTGGAGGTGCGCACGGCGGCCGAGCGCGCGTTCGTCGACGCGCTGGAGGCGACCGACGCGGTCAGGCTCTACGCCAGGCTGCCGGCGTGGTTCCGGATTCCGACGCCGCTCGGCGACTACCGGCCCGACTGGCTGGTGCTGGTGGAGACGCCGGGTGCGCCGGGCCAGTGCTACGTCGTCGAGATGGACAACCGCACCGACGATGCCGAGCTGCGCGGCCGCGAGCGCCGCAAGGTGCAGTGCGGCGAGGCGCACTTCCGCGCGATCGCGGGGGCCGATGCGCCGGTGCATTTCGTGCGCGCGCGCACGGTGGATGCACTGCTCGGCTCGACGGGGCAGACCTCGTTCGCGTTCTAGCAGGCAAGCGGCGCGGCACCGGCCCGCGCCGCTTGCCTCACAGCGGGCGACACCCATTTTCGAGGCAGTTGTCCACAGCCGCCCCCGGCGGCCACAAGCACGCCGCGCGTCCGACACGGCCGACCTCCACCGCGCCAGCCGCAAGGCCGCATGCTCGGGGCTTCGCCGCCAGGGCGCGCCGGCAAAGCCCCGGCGCCGATCCCGCCGGCCTTGGCTCACGCACGCCGCACCCGCCCATCCGTGCGCGCACGACAGAGCACCCGACCCCTGCCGGGTATGCGGGCCTGCGTCGCCCACTTCAAGCCGGATCGACATGCGGTGCCGCCCATGGCGCCGGCCCGAAACGAGCGCGCGCCGTTTCGATCACGGCACGCCGGCCTCACAGCGTTCGAAACCGGTTGTGCACGCAGTTATCCACGCGCGGCGCTATCCCCACAGCTTTTGGCCAGCGCGTATACGCAAGTAGTAGTAGTTAACAAAAGGCCGCTGCCGCTGTGGATAAGCCCGATTCCGCCTTTCCGATCAGTGCTGTGCGATCCGCATAACCGGGTGGGAACGGTGCGAACAAGCGCGGCGGGCACAGAACAACTTTCCGCACAGCCGGTGGATAGCCGTGTTTTGCCCAAATTGTCCACAGCGAATCCTCTGTGTTGCGCTGTGCGGCGCGCGGGATGGATGCCTAGCCGCGCGTGACGGCCAGCGCGTTCGCGAGCGCGGCGTCGTCGACGCCGTCGGTGGGCGCGACGAGCGCGTAGTTGTAGCCGCGCTGCGAACCGTATTGGGCCACGAGCGCGCCGTCGCGACGCGAGCCGTCCTTCAGCAGCAGGCGCCGGCCGCCCGGCGGGCGGACGTAGAAGCTGACCGCGCGGCCCGCGCCGTCCTCGTAGAGCACCATCGCCGACGGACCGTCCTCGGTCGCGAACAGGCGCCCGCCCACCGGCGTGAAGCCGGCCCGGCTCAGGTCGGGCAGCCGCACCGTCTTGCCGACCGCGCGGTCGAGCCAGGCCTGCAGATCGGCCGTCCGGTGCGTGGCCAGATCCACGCGCGCGCTGCGCTCCACCACCATCCGGTAGGCGGTCAGCGCGTCGCCCATCGGGGCCGCCGGCATCGCGAGCGAGGCGAGCGGCTGGGAGCCGGCGCCCTGCATCTGCCAGCCGCGCATTTGCCAGCCTGCGCCGCCGCCGAGCCCGACGCTCAACACCAGCGCGGCCGCGATCGCCAGCCGCGTGCGCCGCCGCGCGCCGCGCCGCTCGCGCAGCGCGGCCGGATCGAGCTCGCGCGTGGCCGGCGGCAGCGCGAGGCCGTCGAGCGCCGCGCGCAGCTGCTGCGTATCGCGGCGCCACTGGCGCACCTGCCCGGCGCGCTCGGGATGGTGGTCGAGCCAGCGCTCGAGCGCGGCGCGCTCGTTCGCGTCGAGGCGGCCGTCGACATAGGCATGGAGATCGTGGTCGTCGGGCGGAATGTTCATTTCATCAATCGCAGCGAGGGAGCGGGAGATTGGCCGTCGCCGAGCGCGCGCAACGCGGCGCGCGCGCGCGACAGGCGCGACATCACGGTGCCGATCGGCACCTCGAGCAGTTCGGCCACCTCGCGGTAGCTGAAGCCTTCCACCGCCACCAGCAGCAGCAGGCTGCGCTGCTCGGCCGTCAGCTTGCCGAACGCGCCGAGCATCGAGCGCGCCACCGCCTGATCCTCGGCCGACGGCCATTGCGGCTCGTCGTCCTCGCGGATCCGGCCGAGCAGCCCGGCATAGCGTTTCGCGCTGCGCCGCGAATCGAGGAACTGGCGGTACAGGATCGTGAACAGCCAGCTGCGCAGCGCGTCGTCGTCGCGGCGGTCCGCCCAGTGCGTCAGCGCGCGTTCGAGCGAGGCCTGGACCAGATCGTCGGCCGTGTGCGCATCGCGGGTCAGCCACAGCGCGAAGCGCCGCAGCCGCGGCAGCAGCTCGCGCAGGCAATCGTCTAGGTCGGCTGAGGGCATGGTGGGCCGCCGGGCGGCACGGGTGGATGTCGAGGTGAGACGCCGGTCAGCGCAGTTTATTCCCGAAGTGCCGGCGCGGCCGGCGCTATCTCGGGCCATCCGTCTGCCGGGGCCGCGGAATGCGTGGCGGCCGTGGAATAAACCGCCGGGCCGGTCGTCTCATCCGAGTCCCCTCAACGACCGAAGGTCAGGAGCGAATTCCATGACGCATCCTCCCCCATCGAGCCCGCGCGGCGGCCAGGTCTGGCGCTGGGCCGTGATCGGCGGCACCGTCGCGGCCGCCGCCGCCGCGTTCGGCTACACCGCCGGCTGGCTCGCGCCGCACCGGCTCACGCCGCAGCGCATCGTCGCCGCGCTGCAGGCCAACGGCGGCTTGCATCCCGGCTTCCGCCGCAACCACGCCAAGGGCATCTGCGTGACCGGCTACTTCGAGAGCAACGGCGACGGCGCCGCATGGTCCAGCGCGCCGTTCTTCGGCGCCGGCGTGCGCACGCCCGTGGTCGGGCGCTTCGCGCTGCCCGGCGGCAACCCTTATGCGCCCGACACCAGCGTGCCGATCCGCAGCCTCGCGCTGCGGTTGACCGCGCCCGACGGCGAGCAATGGCGCACCGGCATGAACGCGATGCCGGTGTTCCCGGTCGCGACGCCGCGCGCGTTCTACGAGCAGACCGTCGCGACGCGGCCCGATCCCGCCACCGGCAAGCCCGATCCGAAGAAGGTCGGGGCGTTCTTCGCCGCGCATCCGGAGACCGCCGCGTTCCGCGCCTGGGTGAAGACCGCCAAGCCGAGCGCGAGCTTTGCCACCGAGACCTATTACGGCATCAACGCGTTTTATTTCGTGGACGCGCAGGGCATGAAGCACGCGGTGCGCTGGCGCGTGGTGCCCGAGCAGACCGACGGCGCCGGCGTGGCGAGCGGCGCGAACGTGCTGCAAGCGGATCTGGCCGAGCGGCTCGGCAGCGGGCCGCAGCGCTGGCACTGGCTCGTGACGTTCGCGAACCCAGGCGACCCCGTGAACGACGCGACGCGCAACTGGCCCGCCGATCGCAAGACCCTCGACATCGGCACGCTGGTGCTCGACCGCGCCGAGGCGCAGGACAGCGGGCCGTGCCGCGACATCAACTACGACCCGACGGTACTGCCGACGGGCATCGAGCCGTCCGGCGACCCGCTGCTGGCGGCGCGCTCGGCGGCCTATGCCGATTCGTACAAGCTGCGCACCAGCGAGGAAGCCGGCGTGCCCGGTTATGCCCGCGCCGCGCCGGAGGCACGATGATGAACCCCACTTCCTCTCCTTCGGGATTCAGCCCGCTCGCGCGGGCGCTGCACTGGCTGATGGCCATGCTGATCATCGCGATGCTGTTCATCGGGGTGGGCATGGTGGGCTCGGTGTCGGCCCGGCACACGGTGCTGGTGGCGATTCACAAGCCGCTCGGAATCGCGATCCTGGTGCTGGTGATCGTGCGGCTGGTGGTGCGGCTCAGGCGCGGGGCGCCGCCGCTGCCGGACGATCTGCCTTGGTGGCAGAAGGCGGCCGCGCACCTGTCGCATTGGGTGCTGTATGCGCTGATGGTGGCGATGCCGCTGATCGGCTGGGCCATGCTGTCGGCCGGCGGGTATCCGGTGGTGCTGGGCGGCGGGGTGCGGCTGCCGGCGCTGGTGGCGGCGGACCCGGTGGCGTTTGCGTGGCTGCGCAACGCGCATGAGGTGCTGGCGTTCGTGCTGTTCGCCACGGTACTGCTGCATCTGGCGGCCGCGCTGTTTCATGGGCTGATCCGGCGCGACGGGGTGCTGCGGAGCATGGTGCGGGGGCGGTGATTTTTTCCGGGGCTTGGCCTTTTGCATTGAAAAGGCTCCTTCGGGAGCCTTTCCTACCTCTCGAGAAAACGCTTCAGATAATCAACTCGTTGTCTGGTGATCGTGACGAGGCAGTCCTTGACGATTAAGCCCGGCCCGGCTCCCTGAGATTGCGAAGCCTCGGCCGCAACATAGCCGTTGCATTCTTTTTCCCTGTAGTTGAGCCAAGCTTTCTGGGAACGATCGAGCTCGTCTTTGTACTGCGTCGATGCGTATATTTTCCGGTAGATTTCGTTGAGTTCTTTTTTCGAGGCAACCAAATCCCGGCTGGTGCAGGCTAAGTCATTGTAAACATTTCCGCCGCCAATGAATTCACCAGCAAATGAAATGATGGGGGTTAGCAAGGGGATCAGGAGAATTAATTTCTTCATGATGATTTCGAGAGGTTATTAATTTTATGCTTCCTGAAGCTGTATCATACATTTTCCCGGCATGGGAGGCACCAATCATCGCGTCGTTTCGTGTATGCGAACGGCACGTGCCTTTCGCGCATCTGTAGCCAGTAATGCTGGCTTTTTGAATGACGTCTGCGCGCGGTTGCCGTTGACTCAATCAGGGTACTGGGCCAAGCTCGACAAAGAGGTGGCCGCGCGAATTCGGACAGTCGGGTAAGTGGAATGCCCGGGGCCTGAGCCAGCGATAATGCAGGCAAAGGAACCGAAAAGATGACGAACAGAACCCGACGGACGCACTCAGCGGTGTTCGAAGCGAAAGTGGCCCTGGCGGCGGTCAAGGGCGAGCTCACGCTGGCCGAACTGGCGCAGCAGTTCGATGTGCATCCGAACCAGATCACGGAATGGAAGCGGCAGTTGCAGGAGCGCGCGACGGACGTGTTTGGCGCGGCAGGCGCGCCGCCGAGCGAGCCACCGGTGGATGTACGCTGCATGCAAAGATCGGCCAATTGGCGCAGGAGAATGATTTTTAAGCGGCACGCTCACCAAGTCGGGATTGCTGAGCGTAAAGCGATGATCGACCATACGCATACGCTGCCGGTTTCGCAACAGACGCGGCTGGTTGGCATCGCGAGATCGAGCATGTATTACCCGAGCGCAGCCGGTCAGCGAGGCTGAACAGTTGCTGATGCGCCGCATCGACGAATCGTACATGGAGTTTCCGTTTGCCGACGCACGGATGCTTGCGCGCCTGTTGCGCCGGAAAGGCCGTGAAGTGGGGCGCCGTCGCGTGCGCACGTTGATGAAGCGCATGGGCGTGGAGGCGCTGTATTGCAAACCAACACGAGCCGCCGCAATGCGCAGCACAAAATCTGGCCGTATCTGCTGCGCTGCCTGAAGATCGAGCGGGCTAGCCAGGCGTGGGCACTCGACACGGCGTACATTCCGATGGCAAGTGGTTTCGTGTATCTGCCGGCGGCGGTGGATTGGGCGAGAAGATGCTCTCGCATCGGGGCGCCATCACGCTGGAAGCCGTGCATGCCGTTGACGCACTGGAGAAAGCGTTCGCCCGTTACGTGCTGCCCGACATCGGGGACACCGGCCAGGGCAGCCAGTTCACGGCGGGCGCGTTCACCGGGCCGTGCTGGACCGGGCATCGGGCTACCGATGGACGGCAAGGAAGCTGGCGCGATAACGTGTTCGTCGAGCGGGTTGGGCGCAGCATCACGTACGAAGAGGTCTAACGGAAAGCGTACGAGTCGGTCAGCCATGCCCTGCGTTCCCATCGGCGAATACATCGAGCCGTACAACCGGAAACGGTCCCATTCGAGCTTGGCAGATCGGACGCCAGGCGAGGCATACTTCGCGGCGCTGCCTGCGATCAAATCGGCAGCATGACTGCCTCGGACACTCCACTTAAAAATATCGAGAACCTGTCCGAACGAGCCAGGCGACATCTCGAATCAGATTCATCACGGCGTGTCGTGGCCCATGTAAGTGGTGTGATAGCCCACGAATTTATTTCCTTCCAGCTGGAAGCAGAATTTTCCAGTTCCATTTGCCCTGTAAACTAGAATAGTTCCATATATACACACCTCATTTCTCTGCTTTGAGAATTTCAGTTTGGCACGCCGTTCCGGGACACCGTTTCCCTTTGGCGTATCAAAGTAGGAATCGATCGGCACTGGATAGACCACTCCGCTTCTCTTGTCGATCGCGACCAATGACCTCTCGTCGTCCCATTCCTTGATTGGAAGAAGAATTTAGTTTGAATTGAAGTTCGCGGGTTTTGTTTGAAGCGCTGAATTGTATTCCTTGATATGCTTGTTGTCACAAAAATCGACGGGAGAATATTTGAACGAACATTCGTCTCTGGGATAATCTATTTCAACTTTACTAAAGGCTATCGCAGAATCGGATTCAGCCCATGCGGTTTTGATGGGTGATGCGCTTGCCAGCGACATGACAGTAACGACGATAAGTGATAAATTTTTGCGCTTCATTTTGCTATCGGCTCCTATCAATTTCCTCAAGTACTTCTATAACCATTGCGGTAGATCTGGGGTTCGCATGGTTTTGCTTCGTTTTCTCATAGTAACTCAATGTTCCGGTAATCCTTCCGTTCAGTAAGCGGTATCAGAAGTAGAATTTCCGGCAAAGGGAGTTTTACGCGATGAAGAAGTCGAAATTCACGGATAGCCAGATCATGGATGCGCTCAAGCGTGCGGAAGCTGGGGTGGCGGTGCCGGAGATTTGCCGGGAACCGGGCATCAGCACGGCGACGTTCTATAACTGGCGCAGCAAGTACGGCGAATGGACGTGTCGCTGACGGCGCGGATGAAGGAGTTGGAAACGGAGAACGCGCGACTGCGCAAGGTGTACGTCGAAGAGAAGATCAAGGCGGAGATCGTCGCAGAGGCGCTAGTAAAAAACTGAGGCCATCTACTCGCCGCTAGGTGGCCAGAGCAGCAGTAGCGAGCCGGGGCGTCTCTATCCGGCTCGCATGCGAGGCGTTTGGTGTAAGCCAGACGTGCTACCGCTATGAGCGGCAGCGCAATGCAGAGAACGAGCAGATTGCCGACTGGCTGCTACGGCTGACAGACAGTCATCGCAATTGAGGCTTTGGCCTGTGTTTCCTATACCTGCGCAATGTGAAGAGCTTCGGCTGGAACCATCAGCGCGTGTAACCTTGGGGGGATGGCTGCCGAGGTTGGAAACGACATGTATCAAGAAGAACTACCTGTTTTCATGCACTGGCTGAACGATTAAGCGGAACGCCGAAAATGTCGACGCCAATATTCGTTATTCTTTTTGGGCTCTTCGTCTGCGCTGCCTTGTTGATTACCATCAATCTCACAGGTGACCCGGGCATCGACTACTGGGACCTCGACGGGGAAAACGAGCCGCTGACTTCCAAGCTCGATGTGCTCCGAAACAAGCCGGTGTTCTACGGCGCTGGGGCGGTGCTCATCGGAATCTTCGTTGCATACCTATTGCTACGTGGCTGAATGAAGGTCATCGCGTCCCAGCAGTCCGCCAGGTGGTTTTGACCTGCTCGCCGCGTTTAGTACGGTGACGGTGCAGAGTCCGTTCCAGAGAGGAACGGCAATGAAAAAGCGATTCGTCGAGCGTACGCATGCCTGGTTCGCCGGATTCGGCAAGCTCCGAATTCGCTTCGAACGACGCCTCGATATTCATACCGCTCTGCTTGTCCTGGCTGCCGCCGTCATCTGCTCCAGATTCGTGGATGACTTGTGTTAGCGACTCTTATTGCTGTCCGCGTTTTGTTCACATCGAGCTGAAAGACGTCAATGGCCAGGTTCTCGGAAATATTCGAAGAGCAACTATGCGCGTCGACGAATTCTCGATAAGCCCAATCTACCAATAGAAAAGACCCATAAATTCCTCAACTCATGGGCCTCGTTTTCTCAGGTTATGTGTTTACCTACACACCCCTCAAACATCAATATTCCCCGCCCGCAGCGCGTTCGACTCGATGAACGCCCTTCTCGGCTCCACCTCATCGCCCATCAGCGTCGTGAAGATTCCGTCCGCGGCAATCGCATCCTCGATCTGCACGCGCAGCAAACGCCGCACGTTCGGATCCATCGTCGTCTCCCAAAGCTGCTCGGGGTTCATCTCGCCCAGCCCCTTGTAGCGCTGCTTCGACACGTTGCGCTCCGCATCCGCCATCAGCCACTGCATCGCGCTCTTGAAGTCCTTCACGGCCTGGCTGCGTTCGCCGCGCTTGATCAGCGCGCCCTCGCCGATCAGGTCCTTGAACGTATCGGCGGTGCTGACCAGCTGCTTGTAGTCGGCCGTGAGCAGGAACTCCTCGTCGATCACCGAAATCCGCACGTTGCCGTGGTGCGGTCGCTCGATGCGCAGCGACCAGTGCTCGCGCGCCTCGTCGTAGCGCGTCTTCACACGCACTTCGTTCTTCATCGAATCGCCCGCGAGCATCGCGGCCTGCAGCGCCTCGGCCGAGGCCGTCGCGGCCTGCTCGCCGGCCAGATCGATCGCCACGCCATCCATGATCGCCTCGAGCGCGGCCGGGTCGTACAGGCGCCCCAGCCGCTCCACCACCCCGCGCGACAGCAGGTACGAGCGCGCCAGCGCCCCGAGCGCGTCGCCCGAGATCGCCGCGGCCTCGCCGCCCGGCTGCAGTTCCGAGCCATGCAGCGCGAGCCGCAGCATGTGCGCGTTCAGCTCGCCCTCGTCCTTCAGGTAGCGCTCGTCCTTGCCGGCCTTCACCTTGAACAGCGGCGGCTGCGCGATGTACACGTAGCCGCGCTCGATCATGTCCGGCATCTGGCGATACAGGAACGTGAGCAGCAGCGTGCGGATGTGCGCACCGTCCACGTCCGCGTCGGTCATGATGATGATGCGGTGGTAGCGCAGCTTCTCGAGGTTGTAGTCGTCCTTGCCGATCCCGCAGCCGAGCGCGGTCACCAGCGTGACGATCTGCTCCGACGACAGCAGCTTGTCGTAGCGCGCCTTCTCGACGTTCAGCACCTTGCCGCGCAGCGGCAGGATCGCCTGGAACTTGCGGTCGCGGCCCTGCTTCGCGGAGCCGCCGGCCGAGTCGCCCTCGACGATGTAGATCTCGCACTTGGCCGGATCCTTCTCCTGGCAGTCGGCGAGCTTGCCCGGCAGGCCGACGCCGTCGAGCACGCCCTTGCGGCGCGTCATCTCGCGCGCCTTGCGCGCGGCGTCGCGCGCGCGCGCGGCCTCGACGATCTTGCTGCAGATGATCTTCGCGTCGTTCGGCGTCTCGAGCAGGAATTCCTCGAGCGCCTTGGCCACCACCTCCTCCACCGGCGCGCGCACCTCGGACGAAACCAGCTTGTCCTTGGTCTGCGAGCTGAACTTCGGCTCCGGCACCTTCACCGACAGCACGCATGAGAGCCCTTCGCGCATGTCGTCGCCCGACGTCTCCACCTTGGCCTTCTTGGCGATCTCGTTGTCGACGATGTACTTGTTGATCACGCGCGTCATCGCCGCGCGCAGGCCGGTCAGGTGGGTGCCGCCGTCGCGCTGCGGGATGTTGTTGGTGAAACACAGCACGTTCTCGTTGTAGCTGTCGTTCCACTGCATCGCCACTTCCACCCCCACGCCGTCCTTCTCGCCGATGATGTGGAAGATGGTCGGGTGCAGCACGCTCTTGGTCTTGTTGATGTACTCGACGAAGCCCTTCACGCCGCCCACGAACGCGAAATCGTCTTCCTTGCCGCTGCGCTGGTCGGTCAGGCGGATGCGCACGCCGTTGTTGAGGAACGACAGCTCGCGAATCCGCTTGGCGAGGATGTCGTAGTGGTATTCGACGGTGCCGAAGATGGTCGGATCGGCCATGAAATGCACTTCGGTGCCGCGGTTCTCGGTCTCGCCGACGACCTCCATCGGCGACACTTCCACGCCGTCGCGCGTCTCGAGCACGCGGTTCTGCGCGACGCCGCGGTGGAACTCCATGAAGTGCTTCTTGCCGTTGCGGCGCACCACCAGGCGCAACCAGCTCGACAGCGCGTTCACGCACGACACCCCCACGCCGTGCAGGCCGCCCGACACCTTGTAGCTGTTCTGGTCGAACTTGCCGCCGGCGTGCAACTCGGTCATCACGATCTCGGCGGCGCTGCGCTTGGGCTCGTGCTTGTCGTCGAGCTTCACGTCGGTCGGGATGCCGCGTCCGTTGTCGGTGATGGAGATCGAGTTGTCCGCGTGGATCGTCACGTGGATGTCGTTGCAATAGCCGGCCAGCGCCTCGTCGATCGAGTTGTCGAGCACCTCGAACACGAGATGGTGCAGACCGGTGCCGTCAGACGTGTCGCCGATGTACATCCCGGGCCGCTTGCGGACCGCTTCCAGACCCTCGAGGATCTGGATCGACGAGGCGCCATAGCTGCTGTTGTCGGGCTGCGAATTGTGCTGTTCAGTCATGGATGTCTTCCGGTTCTGCTGGCCGCCACGAAGTGCTGCGGCCCGGTGCTTCTGTCAGGAAAACGAGGCCCGTCGAATGATCCGTTCGCGCCGTTCGGGGTGCGAAACGGGCTGTTCGAAACGGAGAAACGGCCGGAAAACGCCGCGCGAGGCGGCCGGCCGGACGCGGGCCCGTATTTGCCATAAAAACGCCAAAGGGGCGTGCCGCCCCTTGGTGTGTCGATGTGTCGAGCGCGCTCAGATGCGCATCGGCATGACCACGTACTTGAACTCGTCGATCTCGGGAATCGTGATCAGCGCGCTCGAACTGGCGTCGCCGAGGCTCACCTGGATGTTCTCGACCTTCAGGTTCGCGAGCACGTCCAGCAGGTACGTGACGTTGAAGCCGATGTCCACCGTGTCGCCCTGGTACGCGATCTCGAGCTCTTCCTGCGCCTCTTCCTGGTCGGCGTTGGTCGACATGATCTTCAGCTGGCCCGGGGCGACGATGCAGCGCACGCCCTTGAACTTATCGGAGGTCAGGATCGCGGCGCGCTGCAGCGAACGCTGCAGTTCCTCGCGGCCGATCGTGAAGGTGTTCTTGTGCGCCTTCGGGATCACGCGCTGGAAGTCCGGGAACTTGCCCTCGACCAGCTTCGAAACCAGTTCGACCTGGCCGAACGTGAACTTGGCCTGGGTCTGCGCGATGTCGATGTTGACGACGTCGTCGATGTCCTCGAGCAGGCGTTGCAGTTCGAGGATGGTCTTGCGCGGCACGATCACTTCCTGACGCGGGAAGGTGCCGCCGTCGATCTTCATCGACGAGTAAGCGAGACGGTGGCCGTCGGTGGCCACGGCCATCAGCTGGTCGCCGTCCACCACCAGCAGCATGCCGTTCAGGTAATAGCGAATGTCCTGCTGGGCCATCGCGAAGTAGACCATCCCGAGCAGCTGGCGGAACGCCTTCTGCGGCACCGCGAGGCTCGCGCCGAAGTCCTTCGACTGCGCAACGGTCGGGAACTCGTCGGCGGCCAGCGTCTGCAGCGCGAAGCGGCTCTTGCCGGACTGCACCGTCAGGCGCTTGTCGGCGAGCGACAGCGTGACCTGGCCGTCGGGCATGGCGCGCAGGATGTCGAGCAGCTTGCGGGCGGCCACGGTGGTCGCGACCTGCTCGCCGCCGACGCCGAAATCGGCGCGCGTGGTGATCTGGAGTTCGAGGTCGGTCGACAGGAACGATACGTCGGAACCCGTCTTCGTGATCAGCAGGTTCGCGAGGATCGGCAGCGTATGGCGGCGTTCGACGATACCGCTTACGGTTTGCAGCGGCCTGAGGAGAGTGTCTCGTTCGGTCTTGACCAGTTGCATAGAGTTCCTTCGTTGAATTAACGGCCTGCAAGCCACGCAACGCCCACCCGGCGGGCCGCTGCCTTCCCGCCGCCAGGGCGGTCATAAACCTGTATTGTGCCTCAAAACCGAACCGCCCCTTTCAATTCGGCCGGGATCGGCGTATCACATCGCGCGCGCGAAGGCACCCGCACATCGCGCCGCGATCATCCCTTCAGCGTCTGCTCGAGCACGTGCAGCTCGTGGTTCAGCTGGGCATCCTTGCCGCGCTCGTCGGCGATCTTGCGCACCGCGTGCAGCACCGTGGTGTGGTCGCGCCCGCCGAACAGCTCGCCGATCTCGGGCAGGCTCTTCTGGGTCAGCTCCTTGGCCAGGTACATCGCGATCTGGCGCGGCCGCGCGATGTTCGCCGGGCGCTTCTTCGAGTACATGTCGGCGACCTTGATGTTGTAGAAGTCGGCAACGGTCTTCTGGATGTTCTCCACGGAGATCTGCCGGTTCTGCACCGTCAGCAGGTCCTTCAGCGCTTCCTTGGTCAGCTCGATCGAGATCTCGCGGCCGTGGAACTTCGAATACGCGAGGATCTTGCGCAGCGCGCCCTCGAGCTCGCGCACGTTCGAGCGCAGGTGCTTGGCGACGAAGAACGCGACGTCCTCGGACAGGCTCACGCCCTCCGACTGCGCCTTGCGCATCAGGATCGCGACGCGCATCTCGAGCTCGGGCGGCTCGATCGCCACGGTCAGGCCCGAATCGAAGCGCGAGATCAGGCGGTCGTCGATGCCCGAGATTTCCTTCGGATAGGTGTCGCTCGTGATGATCACCTGCGCCTTGTTGGCGACCAGCGCCTCGAACGCGTAGAAGAATTCCTCCTGCGTGCGCGACTTGCCCGAGAAGAACTGGATATCGTCGATCAGCAGCAGGTCGAGCGAGTGGTAGTAGCGCTTGAAGTCGTCGAACGCCTTGCGCTGGTAGGCCTTTACCACGTCCGACACGTATTGCTCGGCGTGGATGTAGCGGATTCGCGCGCCGGACTTGTCGAGCAGCAGCTGGTTGCCGATCGCGTGGATCAGGTGGGTCTTGCCGAGGCCGACGCCGCCGTAGAGGAACAGCGGGTTGTACGACACCCCGGGGTTGTCGGCGACCTGGATCGCCGCGGCGCGCGCGAGCTGGTTGGCCTTGCCGGTGACGAAGTTGTCGAAGGTCAGCACCGGGTTCAGCTTCGAGCGCTCGTAGGTCGAATCGGCCGCGTCGCCGCCGGCCGCGGGTGCGCCGCTGCCGGGCCGCCAGGTGCGACGGCCGGCGGCGGCCTCGTGCGCGGTCAGGCTCGGCAGGTCGAGGTCGGCGGCGTCGTCGGCGTTCAGCGCGGCGGCCTGGGCCGCCGCGTGGGCGGCCGCCTGCGCGGCCTGCGCCGCGGCGACGGCCGGATTCGGCGCGGCCTGGGCGATCACCTCGGGTGCGGCCGCCGGCTTCGCGGCGGGCGCCGCCGGCGCCATGCCGGTGGCCGCAGCGGTCGCGCCCACCGACGGCCGTGGCGCGACCGCCGGAGCGCTGCCGCGCGCGCCGGCCTTCGGGTCGAGCACGAACTGGACGTCGATCGGGGCCTTCCAGAAATCCCGGGCCAGATCGGAGATCCGGCCCGAGAACTGGCTTTTGACCCAGTCGAGCTTGAAGCGGTTGGGGGCGGCAATGGACAGCGTCTGTGCGGTGGCGTCGAACGCCACCGGCGCCAGCGGTTTGATCCACGTCACGTACTGCTGGGGCGTCAATTCACGCTCCAGCAGGGCGGAACAGTGTTGCCAGAAATCGTTCATCGAGTTGCTGTCATTCTTGGGTTGCACCGCGGCCGAGGCCGCCCTTGTCGCGGGTCGCCGACAAGGCCCGTGCGGCCGAGCGAGCAGGCTCCGGAGGCGCGTGCCGCAAGGGGTTTGGGGCACAGGTCGGGCCGGAGCGGCGTGCGGGATTCTTGGAGATAAGGCGAGATTCTAACGCCAAAAGCCGGTGGCGAGGGAGTTATCCACAGGGATGCGTCGTTGGGGCGGGTGGGGGCGGCGGTAGCCGGGCAGGGCGCGCGGATGGGGCTAAAGTATTGACCATCCACAGAAAAACGGTTTAAATAGCGGGTTCCGCGAAAACCAATCCTAGATTTTCGGCGATTGCGTTCGCCCGGTGGCCTGAAGGATCGGGCACGCGGTCCCCTGATTCCGTACATTCTCGAACAAGTGAGAGCAACATGAAACGTACCTACCAACCTTCCGTGACGCGCCGTAAGCGCACCCATGGCTTCCGCGTTCGCATGAAGACGGCGGGCGGCCGCAAGGTCATCAACGCGCGCCGTGCGAAGGGCCGCAAGCGTCTCGCCATCTAAGGCCGGGCGAAGCGCCGTGTCCGCCGTCCGCGGCGAGGCGGGCGAGGCAGTCGCAGGCCCGCGCATCGATCCGTTGCCGGCGGGCGCGACGTTCCCGAAAGCTGCGCGACTTCTGAAAACGGATGAATTCTCATCCGTTTTTCGTTTGCGCCCCTGGCGGCGCTCCGCGCACTTCGTCGTGTACGGCAAGCCGACGGGCGGCGATGCGCGTCTGGGCCTCGTGGTCGGCAAGAAGCAGGCGCCGCGCGCGGTCACGCGCAACCTGGTGAAGCGGCTCGCCCGCGAGGCGTTTCGTCTGCGGCGCGCCGAGTTCGCGGGCTGGGACATCCTGCTGCGCCTGCACGCGCGCTTCGATCGCAAGGCGATGCCGAGCGCGGCCTCCGCGCCGCTCGCGGCGCTCTGCGAAGGCGAGATTCGCGAGCTGCTCGACAAGGCCGCGCGCGAGGTCGCCCGGCGCGGTCCCGGCGGGGCCGGACCGGCGTCCGGCTGAGGTTCCCGAGGTTCGGCTGGCGGGCTGGTCCGGCCGGCCACATGGCGGCGCGCGAAGCGTCGACAGTTATGCAAACGGTATTGATCGCGTTGCTGCGTTTCTACAAGGCTGCCGTGAGCCCGCTGCTCGGCAGCCGTTGCCGTTTTTATCCTTCTTGTTCGGAATACGCGCGCGAGGCAATCCAGTATCATGGCGCCGCGCGCGGCACCTACCTTGCCGCCCGGCGCTTGTGCCGGTGCCATCCGTTTTCCGCGGGGGGCGTCGATCTGGTTCCGCCTCCCAACCCCGATACCCGCGCTCCAACCGAAGCTGAAGCGCCGTCCCATCGACTCTGAGACAACGCATGGATATCAAACGCACCGTCCTATGGGTGATCTTCTTCATGTCAGCGGTCATGCTGTTCGACAACTGGCAGCGTGCCCATGGACGCCAGTCGATGTTCTTCCCGAACGTCACGCAGACCAACGTCGCGGCCTCCAAGGGCGGCGCCGACACCGGCGCTTCGGCGGCGAGCGGCGCGACGGCAGCCCTGCCGGCCGCCTCGACCCAGGCGCCCGCGGCCACCACGCCGATCGCCCAGGCGCAACTCGTGCCGTTCTCGACCGACGTCTATGACGGCGAGATCGACACGCGCGGCGGCACGCTGACGAAGCTGACGCTGAAGAAGGAGGGCGACGGCAAGCAGCCGGACCTGTTCGTCACGCTGTTCGACCACACCAAGGACCACACCTACCTGGCACGCACCGGCGTGACGGGCGGCAACTTCCCGAACCACAACGACCTGTTCACGCCGCTGAGCGGCCCGCGCTCGCTCGCCGCCGGCCAGGACACGCTGAAGCTGTCGTTCGAGTCGCAGGAAAAGGGTGGCGTGAAGGTCGTGAAGACCTACACGTTCACGCGCGGCAGCTACGTGATCGGCGTCGACACGAAGATCGAAAACGTCGGCACCGCCCCCGTCACGCCCACCGTCTACATGGAAATCGTGCGCGACAGCACGCCGGTGGAAACGCCGCTGTTCTCGCATACGTTCCTCGGGCCGGCGGTCTACACCGATCAGAAGCACTTCCAGAAGATCACCTTCAGCGACATCGACAAGAACAAGGCCGAGTACGTCACCTCGGCGGACAACGGCTGGGTCGCGATGGTGCAGCACTACTTCGCGTCGGCCTGGATTCCGCAGGCGGGCGTCAAGCGCGATATCTACGTCGAGAAGATCGACCCGTCGCTGTACCGCATCGGCGTGAAGGAGCCGGTCAAGACGATCGAGCCGGGCCAGTCGGCCGACGTGTCCGCACGCCTGTTCGCCGGGCCGGAGGAGGAGCGCGTGCTCGAGGGCATCGCCCCGGGCCTCGACCTCGTGAAGGACTACGGCTGGGTCACGATCATCGCCAAGCCGCTGTTCTGGCTGCTGCAGAAGATCCACGGCTATGTGGGCAACTGGGGCTGGTCGATCGTGCTGCTGACGGTGCTGATCAAGGCCGTGTTCTTCCCGCTGTCGGCAGCCAGCTACAAGTCGATGGCGCGCATGAAGGAAATCACGCCGCGCATGCAGCAGCTGCGCGAGCGCTTCAAGAGCGATCCGCAAAAGATGAACGCGGCGCTGATGGAGCTCTACAAGACCGAGAAGGTGAACCCGTTCGGCGGCTGCCTGCCGGTGGTGATCCAGATCCCGGTGTTCATCTCGCTGTATTGGGTGCTGCTGGCCTCGGTCGAAATGCGCGGCGCGCCCTGGATTCTCTGGATCCACGACCTGTCGCAGCGTGATCCGTACTTCATCCTGCCGGTGCTGATGGCCGGCTCGATGTTCCTGCAGACGCGCCTGAATCCGACGCCGCCGGACCCGGTCCAGGCCAAGATGATGATGTTCATGCCGATCGCGTTCTCGGTGATGTTCTTCTTCTTCCCGGCGGGCCTCGTGCTGTACTACGTCGTCAACAACGTGCTGTCGATCGCGCAGCAGTACTACATCACGCGGGCGATCGGCAACAAGAAGAAAGCCACCTGATGGCCGCGCGGCGCGGCGGCCTCATGCCGCCTGCCGCCGCGTTTCGCCCCGCATGACGAAAAATGCCCGGCCAGCGCCGGGCGTTTTTTCATGACAGGCGGCAATCGTGAAGGGGCACCCGCGGCGCGCGCGGCCGGCCGGCTCGCGTCGCGCGGACGCGTCTGAAAGCGGGGCGGATCAATGCTCGGAGGCGTCGCCGTAGAACTGTTCGATCAGCTCCTGCACGAGGTAGCGATGGTGCGGCGACAGCGCCTCGATCTTGGTCGCGAGTTCGATCGTCTCGGGCGTGGGCGGATACTTTTCGTCGCGCGGCAGTGGCTTCGGCGTGTTGCGCGCCGTGGCGGGCGGCGGCCCGTAGTGCAGCCAGTGCGGATCGACGCGCAGCCAGTCGGCCAGCGTCGCGAGCTTGTCGGGCGTCGGGATGGTGCGACCGCTCAGCCACTTGTGCGCCGTCTGCGGCGAGACCGGCTGCTCGCCGTGGTGCCGCAGATTGAAATGCAGCGCGAGCTCCGTCGCGCCCGACACTTTTTCCGGGCTGCGCAGCAGGGCGAATTTGAGACGTTCGGAGAACGCCGCTTTTTCCTCGGGCGTAGGCATGCGGACGATTGTGCAAGCGGCATTCGCCGCCAGTGACAACTGGTCGCGCTATATTTATCTCAAATAAGGGTGGATTCAACCAAACCATGATCGACCGCATGGCGCGGTCATCTCGTAAATGCCCGGACGTAGCGGGAGAAAAGCAGGCCGATGGTCTGGCAGGGGCGGGCACGAGCCGTTCGGAATTTAGCGTGTTTGGGAGAATGGCGTGATGCGAAGCCTGCGCGAGAGCGGCATGCCGGGCAGTGGCGAGCGGGCCCGAGGTCTTCGAAGGCGGCGGTGTCGATTCTATTTGGCAGCTCGCTGCCGAGCCCCACGCATCCCCGAACGATACGGCCGCCCGGGATCGATCGGCGCGCGGCATTTTGCAGCAGCCGTCGAGCGGCGGGATGCGCCAGCCGCGGCACGGGGTCGCCCTCAGGGTGCGTCGCCGTAGAACTGCTCGATCAGTTCCTGCACCAGATAGCGATGATGCGACGATAGCGCCTCGATCTTCGTCGCGAGTTCGATGGTTTCGGGCGTGGGCGGATAACGCTCGTCGCGCGGCAGCGGCCGCGGCGTGCCATGCGGGCTGGTGCCCGGCGGCGGCCCGTAGTGAAGCCAGTGCAGATCGACACGCAGCCAGTTGGCGAGCGTCGCGAGCTTGTCCGCGGTCGGGATGGTGCGGCCCGTCAGCCATTTGTGCGTGGTTTGCGGCGAAACCGGATGATCGCCGTGATGGCGCAGGTTGAAATGCAGCGCGAGTTCCGTCGCGCCAGAGACCTTCTCCGGACTACGCAATAGCGCAAATTTGAGGCGTTCCGAAAACGCCGCTTTTTCGTCGAATGTCGGCATGCGCAAATTGTGCAATCCGGGCGCCGGTCAGATGACAACCGGATGCGTCATATCTATCTCATGAGCTTGAACAAGGGTTGGTTGTCTGCCTCCTACTTCCGCGCTTTATCTCATAAATTGACGTGAAAATCCGGAAATGCGCGAGATGGTGTGGCGTCTTCACGCCAGATTTGCCTCACATTTAGCTTAAACTGGCTAAGACCTGCCAGGCGTGATAGGCGGCGAGGGCGTGTCGGCTGCCGTCGGCCGCGTGAAGGCCGGCACGCTACAATGCGGCGTTGCGCCGGCATGGTTGTCACGCCGTCCCGTTTCGTATTCCTCCCGCGATTTTCCGATGCTGACTACCGATTCCGATCCAATCGTTGCCATTGCCACCGCGCCCGGGCGGGGCGGGATCGGGGTGGTGCGAATCTCGTTCGGCCGCGCCGGCGCGAGCGCGGCCGAGGCCTTGATGCAGGCCGTGTGCGGGCAATTGCTGGCCGCGCGCCACGCCAGCTACGTGCCGTTTCTCGACGGCGCGGGCGAGGCGCTCGATCGCGGCATCGCGCTCAATTTCCCGGCACCGAACTCGTATACCGGCGAGCATGTACTCGAACTGCAGGGCCATGGCGGCCCCATCGTGCTGCAGCTCTTGCTGCAGCGCTGCCTCGATGCCGGCCGCGGCCACGGCGTGCGGCTTGCCGAGCCCGGCGAATTTACGCGCCGCGCGTTCCTGAACGACAAGCTCGATCTCGCGCAGGCCGAGGCGGTCGCGGACCTGATCGAGGCCAGCACGGAGGCGGCGGCGCGCTCGGCCGGACGCTCGCTCGACGGCGCGTTCTCGCGCGACGTTCATGCGCTCGTCGACGACGTGATCGGGCTGCGCATGCTGGTCGAGGCGACGCTCGATTTTCCTGAGGAGGAGATCGATTTCCTCGAGGCTGCCGACGCGCGCGGCAAGCTCGCGCGGATTCGCGAACGGCTCGCGCGCGTGCTCGGCGACGCGCGCCAGGGCGCGCTGCTGCGCGAGGGGCTGTCGGTGGTGCTGGCCGGGCAGCCGAACGTCGGGAAATCGTCGCTGCTGAACGCGCTGGCCGGCGCCGAGCTCGCGATCGTCACACCGATCGCGGGGACCACACGCGACAAGGTCGCGCAGACGATCCAGATCGAAGGGATTCCGCTGCATATCGTCGATACGGCCGGGTTGCGCGAAACCGAAGACGAGGTCGAGAAGATCGGCATCGCACGGACCTGGGGCGAGATCGAGCGCGCCGATGTCGTGCTGCATCTGCTCGATGCGCGCGAGGGGCTCGGTGCGGACGATCGCGCGATTGCCGGGCGTTTCCCGGCCGGCGTGCCGGTCGTGCGCGTCTTCAACAAGACCGATCTGACCGACGCGCCGCCGGCGGTCGCGCATCTCGGCGGCCATGCGCAGGCGGACGCGGCCGGCGGGCTCGATCTGAGCGAGGTCAGGCTGTCTGCGAAACGCGGCGACGGCATCGACCTGCTGCGCGCCGAACTGCTGCGAATCGCCGGCTGGCAGGCGGGCGCCGAGAGCGTCTACCTGGCGCGCGAACGGCATCTGATCGCGCTGCGCGCGGCGCAGGCGCACCTCGCGCAGGCGGCGGGCCATGCCGATCAGAACGCCGAGGCGCTCGACCTGTTCGCGGAAGAGTTGCGACTCGCGCAGGAGCAACTCAATTCGATTACCGGCGAATTCACTTCCGATGATTTGCTGGGGGTGATTTTTAGTCGGTTTTGCATCGGCAAATGATCAGCTTCCAACCAATGCCAAAGATCACCAACGGAACCCCCGCGTAGAAAGGGTTTCAGCCAAAATCCTACACAAAATTTCCCCATCATTCCCCATTGACACCAAGGGTTCATTAGTACACATTTCAGTACACGTGACGACCATGTACTGAAAGCCGTGTACTAACCATGCCCAGAATCGTCCAGCCACTGACCGACACCCGAATCAAGGCGCTGCAGCCGAAGGTGTCTCGCTACACCGTTTCGGACGGCGGCGGGCTCGTGCTTGAGGTCATGCCGTCCGCGGCGAAGATCTGGCGCTTCCGCTATTCCCTCCACGGCAAGCAGCAGCCGACCGTGACGATCGGCGACTACCCAGCGGTGTCACTCGCTGCCGCGCGCGAGCGTGCGCGCCGCTACGCTGAGATTGTGGCCGGCGGCGTGTCTCCCGTCGCTGATGCTCGCAAGGATCGGGGCACGACGAAGAGCCTCAACACGGTGCGGGAGTTCGGCGCTTACTGGGTCGAGCAACAGATGGCTGATAAATCCGAGGAGTACCAGCGGACCACGAATCGTGCGCTCGAGAAGGACGTGTACCCGGCCATTGGCGGCAAGCCGGTGTCCGAGGTGACGCCTGGTGACGTCCTGGCGATCTGCGATCGGATCAAACAGCGTGGCGCGCCGAAGATGGCGCTGTCGACGCGGAACGTCCTGAAGCGGATGTATGAGTACGCGATCGCTCGCCAGCTCGTGACGACTAACCCGGCGCAGGCGGTTGTCGCGCGCTTCGTCGCCACGCAGGAAAGCCGCGACCGAGTGCTGTCGCCGGATGAGATTGGGCATGTGCTACGCGCTGTCTATGCGTCGAGCATCCGTCGGCCGCTGAAGCTCGCCATTCATCTGCTGGTACTGACGATGGTCCGCAAGTCTGAACTGATTGAGGCGCGCTGGAGTGAGTTCGACCTCGATGCCGGTGTCTGGCGTATTCCGGCCGAGCGGATGAAGAAGGACCGCGAGCACTGGGTCTACCTCGCACCGCAAGCCGTGTCGATGCTGCGCGAACTGCACGAGAACCGGACAAGCCAGCAGTACGTGTTTCCATCGTCTCGCGGCGCCGATCGGCCGATTGCGAAGAGCACCCTCAATCAGGCGGTGCGCGCGCTCGACATGGAGGTTCAGCACTTCGTGCTGCACGACTTCCGCCGTACAGCTTCAACACACTTGCACGAGATGGGGCAATCCTCCGACGCGATCGAGAAGGCGCTTGCACACTCCATCAGGGGCATCAAGGGCGTCTACAACCGAGCCGAGTATGCCGGCGAACGGCGGCGGATCCTGGCGTTATGGGCGGACTTCGTCGACGCCCAGATTGAGGAGGGGCGCAAGGTCGTTATCGGGAATTTCGGCTCGTCAGCGGCGTGAGCATTCAGTGAAGACAGGATCCAACATGAGGAAGCACGTAATCACCATCGAGGACATGCCTGATGGGGGCGTATCCGTATCGAGCTCACCGTCACTCGCGGAACTCGCCGAGGTGATCAAGACGCCTGACGGCATGACCCGTGCTGACGTGTATGCGGCCCGAGCTCATGCGGCGTTGTTGCGCGAGGCCGAGCATTGGGGCGACTGCCAATGAAAGGTCTGCGCATGCCAGCCTCTGCATGTCACGGGCGTGCCGATTCGGCATAATCGTTCATACCGCGCCTAGGCTGATCCCCGAAAACCCGGCTCCCTTACCGGGCCGGCGCGGTTCCTCATAAGGGATTGCGTGAGGGCGCAATGCGGAATCACTGCTATTGGTCGCAGGCGGCGTTGGCGCTCGCCGAGCGGCAGACTGTCGAAACCGAAACTCAAGCGCGGCAAATTCTGAAGCGTCAAGGCGGCTATCGTGATCCGCTGTCCGGAGAATGGTATCCGTTTCCCGCTCCGGAGGCGCCTGTCGCTTTGCTCTCTAAGTTCCCAGAATTGGCGGAGATGTCGCGCGGCGCGAATGCTCGACTCAAATTGCTCCATCATCGAGCTGCGAGATATGAGCAGCTTTTGACAGAACTGCAAGCGGCTGGCTCGATCGAGTTCTATGAGCCAGGGACGTTATTACCTCTTCATCCGTCAGAGCTGATCACTGATCCCATTGTGGACATGGATCGCATTGCTGAGCAGATCATGGAATACGCAAAGGCTCGAGCAATGGCGCCACCCTCGTTGGCGGCACTGCCTTCTGCCGCATCAAAAGGAAGTTCCAAATTGACTCCCGCACAGCACGCAGAAATTCGTAGGCGTGCGGGCAACGGCGAATCGCAGACGAAATTGGCTGCTGAGTTTGGTGTGTCTCAGCCGGCCATTAGCAAGATATGCCGAGGTAAAAAAACGGCCTCCGGACCAGCTTTGGCATCTTGGATTCCCCGATAGCCATCCGTTCGTAGTTATACCTTGAGTTATATAACTTCCCCAAAACCCTTACTGGTAAAGGCGCCCTGGGCAGCGTCTTGATTGTCGAAAGTTATAGGCTACAACCTGTCGTCATTGCAAACAAAGCCACACAAGGCGCAAGGAATCGCAATGACGACCAACGCAGCAATCGCGGAGACGGCTGGTGGTGCAGGAGGCAATCAGGCAAAACGCACCGCGCTTCCGCCGCTCCCGAACTTGGATGAATTTCCCACGACCGGCTATAGCCGTTGGCGCGACCTGGCGCCGTTCGTGCGCTTCTCGCGCGAATGGGTGCGCTTGCAAGAGGCCGCAGGCCGCTTCCCACGTGGCACGCGTGCGTCGGCAAAGCTTGTTGTCTGGCCGAATGCCGAGATCAAGCGCTGGTTGGCTGATCCTCTGAACTATCGGGCGGAGGGCCAGTGATGATCTCCATCCACGCCCACATCGAAGCGTCAGCGACGCCTGGCTTCGTATTGCTGCGCACGAGCGCCAGCGCCGACCCGGAGCGCAAGCCTGCGATGCTCGTTTCCCGCGCGGCCCTTCCCGGTGTCCTGCTGCTGTTGCTGGACGCTGCGGCACATTTCGATTACGACGTGCTGGAGGTGCCCCATGCATGACGTCATCGTCGCCGACGCCCCGCGCGCGCTCCAGGCTCGGTCGCATGTCAACTCTGATCGCGAACTGCGGCACCCTTCCGGATCCGTTTTCAAATCGGCCGTCGACTGCCATTACCCGCCGGCCGTTCTTGCTACCGACATTCTCCACGTGGACCTCGACACGCAAGCAGTGCGCTCGGACGGCCTTTACCTCGTCGAGATGCTTTCGTCGGATGGGCGGCGCGTCGAATGGCGCGGATGTCGTCGGTTTGCCGTGACGGAAGCCGGCATGCAGGTCGATGTTAGCGGTGCAGGTGAGTGGACAGCCGCCCGCCTCGGTGCGTGGCGGATGCGAGTCGCAGGCAAGGTGCTGGCGGTCTATCGCTCCACCCATATGCCTCAAGTCGGCGCGGAGGTGTGCCATGGGTAACCTCGAGTGGGTCGGCGACGACATCGGTCTCAATCCCGGCGAGGACGTCACAGTGAAGATCCGCGACCCGCTGATGCCCGGCGGCGCGTGGCACGTGTCCCTCGCAAGCGCGTTGTCGATAGTTGACAGGCTTGATGGGCGCGCGCGCCAGCGCCTGGATCAGGTGCTGCCCTTCGCGGCCGCGCATGGCCACCTGAGCGCAGGTGATCTTGCTGCGTGGCAGGAGTATCTGACGGGCATTTCTCCGCAATGGGTGCCTGTCGTGTATCTGCGGATTCAACACGGCGGCGGCGCGGAGGCGTGCACTGAATCCGTGTGTGGCGAGCCGCGCGATACCCATCGCGATGCAATGAATGCTGCCCGACTCCTGTGCGAGGAGCTCGACGGCGACGGATATGCGGCTCGACGCGTCTGCCGACCATCTGGCAAGGCCGGCACGTCCCAACCGCCTACGGCACCCACATCATTTCACCACGCATGAAGAACGGGCACGACGACATCGAGCGGGCTCGCGATGCTTTGCGATCGCTCGATGCGACCTGCAGTCGAGAGGATTGGGTTCGTGCCGGTATGGCGGCGAAGGCGGCCGGGCTGTCCGAGGACGACTTTCTCGACTGGTCGGCAGGCGGTGCCAACTTCGGTGGCGAGCGCGACGCGCGCGCTGTATGGCGAAGCATCGACCCCGACGGCGGTGTCGGAGCCGCGACGCTCTATCACATGGCCGGTGGCATAGGCCGGGGCTCGCAGTCTCTGGCTCGCATCAAGCGCACTGCCGGCCGACCGCCTGCCGTGCGCACCGAACGAAAGTCAGGCGCTGACCTTGAAGCCGTGCTGGCCGGCTACCCGCCGGCGCATGCTGATCATGCTTACATTGCGGCGAAGCGCGGCAGCGCCGGTGGGCTTCGAGTGGTGCCGACCGAGAGCCTACTGACTATCCAAGACTACCGCGTCGCCGGCTGGCTGGCGGTGCCCGTGCGCTCATTCGATGGTGAACTGCGCACGATTCAGTTCATCCCACCGCCGGGTGCCGGCAAGAAACTGAACATGCCGGGTGCGTCGTTTGGTGATGGGCTGTTCGTGGTCGGCGACATTGTCTCCGACGGCGCGGTGTATGTGTGCGAAGGCGTCGGCCAGGCATGGGCGTGCGCCCGAGCCGACTTCAACGGCGCCGCGGTGGTGACGTTCGGCGCGGGCCGCTCTCGGACGGTGGCGACGTTGTTGCGCGAGCGCTATCCGGCGGCGCGTGTCGTGATCGTGCCTGACCGCGGCAAGGAAGTGGATGCTGAGTCGATTGCGCGGGACATCGGCGGCGCGTGGGCGGAGCTGCCTGAGGACAAGCCCACGAACTACGACGCCAACGACTATGAGGCGGAGCACGGGGCCGAAGCACTGGCCGAGCTGCTGCGCGCCGCCCGCGAGCCAGAGGTACGGCTCAGTCTCGATGTGGCGTTTGCTGACGATCTGCCGGACGCCGTGGTCGCGCCTGACGAGTTGGTCCAGGGGCTCCTCACGGCGGGCGGGGGCAGCGTCTTGTACGGCGACTCGAACAGCGGCAAGACGTTCTTCGTGATCGACATGGCTGCGGCTATCGCTCGTGGGGTGCCCTGGATTGACCGACAGACCGAGCCAGGGCTCGTCGTGTATCTCGCCGCGGAATCGCCAACCTCGGTGCTGGTGCGGCTGCAGGCATATCAGCGGCACCACGGTGTACAGGTGCCGAACTTCGCTGTCACACGCAACCCGATCAATCTCTTCGAGGGCGACGCCGATACGGATGCCGTCATCGACACCGTGCGCGCGCTCGAAGCGCGGGTGGGCGTGCCCGTCCGGCTGATCGTCGGTGACACGCTGGCACGCCTGAGCTCTGGTGCGAACGAGAACGCTGGCCAGGACATGGGGCGCGTTATCGAGCGCTTCGATCGGATCCGCACCGAGTGCGATGCGCACTTCATGCTGATCCATCACGCAGGGAAGGCGGTGGCCGCTGGGGCCCGCGGCTGGAGCGGCATCCGTGCTGCGATCGACACTGAGATTGAGGTGACGGACTCCCCATCCGGGCGGTGCGCCGAGATCACGAAGCAGCGCGACCTCGCCAGTAAGGGCGAGCGCATTGGGTTCCGGCTCGACGTCGTGCAACTCGGTCTATCGAAGTGGGGATCACCGATTACATCGTGCGTGGTGCAACCAGAAAACGCACCGGCAGCGCCGATGCCAGGCAAGAAACTGGGCGCGGTCGAGGGCGCTGTGCTGGAGTTCCTCCGAGTTCGCAACGCGGGTGCAAAGGGCGCGGAGGTCGCACGACATTTCGAGGATCAGTACACGCGGCCATCCGTCTATCGGGCCTGCAAGAAACTCGCCGAGGCAGGGCTGTTGCACCACACGGCGGGCATTTTCGCAGCAGCCAGAGGTGTCGAATGAGCGCGCCGATTTTGTCGCGTTTGGCAAAAAAATGGGTCGGTTTCGAGCTGTCCGCAGTTTGTCGCGTTTGCGATGCGCGACATGCGCGACAAATTGGCCGGCGAAGCTTGGCGACATCCCGTCGGATGGCCGGCAGGCATGGGCTTAAGCGAAATCTGTCGATGTTGCGCGTGTCGCATTTGTTCTGCGCGACACGCGCGACAAGGCCCCTTGCAGTTTTGTCGCGTTGTCTCTTCTTCCCTTTAGGGAAGAGACAAACGCGACAAACAGGGTGCATAGGCTCTTTCTGAAACATTCAACCTGGAGCAAATCGTGATCGATGGACTGGTGAGCGGAAAGCTGTTCGGCACGGCGACGAGCCGGCAGGGACGCAACGGTGGGAAGTTCGTGACGTGCAAGGTGCGCGCCGCGGTGGACGGTGGTGAGGCGATGTTCGTGAACGTGATCGCATTCAGCACGACGGTGGGTGATGCGCTGTTGGCACTCGAGGACGGTGACTCGGTGGCGCTGGCCGGCACGCTGACGCCGAAGGTGTGGACGGACAAGCACGGCGACGCGAAGCCGGCGCTGGACATGGTGGCCCATGCGGTGGTGACGGCCTACCACGTGAAGCGGAAACGCGCCGCCATGCGCGACAGTGCATCGGCGGACGACATGAACGACGACCTGTGACCGTGGTAACGGTCCGGATAACGGTGGGAGAGGTGGATATGGCAACGACGGCAGAGCGCTTGAAGGCGCACGGCAAGCGGATGCGGAAAGCTGGTTTCGTGCAGATCACGGCGTGGGCCAGCCGCGATTTGGTGGCGCTGCTCAAAAAGGAAAAGCGGGCTGGGGAGTGCCGAGGCAGGACGCTGGAGCGCTTGCTTCTCGGGGCGGCATGTGAGCGGCCGGACTACTGGAGCGAGGCGGAACGGGCAGAGATGACGCCGGCCAGCGGAAGGAAGGGCCGGATGCGGACGCGTCGAAGGCTCGCCGGATTGATGGAGCGGGCTGCGCAGATCGGCGTGCCGTCAGCGGAATCTGGGGGCGGAAGTCTACAGGAGTGCGCACGTGAGTCTAGAAACGCAGAGGGCGGTTCGTGAGGCGCTCGGACAGGGTTGCGTCGGCCAGGTGGCCGGATGGCATCGGGGTAATTCCACATTCATTGGAGAAACAGCATGGCTCGCAAAACCACCAACTTCACGGCGACTGAGGGTCGTGACGCCGGCAAACGCTTCCTGATCACCGAGATGTCGGCCGCACGGTCGGAGGACTGGGCGGCGCGGGCGCTTTTCGCGGTCATGGGCGCCGGGGTGCAAATCCCGGACGAGGTCTTGTCCATGGGAATGGCTGGCGTGGCCGCGATTGGCATCAAGTCGATCACCAAGGTTCCCTTCGAACAGGCGAAACCGCTGCTCGACGAGATGATGACCTGCGTTCAGTTCGCGTTCGGCGACGGCACCGCCGGCGGCGCGCGGGCGCTGATTGACGACGACACCGAGGAAGTCTCGACGCGCCTGCGCCTGCGAAAGGTCGTGCTCGACCTGCACCTCGAGGGTTTTCTCGGCGCCGCCCAATCCGCGCAGGCCACTGGGGCGGCGCCGACACCGGGCGCCTGATCAACTACCCGAACGTGCCGCGCACTATCGGCGCGGTCGTTTCCCGCCGGCTGGCCACCCTGGCCGAGCTGCAAACCAACTTGGGGCAGACCGACTTGCATGGCCTGCTCGAAATAATCGCCGTCGACAGCTACAACGAGCGCGTCGCGGCAGAACGGAGGAAGTGACCGTGGGCACCACCATCGTCGACGCACTTGTCGTCACCCTCGGCCTCGACGCCGCCGCGTTCAAGCGCGGCAAGGCGGAGGCCGGCCAACTGACAAAGAAGCTCACCGCCGAGGAGCTGGCGGCGGCCAAGCAGATCGAGGAGCGGAACAAGCGCGCCGCCGACTCGTTCCGCGCCTTTCGCACCGAGCTGCTCGCCATCGTTGGTCTGTTCGCCGCCGGGATCGGCATCAAGGAGTTCGCTGAGCAGACCATTAAGGGCGCGATTGCGACCGGCCAACTTGCTCGAGATCTGGGCATGGTGCCCGGTCAAGTGCGTGCCGTCGAGCAGTCGTTCGATCGCCTGGGAGCCTCGGCGGCCGATGCCGACGACGCGATGCGGGGCATCCAGGAGCAAGCCGCCAAGCTGAAGAACGGTGACTTCGACGATCGCCTGCAGGCCTACCTGATGAACGCCAGCCGGGCCGGCGTAAAGGGTGCCAGCGTGCGCGACGTGGACGATCCGATCAAGAAGCTGCAGCAGGACGCGGAGATTTCCCAGCGGCTCGCGCAAACCCAAGGGCGCGGCTTCGCGATTCTGGCCATGCAGCAAGAGGGGTACAGCCGAGCCATGGCTGACGCCCTGATGAGCGGGCCGGCTGCACTGCGGGCCGAGATGGACCGCCAGTCGAAGCTCAACCAGCTAGCGCAAGAAGAAGCCGACCGCTTGCGTGCGCTCGACAACCGCTGGAAGGATTTAAAGGAGGGCATTGTGCTGTCAGCGCAGCGCGCGGTCATCGGCATGACGCCGGCGTTCGAGGCGATCATGAAGCTGCTGACGCCGCTGTCCGATTGGTTCGCGGCGCACGCGGACCAGATCGGGAAGCAGATCGTGGCGCTCGCGGAGCGGTTCGCGGCGTGGGTGAAAGACATCGACTGGAAGCAGGTCACCACCAATGTGAAATCGTTCTTTGCTGAGCTCGATGGTGGCATCAAGACGATTGGACGGCTTGGAAATGCGTTCTCCGAGCTCGGGGAGGTCATCAACGCGTTGGTGCAGCGACGCTGGGGTGACGTCATCAAGCACGGCAAGCAGTTTCTCGCGGACATCAACGACGTCGGCAGCGATGGAGCCGACGCTGGCGGATCGTCCTCAAGTTCTACCGCTGCAGGCGGCTCCAGCGCGTATGGCAACGGTGCTGATCTCGCCAAGGATATGCGTTCCGCTGCGGCAGTCTCCCGTCTGATGGAGATGGGATGGTCCAAAGAGCAAGCAGTGGGCCTCGTTGCAAACTTCTGGCGGGAAAGCCAACTGAATCCGACTGCTATTGGCGACAACGGGCGGGCCTACGGAATCGGTCAGTGGCACCCGGACCGACAGGACGCGTTCAAGAAGCTGTTCGGGACTGACATCCGAAGTTCCACGCTCGATCAGCAATTGCAGTTCGCGAACTACGAGCTTCGCAGTGGCGGCGAGCGGGACGCCGGGCGTCGGCTGCTGGCGTCGACCAATGCACTCGATGCGGCGGCTATTGCGTCTCGCTACTACGAGCGTCCCAAAAACGCCGATTCGGAGGCCCAGCAGCGCGCGTTGTACGCGTCCGATCTATATGGGGCGCTCGGTCGAGCCAACGCGGCGCAGATTGCGCGGCAGACCGCCGTAGCGACTCTGCCTGGGCTTTCGAGCAGTGTTTCGAATACGACGAACTCGAACGAGACCAGTTTCTCTGGCCCGATCCATATTCATTCGAGTGCCACTGACGGCGCGGGCCTGGCGCGCGACTTCATCGACGAGGTGGGGCGCCGGCAGTTTCAGTTCGACGTCAGCCAGGCCAACACGGGGATGTCCTGACCATGCCGCTCCCGAATCTCCCGGTCCCCGACTTCCCCAACGTGCCGCCGCTGCCTGGCGTGCCGGCCCTGCCGCGCGCGCCCGGCGAGTCGTTGGGCTCGTTCGCGATCAGCACCGTCCTGTCCGACGCCGTCGACTTCCTGCAGTCGATTCTTCGGCCGCAGTGGGGCATCTTCGACAGCCGCGGCGTGCCGGTGGCGCCGGCCGACACCGCGCTGTCGATCGAGTACCGCGGCGACTCGCATATCTCCGGTTACCCACAGGAAGAAGGCGGGTTTGCCTCCTACAACAAGGTGCAGGTGCCATACCAGGCGCGCGTGCAGCTCGTCTGCGCGAAATCGGAGGCAGCCCGCCAAGAATTCCTCGCGCAGATCGAGGCGGCCAAGCAATCGACCATGCTGTTCCGCGTCGTGACGCCGGATGTCACCTACGAGAACGCCAACGTCATCGCCTACGACTATCGCCGCACGTCGCGCGCTGGCGTGACGCTGCTCGTCGTCGAGGTGTTCGTCGAGGAGGTGCGGCAGACGGTGGTTGCAAAGTTTGCATATCAGGACAACACGCCATCTAGCACCGTAACTGGTGCTGTCCGCATCAACACGTTCTCGAATGTCGCGAGTCCAGCATCGGCGGATCCGGTGTCTCTTGGGCAGGTTCAAACCGTCACGCCGACCGCTGGTCAAGCTGCTCTATTCGGGCCGGTGGGAGTAAGCGGAACGTTCGGCGGGGTGCTGTGATGCAGAGCATTCCGCCAAGCGCCGTGGCCTCGCAGAAGCTGAATGCTCTTATCCGCTTCGCCTACCTGGGATTCGTCGACGACCCGGATTACCCCGGCCTCGGCGCGCGCTTCCAACTCGTCTACCTCGAGGGATCAGACCTGTCATGAGCTTCACGAAAAAACGAATCGACGTCACGCTGTCGCTCGGCACCGGAACCTTCGGTGAGAGCGGGGCGAGCACCGTTACGCTGACTGGACTACGGGTGCAGGCAATGATCCGGGCGGTGCCCGGCGACTCCATGCCGCACGCTCAGGTTCGCATCTACGGTCTGTCGTTGTCGATGATGAACCAGCTCACGTCCGTTGGGCTGATCAACGCCTCGGTGCGCATGAACAACACGATCCTGGTGGCCGCCGGTGACGACGAGGATGGCCTGGCGTCGATCTACGACGGCTCGATCAAGGAATCCTGGGGACAGTTCGAGGGAATGCCCGATGTGGCGCTGAATGTGATCGGCGTTGCTGGCGGCGCGGCTGCCCTGAAGCCGGCCGCTGCGTCCAGCTTCACCGGCCCGGCCGACGTCGCGACGATCATGCAGGGCTTCGCGCAAGCGATGGGCGTCCAGTTCGAGAACAACGGCGTGAACGTCCAGCTCTCGAACCCCTACTTTCCCGGGACGACGCTGATGCAGGTGAAGGCATGCGCGCGCGCAGCCGACATCTACTACACGCTCGATCGCGGCACGCTCGCCATCTGGCCGAGAACCGGCGCGCGCGCGACGCCCGACATTCCGGTCATCTCGCCGGCCACCGGCATGGTGGGCTATCCGACGCTCTCCAGCAACGCGATTCAGGCGACCACCGAGTTCAACCACAGCATCATCCCGGGAGGGTACGTACGGATACAGAGTTCGCTGACGCCTGCTGCCGGCGTCTGGTATGTGTCCGAGGTGATTCATACCCTCGAGAGCGAGACGCCCAATGGGCAATGGTTCACCCGTATAACTGCGAGGCCCACCCATGCTTCCTGACGACAATGCCTATCTTGGGCAGCAAGACCAGACCACGGATCTAACCGGGTTCAATGCCCTGTCATTCATCACCTGGCAGATCCTGCGCCAGATCAGCGGCGCGCGGCTGGTCGCGGTCAAGGCGGTGACGAGCGCCGGCGACGTGGCGCCGGTCGGCTTCGTCGACGTGCAGCCGCTCGTCAGCCAGCTCGACGGCTGGAACAACTCGGTCCCGCACGGCACGATCTACCACCTGCCGTTCTTCCGGCTGCAGGGCGGCGCGAACGCCGTGATCATCGATCCGCAGGTCGGCGATATCGGCGTGGCCGTCATCGAGGACCGCGACATCTCCTCGGCCAAGGCCAACCGCGGCTTCGCGAACCCCGGCTCGAAGCGCATCTTCGACATGGCCGACGGCCTCTACATCGGCGGCTTCCTGAACGGCGCGCCGCAGCAGATCGTCCAGTTCAACGCGGCCGGCATCACGATCTCGTCGCCCACGCAGATCCGCCTGGCCGCGCCGACCATCGTGATCCAGGCGACGCAGACGGTCGGCATCACCGCCGGCCAGGAGATCACGAATTCCGCGCCGATCGTCGAAGTCGACGGCCAGATGACGCAGGGTGAGGGCCCGCTTGGCGGGAACGCCGCGATGCAGGGTCCGCTGATCGTCCAGCAGGACGTCACAGCAGCCGGCACCAGCCTGCATTCGCACACGCACCCGGACGTCCAGCCGGGCGACGCCAACACGGGAGCGCCGAACTGAAGGAGCTTGCCGAGCAGTGTGAGCGGTAGGGTAAACGTCACAGCGCATGGCGGTTGACGATCGTCCGAATTTCCGACAATATCTGGTTGACGATTCCGTCATTTACCGAAAAAGTGAGCGCTGATGCACATGCCATTGCCGTGGAAGTCTAAGGCTGCTTTGTCTGAAGACCGCCTTAACCTGATTGCCTCGAATCTGCGTGAAATCTTCTACGGCGTCGAGACGCTTCTCGATTCCGATGACGACTGTAACTACGGTAGAGGTGCATTGTTCTTCAGCCGCTCGCGGCAGCGTCTTATTCGTCTGGCGACCTCGGGCGAGTATTCGTGGCTGAAGCTCACCAACTCGGCGATGGACGTTACGTTGGAGATCGGTGGGCTTCCGTTTCGTTTTTTTCGGGACGATCACGAGACGCCAAAAAAGAAGGGCTTCTGGCGCCGCAATGATTCCGATCGATTATTCGATCCGGACGATCGCGAGCCAGTGATTTTCCGCTTTATCGTCCAACGTCCTCTGACGGACGACGACGAGCTCGAGATCTATTTCGTCGGCTACAACGTCATGCAGGAGGTGGTGTGCGAATGGCGTTACGGCCATGTTCGCGTCCTCAGTGACCTCAATGATCAACTTCCGGAAGAGGTGCCTCAAGCACCCGCGCGTGCAGATATCCCGGAATCCGAGGAGTCTGCTCCGCGTGCAGGTAATGACAACGTGAAATGACTGCCGTATTTGATGGAGCAAACCTTCGCCTCGTTCGCTGCGCACAGGGACTGTCGCTGGCGGACGTTGGCGAGGCTGTAGAGAAGTCCAAGCAATACATCCAGCGTATCGAATCCGGAACCGACACGCCAACACCTCAGTTGGTTCATGCATTAGCGTCCTTCCTCAACGTTGAGCCTGAGTTCTTGTTCGCAGGTGATAGGCAAGCGTTGAGAGAGGACGTGTTTCATTTTCGGAAGTTGATCGGAACAAAGCCGACGGATAAGCAGGCCGCCATGGCTACGGGGGAGCTTTTTCGCAAGATTGTGGATTTCATCGACGGCACGCTTAAGCTGCCGAGCGTTGACTTCCCTGAGCACGATATTGGATCGCCTGAGGCCGCTGAACGTGCAGCGGAGAAGTGCCGAATACACTGGGGGCTAGGTGTTGGTCCGATTGGGAACATGGTTCGAGTCGTCGAAAATGCCGGAGCGGTCGTAACCACGTTCGAGAGTGCTGGGCGCGGGATTGACGCGTTGTCGATTGCAGCGCCCCGGCCGATCGTAGTCACGAATAGCGCTGATGCTTCTGCATGTCGAGTGAGGTTCGATCACGCCCACGAAATCGGTCATCTCGTCGGCCATGTTGGCCGAAGCACCGGAGACAAAGCAACGGAGGCAGAGGCGAATCGTTTTGCGTCGGCATTTCTGCTGCCGCGGAGCTCGTTTGTGAAGGAGTTTCCGGCGTTACGTGGTGGCACGCAAATCAATTGGATCGCGCTTTCAGAAATGAAAATGCGTTGGCGCGTTAGCAAGGCAGCGTTGCTATACCGTGCGCGTCAATTAGGAATTCTGTCCGAGGATTTGTACAAACGCGCGTTGATTGGGCATTTGTTTGCCAAAAGCGAGCGATATACAGAGCGTGAAGATTCTCAGATTCCTCACGAGCGTCCGGAGCTGTTTGACAGCGCCATATCACTTTTGTCCGAACGGCTGGGTATGTCGCTTGAGCAAATTGCTGCGTCGGTAAAGATGAAGAAGTCGCTGTTCTTGTTGGTAGCGCCTCAAGCCCGTGCCTTTGAACGGCGATCACCTAGTACGGTGGTGTCCATGAAGAGCTATCGGAAGCTGACTCCTAGCGCTTGTTGAATGTGGGATGGCGCCGTAAGGCGTCAGCTCAAATCGCATCTGGCCGTGGCGCAGGCGCTCATGCCGTTCCGTCCAGCAGCATGCACGCAACCCGCTAACCGGCCACTTCACGCTGAACCCTAGGGCAGCGTGCTACCGGACGATGGCCTGTTCGTGCTGGCCTGAGTGGGCGAGATGGTGCTGTCGCCGAACGAGGCTTCGCCCGCGCGTCTGCGCGAGGTGCTGTTTTGGCCCGTTCGTCCGTGCTCAACGATGCGGTGCTGCGGACCAGGATGTGCTGGACGGGCTTGACGGCTTGGCTACCTGGACTGCTCGCTTCGAGCTCTACAGCGACGATGCCTATCGCGGATAGATCGAGCAGGCCTGCGTCGATCCTGGCCGTCACGTCGGCCGTGCCGTCCCTGGGCGCACCACGTAAATTCAGCGCCACTTCTGAAAATCTAGATAGCGGCCGAATTTCTCTCGAACTCCGCTTGCTGCCTCGAACGTGAACCAGCGCGTCAGTTCAGTGTGGCGCTCGACTAGATTCGGTGGCGTTACTCCGTTGTTTGCCGCCGTAGCCTGCTCTATCGTCCACAGAGACGCGGAATTCTCAAGGATTTCGTGAACGTAGTCCGCTATTTCAGGGCCAAACAAAAATTGAATCTTCGGCTGTGTGTTAGCAAGATCGATGCGTTGTTCGCCGTGGAGCCAGCCGACTCCGTTGTGCGAGACATGTGACGCGTAATCCCAGACAAGGTCAAACAGTTCGTACCGTCGTTCGAACAGATCCAAGTTCAACTTGGCCTTTGCAACCCGGTACTGCCGGAACGCGATAGTCGCCGCAATAAATGCAGCCAGCAATGCGACTACGGCCGCAGGAAGGCCCTTCGCGTACTCGAAACAAAGCGTGTGCTCTGCGCAGATGGCCGGCGCAATCTGCGGGATCGGCGTAACGGGCGGGATCGGCATTGTCGGCTCCTTATGTGTTGGTATCGCGAAAGGTTACAAGAAGCGATTTCGCGCCGCATTTCTTGCCAGGGCGTTACGCGAAACCGGCGATGCCCGTTATGCGCCGTTTCGCGACCGGCGCCGAGGCTCTCTCGCACCAGCGCAGCACCGGCAATGCGCTGAGCGTGACGGCCGGGCGGCTGGCCTTCGTGCTCGACTGGCAGGGGCCGGCGCTGGCGGTCGACACCGCCTGTTCCTCGTCGCTGATGGCCCTGCACCTGGCGGTGCGCCGCGGCGAGTGCTCGATCGCGCTGGCCGGCGGCGCGGGCCAGGCCAACTACGCGGCCTCCGATGCTCGACGCGCTTGCGCCACACCGAGGGCGTCCGGCGCTGCTGGCCTTCGCCGCAGTGAGAGCGAGCCGGCACGTTCCCTCGACGGCGAGCGTCGCTAGCCGATGAACAGTGCTTCCCCCCGCTTACCCGCGTCTGGCGCGGCGTCGGTGATCCACCGTCCATATCGTTGCTCGATCATCTTGAGGCTGATGTGACCCATCTGGTTGGCTACCCACATCGGCGGCTCGCCGGCCGACAGCATCATGCTCGCGTAGGTGTGTCGCGTCTGGTACGGGCGGCGGTAGCGCACGCGTGATTGCTCGATGGCTCGATTCCAGGCCAGCCAGATCACCTGGTCGCCGCTCCACGGCGCCCCGGTGCGTGGGTTGTGAAACACCTCGGCACCCATGGGCAGCGTGAACTGCTTCTGATCGGCCAGCGCGGCCAGGGCCGGTCCGAGTAACTTCACGTCGCGCCGGCTGGCGCGTGTCTTCGTCTTCTCGACCTTGTTCAGGACGCGTGCCGCACGTGTCTGGCCTCGCCGCACTTGGACTATCCCGCGCGCCCAGTCGATGTCGGTCCACCGTAGCGCAACCATCTCCGATGTGCGCAGGCCTGTCCAGAAAGCGAACTGAAACAGATTGCGGTCTTGTCCGCTCATGGCTCCGAGGATCACGCACTGCTCGTTAGACGTGAACGGATCGATATCGTCGTCGGATTTGAGCCCGTCGTTGCGCTGGTAATTCCAGTTCTTGAGCACATTCCGCGCTACGAGCTCGTCCTCGGTCGCCTCATCGAGCGCGGTGCGCAGGACCGACAACACGTTCGTCATCCGTTTATTGCCGAAGGTCTGCGTGGCCGCCCAGTCACGCGCGTGCGAGCGCTTGAAGCTCGACAGCGCGTGATGGCCGAAGGCCGGCTTCAGCGCGCCGTTGACTATCTTCCGGTAGCCCTCGAGAGTGCTTGCGGCAAGGACGTTGCTCTGTCGTGCGAGCCAAGCATCGAGCAGATCGGCGATCAATACGGGTTCGGCGGCCGGCGTGGTGTACCGCGTGTTCTCTGCGGACTCCGCCCACTTCTCGTATCCGCGGATATCGATGAGCATCTGCCCGTCCGGTGCCTTGATCCATACCTGTCTCTCGCCCCACACACCGTTGTGGCACCTCGATTTCACGGCGTCTTCGGTGTAGCCGGTCATCTCGCAAAACTTGAGCACGGTGACATACCGCGGGGCAAACGATGTGGACATATCGGCGCTTCTCGGAACTGCGTGCAAGGTATTTTGATGCCGAGGACGCCTCCAGCGCGTCAAGAGTGCCGACGGTCCCTCGGTCATCGGCAACTTGGGGATGGCAGCCAGTTAGCGTTTGGCGAGCCGCTCCAGCACCTCGCGATGCTCTTCCATGACTTTGCGCATGGCACGGAGCACCTCGTCTCGCCCTTCCGGGGTGGACATATCGATCACCGCCCGCGGCTTGATGAGCACGCGCGGCATCGTCGATCTCCTGTTGCCAGCGCTACTCCTGAATCGTCAGTTGATGGAAATATCGCCGAGGATTGCCGCACATCCAGCAACTGCAGGGCGTCGGCGTGTCTATGACCGCCCCGGCTTCCCTACCATCTGCGAGCGGCCGCCCCCACCAAAGCCGACGGTTGCGCTTGATTCTCGCGCGATTCGCGCGCCGCTGCGGCGTACCTGCCATTTCTGCACCTCATAATCGAGTGTCGTGTCCCTCGTCGAGCGCGTAGCGTCATGCCCGGCATCGCTCGAGCGTTCAATCGCCGGGCAATGCTGCGTGCCCCCGTGGATAACTCGGGTCACGGTCCGTTTTTAGTACACGAGTTAGTACACGAAATTTGGCGATATGGACGAGGCCTTTGATCTGTAAGGCTAGGACCGTGCTCGCTAGGTTCTGCATCGAAGCGATTGCACGATGTCAAGCCGGCGGCCCGTCTATCACCCGAGGCCGACTCCCGATCCGCTCCCAGGTTGGGTTGCGATCGGTTCGCCGAGCGCGCGGATTAGCCGCTGAAACGGACGACGACCGCAGTCATTGACGAATAGCGGCGAAAACGTCTCGTCCTCCACCATCCGCCGCTGCTGACAGCGTGGCGCCAACGCTGGCCGCTCCGCCAGCCGATCATGCGTTGGCGCTTCCCGAGAAATCGACATGGAATCGAAGCGCCGGGTTCGCGTTTCCGCAGCCGACTTCGGCACCGGCCGGTTGCGGCTCGCCGCGAGTGCTACGGTCATTGCTCGTCCTGCTCGAAACATGACAATGTCCACACCTGTCCCGGCCGTAACGGGTTACCTGGTCCTCGCGCTGTCGCTCGCGTCCACCAGCGCCCTTGCCCTGACTCCGTTCACGAATGACGCGCCGCCCGCGGCCGGCTTGGTTCGCGTCAACGATCAGCAAGACTACGAACGCGCGCAACGCCATTATCAGGAAGAACGCCGCTACGACCGCCTGCGCTACCAGCGGCAGCAGGAGCAACGCATCCACGACGAACGGGTGCGCCAGGAACGACTGTACGAGCAGCGCTTGCAGCGCGGCTACTGATCAAAAGTCCCAGTAGCCGGGGCGCGCGAACACCTCGGCCTGGAAGTCGATAAAGGCACGCACCTTCGACGAAACGGTTTTTTTCGGCGGATAGACGGCCCAGATCGCCGATGCCGCGCGCGTGGCCTGCGCATCCCAGTCAGGCAGCAGATGCAGCAGGCTGCCGTCGCGCAGTGCGCTGCCGATCGCCCAGGTCGGCAGCAGGGCGATGCCGCATCCGGCGATCGCGAGCTGCCGCAGCGCCTCGGCGTCGTCCACGCGCAGCCGGCCGCTCAGCCGCACCGCTACGTCCCTCGCCTTGCCCGGCGCGCTGTCGCCGGCATCGCCGGTTTCCTGCGGCGCCTGCCCGACCCGTGCCTGGCGCCGAATGAACCACCATCGATCGTCGGATACCAACGGAAATCGCAGCGTGGCATGGCCGGCGAGCGCCTCCGGCGTGGCCGGCATGCCGTGCCGTTCCACATAGGCAGGACTCGCGCAGGCCACGCGCCGGTGCGTGGCGAGCCGCCGCGCGATCAACTGCGAATCGGGCAGGGCGCCGATCCGGATCGCCAGATCGATGCCGGCATCGATCAGGTTCAGCGTCGTGTCGGTCATCACCGCGTCGACGTCGATCCCCGGATAGCGCTCGGCGAGTTCGGGCAAGTGCGGGATCACGTGCCGCAACCCGAACGCACGCGGCATCGTCACGCGCAGCAGCCCGCGCGGCGACGCGTTCAGCGACGACGTGGCATCGCGTGCCTCGTCGAGCGCGCTCATCACCACTAGCGCATGTTCGCGGAACAGCCGCCCGCCCTCGGTCAGCACGAGTCCGCGCGTGGAGCGGTTGAACAGTGCGATGCCGAGATCGCGTTCGAGGTCGGCCACATAGCGCGAGACGGTCGAGGTCTTGACCGCGATCCGATGCGCGGCCTTGCTGAAGCTGCCCGATTCGGCGGCGCACAGGAAGGCGCGGATGGCGGAAAAATAGTCCATGGAAGTCGGCCCCGCCCAGCCGCGTGCCGCTGTTTCGTTCCGTGCAGTTTAGGGCAAGCCGGTCGCTCCGGTTATCCCTTTCGTGCAAGGCTCATTTCCGCTGCGGGCGATTCCTCGGCCCGTGGGGCGGCGCCTATAGTCGGTGCCATGCCGGAGACGGCCGCCCACCCCTTCCCCACATTCGACGGAGCCGGAACCATGCTGGACACGACCCTGCCCTTCACGCCGCAGTTCGGCGACGAGCGCGCCATGCTCGACGCCGAGTATTTCGAGTACACGTCGTCGGCGAACCCGATCGGCGCGAAGCTGATTTCGCGCGTGCCGTACCGGAGCTTCGCCGCGTCGCTCTGCGATAGCGGGCCGACGCGCGTCGTCCCGCTCGACCTGTCCGCCGAGCTGGGCTGCGATTATCCGGCCACCGGGCCGTGCCTGTTGGCGAGCTTCGTGCGCATCGTGGCGGGCGAGCAGGTGACGGTCGATCCGAACGCGACTTCGCAGGTGTGCTACGTGATCGACGGCGCGGGCTCGGTCGCGCAGCGCGACAGCGCGTTCCGTTTCGGCCGGGGGGATTTTTTCTCGCTGCCCGGCGGCGCGCCGGCGACACTTCGCGCCGATTCGACCGCGCGCCTCTACTACGTCAGCGATGCGCCGCTGCTCGCCTATCTGGGCGCCCGCGCCGCGCAACCGCGCTTCGCGCCGACGCTCTATCCGGCCGCCCGCGCCAGGGCCGAACTCGACAAGGTGGCGACGGCACCGGGCGCGGCGCGGCGCAACCGCGTGAGCGTGCTGCTCGGCAACCGCCGCTTTCCGCAGACGCGCACGGTCACGCATTCGATGTGGGCAATGTTCGGGACGATCGCGCCGAACAGCGTGCAGAAGCCGCACCGGCACCAGTCGATCGCGCTCGATTTCATCCCGCACTGCCGGCCCGGCGTGTACACGCTGGTCGGCACGGAACTGGACGCGGCGGGCGATATCGTCGACGCCGAGCGCGTGGACTGGGCGCCGGGCATGGCGTTTGTCACGCCGCCCGGTTACTGGCATGCGCACGTCAACGAATCGAACGAGTCTGCCTACGTCATCCCGCTGCAGGATGCGGGGCTGCAAACCTATCTGCGCGCGCTCGACATTCGCTTCGCGCGTTGAGGGCCGGCAAGCCGGACGGCGGCCGCTGCGCGGGCCGAGTCGGGCCGCCCGCGCAGGGCGGCCGGCACGAACCCCCGCAACCCACCGAGGCGGCGATGCGCCAAGCCGGCGAGATGGAAGTGCAGGGTGGGCGCGCCGGCGCCGCCGGCGAGCCTCAGTGCCCGCGCCGCCAGCGCTTGAGTGGATGGCGCCAGTCGATAGGCGCCGCCTGTTCGTCGCGCGGATGCCGGCGGCGATGTTCCTGCCATAGCTCGTCGGAGAACAGCGTCGCCACGATGACGAGTGGCAGCACCAGGAAGATGCCCAGGATCACTTGCTCGACCACGATTGCCCCCGTGCGGCTGACTGGCTGCGTATCGCCATGTTCTTCATTCTAGGTATTGCGCACGCCGCGTGTTCGGTTTTTCTCGAACCCGGCGCGCCGTGCGTGGTGTTGCTACCCTCGATCAGGTCCGGCACGATCGCGTCGCGGGCCGCGAAGGTGCGCCGCAGCACGCAGCGCCGCCGCGGGCCGGGTACCGGGCATCCGGGCGCACCGGCCGTGACGGCGCGCTTTCGTCTGCGGGATGGGCCGGCGCCGTGATGCGCCTGCCGCATCCGCACAACGATTGCACTTGGCGAGCGCGCACGCGTTTTCTAGCATGGAGGGATGCGGTGCGGCCGATGTCTCGATGTCTTCGACCCATTGGCTCAACGAGCCGGCGCGCCGCGCGTCAGGAGGGGACGACATGATCGGACGAATCGGTTTCGCGCTTGCGTTGATGGGCGGTGCGGCCACGGTGGCCCAGGCGGGCGGCGATGTCGTAGTGAAGCCGCGCCAGGAAGTGCATCTGACGAAGGACGCCTGGGGCTGCCTGTCGAAGGACAACCTGGATTCGGTGCTGTCGCACGAGCGTGACGGCCAGGCGCAGGCGAAACAGCAATACTTCGACGACTATCGCTGCGTGAGCGTGCCGGACGGCGCGCGCTTCCGCGTGGTCAGCGTCGATCGTGACGACGTGCAGTTCGTCAGCGCCGACAACAGCGACCAGCAGGGGCTCTGGACCGACGTGCGCTTCGTTCGACCGGTTCGGCCGTAGTCGGTACGCCGTCGCGCCCCGATATCTCGACGCATCGGGCTGCCGCATCGCTTCGCTGCGGATTCCCCGGCTCGCCGCCGCTTAGCCGGCCACGAGCCTGTCTGGCATGCGTGGCATGCCGGGCGCGGCGCGCGCCTCGCGCATTCGGTATCATCACGGCCCGACCGAACCCTTCGCCCGCAGCGGCACGATACCGGATGGCGCTCAAATCGACGATCTACAAGGCTGAACTGCAAATCGCAGACATGGACCGGCACTATTACGCCGACCACTCGCTCACCGTCGCACGTCACCCGTCCGAGACGGACGAGCGGATGATGGTGCGGATCGCCGCGTTTGCGCTGTTCGCGCACGAGCGACTCGAATTCTGCAAGGGGCTGTCGGATACCGACGAGCCCGATCTCTGGCTGAAGGACCTGACGGGCGCGATCGAAGCCTGGATCGACGTCGGCCAGCCCGAGGAGCGGCGCATCGCGAAGGCGAGCGGCCGCTCGGCCGAGGTGGATGTGATCGCCTATGGCGGCCGGACCTCGGAAATCTGGTGGCAGGGCGTGCGCAGCAAGGTGGAGCGCCTGCGCAACGTGCGCGTGCTGTCGCTCGCGGAGGGCACCGCGGAGGCGCTCGGCGCGCTGGCCGAACGCACGATGCGGCTGCAATGCACGATTCAGGACGGCGCCGCGTGGCTGTCGAGCGCCGCGCACGATCCGGTCGCGATCGAATGGACGGTGCTGAAGCCGCGCGCGGAACGCTGATGCCCGCGCGCCGGCCCGGGGTGCCGGCGCGGCTCCTGTCCCCGGCCCTGGTTGTCACCGGCACTGCGGCCGCCGCTGCGGCGCCGAGCGCGCTTCAGCCAGCTGCGGCGCGCGGCGGCCCTTTCAACTCGACCATGTTGCCCTCCGGATCGAACAGGTAGATCGACGGGCCGTAGCCGTCCGCGCCGTAGCGCTCGGCGGTTTCGCCCGGCCGCGCCGCGTGCGCGGCGAGATGGGCGCGCAGCGCGTCGGCGTCGAACGGATCGACGCGCAGGCAGAGATGATCGAGGTTGCGGCCCGTGCCGGGCACGCCGCTGTCCGCGCGGTCGAGCGGCGCGTCGCGGTCGAGCAGGTCGATCAGCGAGGCGCCCGCGCGCAGTTGCACGAGCCCGAGCTCGGGCTGCGTCTTCTCGAGGTGGCAGCCCAGCACGTCGCAATAGAAACGCGTCATCGCCGTCATATCGAGGGTGCGCAGCACGACGTGGTCGATGCCAATAATGCGGGGTGTCATCGGGGGGCCCTCCTGTCGCGCGATGCTTTCGATGCGTCGAGTCTAGTCGATCGGGACAGCCGGCGCGTGGGCGCGGCGTGCCGGACGGGCCGCGCGCGAATGATGCAAAATCGGGGATCGGGAACGATGGACGAAAAAAAGCCCGCTCTAGGGGAGCGGGCTTAATCCATATCAGGAGGAGACATGGAGGAGACAGTTCCAACTATACACACGTGCATGGTGCAACGCAATAATTCGAACGTAAAAAAACGTCAGAGAGTCAATCTGACGCATCGATTGGGCCGGATCACGCGGTGCGGAAAAGCGCGGCGAAATTGGGTGTAGCTTTCGCTTAACGGCCGGCGGTGCGGTGGCCCCGGAGCGGCCGGGCAGCGGCCCCGACCAGGGCGGCGGCAGTCGGACGGCTCGCGCCGCGCCGGCGCGCCGGAATCAGAGCGCAAGATTCCGGCAGGCGGCGCGCGGCTGGGCACGTAGAGTTGAGTCATTCCCACTGTTGTTGCGAGGCGCACATGCAATCTCCCAGGTACTCGACCGATGCCGCGCGCTGGGCCGCCCTCGTCGCACGCGATGCCGAGGCCGACGGCGCGTTTTTCTACGCGGTGAAGACCACCGGCGTGTTCTGCCGGCCGAGTTGCGCATCGCGCATGCCGCGCCGCGAGAACGTGGCGTTCTTCGAGACGCCGGCTGCGGCGCGCGAGGCGGGGTTCCGGCCCTGCAAGCGCTGCCAGCCCGAGCGTGAACCGCGCGAGATCGAAATCGTGCGGCGTGCCTGCGCGGTGCTAGACGCGAGCGACCGCGCGACGCTGGCCGAGCTCAGCGCGGCCGTTCACGTGAGCCCGTTTCATCTGCAGCGGCTGTTCAAGCGCGTGGTCGGCGTGACGCCGCGCCAATACCAGGCGGCGCGGCGCGGCGCCGCCTTGCGCGACGCGCTGCAAGGCGGCGCCGCCGTCACGCGCGCGGCGGTCGATGCCGGCTATCAGTCGGCCTCGCGCGTCTACGAGGCGGTGCCGCGCGAGCTCGGCATGGCGCCGTCCGATTTTCGTCGCAAGGGCGCGGGGCTGCGCATCGCATACGCCACTGCGCCGACGCCGCTCGGCTACGTGCTGGTCGGCGCGACCGAGCGCGGTATCTGCCAGATTGCGTTTGGCGACGCGATCGCGCCGCTCGTCGACGCGCTCGCGGCGGCGTTCGAGAATGCCGAATGCGTGGCAGCGCCAGAGCGGCTCGCGCCGTTCCTTGCGCAGATCGACGCCTATCTGCGCGGCGCGAGCGAGCAGGTGGCGCTGCCGCTCGACATCAGCGCGACGGCGTTCCAGCAGCGCGTATGGGAAGCACTGCAGAAGATCCCCTATGGCCAGACGCGCAGCTACGCGCAGATCGCCGAGGCGGTGGGCTCGCCGCGCGCCGTGCGTGCCGTGGCCAATGCCTGCGCGTCCAACCCCGTCGCGCTGGCGATTCCGTGCCATCGCGTCGTGCAAAAGAGCGGCGCGCTCGCCGGCTATCGCTGGGGTGCCGCGCGCAAGGCGGCGCTGCTCGCGGCCGAGGCGCGCCATGCGGCCGGCTCGCCGGCCGAGCCGTCGCTCGACGACGCGGCATGACGCGCGCTGCAGCGTCCGCCGGCCGCGGCGCAACCGCGCCGGGGGAGAGCCGCGGCGACGGCGATGCTGCCGCGGCGCGCGTCGAGTTCGCGCTGCCGTTCAAATCACCCTACGACTGGCCGCGCGTGCTGCGCTTCCTGGGCGGGCGTGCCTCGCCCGGCGTCGAGACCGCGGCCGACGGCGCCTATCTGCGCGCGATCGATTATCGCGGCGCGAGCGGCGTGCTGACGGTGCGCCGCCATCCGCGGCGGCGTTGCCTAGTTGCGGCGATCGATGGCGAGGCCGCTCTGCAGGCCGACGCCGCGCTGGTCGCGCGGCTGTCGGCGATGTTCGACGTCGGGACCGATCCGCTCGCACTCGGCGCGCACCTGTCGGCCGACGCGTGGTTCGCCCCGCTCGTCGCCGCCGCGCCGGGCTTGCGCGTGCCGGGCGCGTGGTCCGCGTTCGAACTGGTGGTGCGCGCGATCGTGGGCCAGCAGATCAGCGTGAAGGCGGCCACCACGATCATCGGACGGCTGGTGCGCGCCGTCGGCGAGCCGCTCGCCACGCCGCCCCATGCGGCTGTCGGCTGGCGGTTTCCCGAGCCGGCCGCGCTGGCCGCCGCCGATCTGGCCGGCATCGGCATGCCGGGCAAGCGGCTTGCCGCGCTGCAGGGTGTCGCGCGAGCCGTTGCCGCCGGCGAGGTGCCGATCGACGGCACGGCGGCCGATCTGGCGACGCGGCGCGCGGCGCTGCTCGCACTGCCCGGCATCGGCCCGTGGACCGTCGAATACATCGCGATGCGCGCCTGGCGCGACGCCGACGCGTGGCCGGCCACCGATCTGGTGTTGATGCAGGCGATCGCCGCGCGCGATCCGGCACTCGCGCGGCCGGCGAGCCAGCGCCTGCGCAGCGATGCGTGGCGCCCGTGGCGCGCCTATGCGGCGATGCATCTGTGGAATGAAATCGCCGATCGGCTGGGGGCCGCACGCGGCGGCTGAGCCGGCCGGAAGCCCCCTGCAGCAAGGCTCTGGCGCGAATCGGAGGCGCTTCAAGCGAGCCTGACGGCGAGATGTTAAAGTGCCCGCTACCGTCAATCCCGGCGGGCGGCGCGTATGGGAGCGAGCCGCCACGCCGCACCTGTGCATCCATGTCGAACAAGATGACTTCCAGCCACACCGACCTGCTGCAGCAACGTCTCGCCGTCCTGGCCAACGGGCCGACGCGTGAACATCTGGTTGACGGCCTGCGCGGCATCGAGAAGGAAAGCCTGCGCGTGTCGCGCGACGGGATGATCGCGATGACGCCGCATCCGCGCGCGCTCGGGTCCGCGCTCACGCATCCGGCGCTGACCACCGATTATTCGGAGTCGCTGATCGAGCTGATCACACCCGCCGAGCGCGATGCGGCGATCACGCTCGACCGCCTCGACGATCTGCATCGTTTCGTTTATGCCTCGATCGGCGACGAGATGCTCTGGAACGTCTCGATGCCCGGCAAGCTGCCGGCCGACGACGAGATCCCGATCGCCGATTACGGCACCTCGAACATCGGGCGGCTGAAGACGGTGTATCGCCGCGGCCTCGCCTATCGCTACGGCCGCACGATGCAGTGCATCGCGGGGGTCCACTACAACTATTCGCTGCACGAGGACGTCTGGCGGCGCCTGCACGAACATGCGCAATCGGCCGCGTCGCTGGTCGATTACCAGTCCGAACGGTATCTCGCGCTGATCCGCAATTTCCGCCGCACCAGTTGGCTGCTGATGTATCTGTTCGGCGCGTCGCCGGCGCTCGACAAAGCATTCCTGCGCGGGCGCGACAGCACGCTCGAAGCGTTCGACGCCGATACGTTCTACCGGCCCTATGCGACCAGCCTGCGGATGAGCGACCTCGGCTACTCGAACACCACTGCCCAGGCGGCGCTGGTAGCCGACTACAACTCGCTCGATGCCTATCTCGACGCGTTGTCGAAGGCCGTCAGCGAGCCGTATCCGGCCTACGAGGCGATCGGCACGCATCGCGACGGCGAGTGGATCCAGCTCAACACCAACGTGCTGCAGATCGAGAACGAGTTCTACTCGACGATCCGGCCCAAGCGCGTGACGTACTCGGGCGAGCGGCCGCTGCATGCACTGGCCTCGCGCGGCGTGCAGTACATCGAGGTGCGCTGCCTCGACATCGATCCGTTCGAGCCGACCGGGATCGCGCTCGAGACCGCGCGCTTCATGGATGCCTACCTGCTCGTCTGCGCGCTCGACGACAGCGCGAAGCTCGAATGCGAGGCCTACCGCGAGGCGAACGCGAATTTCGGCCGCGTGACCATGGAAGGGCGCAAGCCCGGACTCGAACTGACGCGCGATGGCGTGCCGGTGCCGATGCGGGCCTGGGCCGAGGAAGTGCTCGCGAAGATCGAAACGGCGGCGCGCGTGCTCGACGCCATCCGCGGCGACGACGTGCATGCGCGCGCGGTGGCGGCGCAGCGTGCGAAGCTGGAGGATGCCGACAGGACGCCCTCGGCGCGTGTGTTGCACGAGATGCGCGAGCGCGGCGAATCGTTCCTCGATTTCGCCCGCCGGCATAGCGCGGCGCATGCCGAGTATTTCCGGGCGCGGCCGCTCGATGCCGCGGCACTGGCCGAGGCGCGCGGGCAAGCCGAACGCTCGCTCGCCGAGCAGGCCGAGCTCGAAAGCAAGGATGCCGGATCGTTCGATGCGTTTGTCGCCGCCTATCGCGCTTACACGCTGAACCGTTTCAGCGTCTGACGAGCACAGACGGGATCGTTGCGGGCGCAACGGTCCCGTCTGTCAATCATGGGGCGAGCCGTTGGCCGAGGTTTGCCATCCCGTTTCCGGGCACATCGAGCGGGCCGTCCGGCGCGAACCATTCCCGAACCGAGGTTGGCACGGATCGATATCCGCGAGCCTCGCCCCTGTCTGTTGCCGCGCGTCGGCAATGGACGGGGCCACGGCCGGTGAAAGTCTGCTCACGCCATCATCGTCGTAAAGAGGTTGGATGGGCGGTCGGGCTCGAGAGCGCGCTGGTGATGGGCATCATCCAGGGCGAGACGACGGTGTGGCCGAGGCCAGGCGAAGCTATGGCTAGCCTGTTGATTTGGGGCTGTTCTGGGCGGAACTCGGCACGACACGAAACCCGGAAAGCAAAAAGCCCAGCCGGATAGGCTGGGCCAAGTGCATGAATTCTTTGGTGGGGCGTGAGTGACTCGAACACTCGACCTACGGATTAAGAGTCCGCTGCTCTACCAACTGAGCTAACGCCCCCAACAGAAGAAAGATTATGCATGAGCTTTTTTGGCTTGTCCAGCCCTTTCTCGCGTTTTCTTCGAAAAATCGAAGCGCTCTCGCCCGCGCCCGGCGCGGGTCATGAACTGACGGCCGAGCCGGGCTCCCGGTATCATGTCGCCCACATTCATCGCGCGACGGTCGTGCGATGCCGCCGAGGTGGTCACGATGGACGAAGACGCAATCCGGGCACTGCTCGACCGGCTGCTCGCGCCGTGGGTGAAATCGCTCGGGCTCGCGCCCGTCGCCGTATCGGACGAAGGCGTGACGCTGCGCCTGCCGTTTTCCGGCGAACTACGGCACTCGGGCGGCGTGATCTGCGGCCAGGCATTCATGGCTGCGGCCGATACGGCCATGCTGGCCGCCGTCGCGGCGAAACTCGGCGAATTTCGGCCAATGACGACGGTGTCGCTGAACACGAGCTTCATGCGCGCGGTGCGGTGCGGCGACCTGCTCGTCACGGCGCGCGTGCTGCGCACGGGCCGCAACCTCGTGTTCGGGGAAATCGAGGTGATGGACGAAGACGGCAAGATGGCCGTCCACGCCACCTCCACCTATGCATTGGTCAACTAGGGAGCGCGGGATGTTCGATCAGGTCGTATTCGCCGGCGGTGGCAACCGCTGCTGGTGGCAGGCAGGTTTCTGGGATGTCGCGCAGCCGGCGCTCGGCATCCGCCCGCGCGTGATCACCGGCATCTCGGCCGGCGCGGCCACGGCCTGCATGCTCTATACGCGTGATTCCCGATGGGTGATGCGCTACTACCAAGAAGCGCTGCGCAACAACCCGAAAAACGTCTACTGGGGCAACCTGCTGCGCGGCAAGCCGGTGTTTCCGCACTACCGCATCTACCGGCAGGCGCTCGTCGACATTTACGGCGAGCCGTTCGCGCGCCTGGCCGACGCCCCGGAAATCCGCATCGGCGTGTCGCACGTGCCGCGCTGGCTCGGCGCGCGCAGCGCGGTGGCCGCAGGCCTCGTCGCCTACAACATCGAGAAATACATCCGCAGGACGCTGCACCCGACGCTGGGCCAGTCGTTCGGATTCCGGCCCGAATTCGTTCGGGCACAGGCCTGCGCCGACGTCGACGAACTGGCCGACCTGATCCTGCAGTCGTCCTGCACGCCGCCGTTCACGCCGGTGCTGCGCCGCGCGGGGCGGCCCGTGCTCGACGGCGGGATGGTCGACAACGTGCCGGTGGGCGCGCTCGATCCGGCGCCGGGCAAGGTGCTGGTAATGGTCACGCGGCGCTATCCGCGTCCTCAGACGTTTTCGGTCTCGCATGGCGAGCAGACGCGGCTCTACGTGCAGCCGTCGGTGAAGGTGCCGATCTCGAGCTGGGACTACACGAGCCCGGGCCAGATGCAGCACGCCTACGATCTGGGGCGCCGCGACGGCGAACGCTTCGTGGCGGCGATCTCGGCCCAGGCGCCGCACGCGCCGCCGCCGGGGGCGGCCGTTACCGCGTGAATTCGGCGCCTAGCGCCGATTGCGTCCGCCCGTCAGCGCTTCCGGATTCGCGACGCTCGTCGTGTCGCCGCTGTCGAAGGCGAGGATGTTGCGGAACGCGGCGCCGAAATACAGCTCGTAGCTCTCGCGCTCGACATAGCCGATGTGCGGCGTGCAGATCACGTTCTCCATGCGCAGCAGGCTGTAGCCCTGCAGGATCGGCTCGCTCTCGAACACGTCGATGGCGACCATGCCGGGGCGGTTGTTGGCCAGTGCGTTGACGAGCGCGCTCTCCTCCAGCAACTCGGCGCGGCTCGTGTTCACGAACAGCGAGGTCGGCTTCATCCGCATCAGGTCGTCCTGCTTGACGATGCCGCGCGTGTCGTCGTTCAGGCGCAGTTGCAGCGTCAGGATGTCGGCCTGCTCGAAGAACGCCTCGCGGCTCTCGGCGGCCAGATAGCCGTCGCTGCGCGCGCGTTCGAGCGACGGCTCGCGGCCCCAGATCATCACGTTCATGCCGAACGCCTTGCCGTAGCCGGCCAGCAACTGGCCGATCTTGCCGTAGCCCCAGATGCCGAGCGTCTGGCCGCGCAGCACCTGGCCGAGGCCGAAGTTCGGCGGCATCGCCGAGGTCTTCAGGCCCGATTGCTGCCAGGCGCCCTGCTTCAGATTGGCGACATACTGCGGAATCCTGCGCTGGGCGGCCATGATCAGCGCCCAGGTCAGCTCGGCGGGCGCGACGGGCGAGCCGGTGCCTTCGAGCACGGCGATGCCGCGCTCGGTGCAGGCGTCCATGTCGATATGGCTCGAAACCTTGCCGGTCTGGCTGATCATGCGCAGATGCGGTAGCTTTGCGAGCAGTTGAGAGGTGATGTGAGTGCGTTCGCGGATCAGGACCAGCGCTTCGACTTCGGTGAGCCGGCTGGCGAGCTGGCCAAGCCCGCGCACCGTGTTGTTGAAGACCTTGACTTCGTGATCGGCGAGCAGCTCGAAACAGTTGAGCTTGCGGACGGCGTCCTGATAGTCGTCGAGGATGGCTATTTTCATGAAGTATTCGAGAGCGGCACGGAAAAACGGATGCGCCGGGCGCGCGACCCGGCGGCCCGAGCGGCGGGCCGTCATGATCTTATGCCGCCGCCCCGGCAGGTGTATCGCTTTTTAACAGCTTGTTACGGGCCGCCCCTGCGCCATTGGCCATTCGCGACGGCTGCCACCGTTGGCATTGGCGAGAAAATCGGCGAATTTGGCACCAATTGTTTCTGTTGTCGGAATAATTAGATGAAATTCAGTGGTACGCCCCGTCGGATCGAACATTTTTTATGAAATTTGCAACCTTCGGCGGCAACTGTGCATCAAATGCGCTGTCGTAGGAAAATTACGCATTTGCTAGACAATTTTGAAGCTGTAATGCACAGCGGCGGGAGTGGTTATGGATCATCTGCAGTCGATGCGAGTGTTCGTCAAGGTGGCGGATCTGGGCAGCTTCGCGCGAGCGGCCAGTGCGATGGATATCTCGAACGCCGTGGCCACGCGCCACGTTGCCGATCTCGAAGGCCGGCTCGGCACCCGGTTGCTGAACCGGACGACGCGCAGCCTTTCCCTGACCGAATCCGGCCAGGTCTATCTCGAGCGGGCTCGCCAGATTCTCGACGAACTCGAGGACGTCGAGCAGATGGTGGTCGCGCGCAACCACGAACCGGTCGGCACCTTGCGGATCGTCGCGCCGGTGGTGTTCGGGCTGCACAATCTCGCGCCCGTGCTGCAAACCTATACCCAGCGCTATCCGAAGGTCGTCCCCGACCTCACGCTGGTCGACCGGCAGGTCGATCTGGTCGAGGAGGGCTTCGACGTCGGCGTCGTGATCGCGCGGCAGATGCGCAGCGCTAGCATCGTCACGCGGCGCCTGACCACAGGTTGCATGACGGTCTGCGCGACGCCGGCTTATCTGGAAAAGCATGGCGTGCCAACCCATCCCGAGCATCTGATGGAGCATCCGTCCCTGAGCCTGCCGTCCGAATACTGGGGCGACGAGCGTGTTTTCACGGGGCCGGACGGCGAGGTGCGGGTGCGGCCGACCAACGTGGTGGTTGCCAACAACACCGAAATGCTGCGCCAGTTCGCACTGCTCGGCATGGGCATCGCGATGCTGCCGAGCTATCTGATCGGCGGCGACACGGCACGCGGCAAGCTGGTGCGCCTGCTGCCCGACTACCGTCTGCCGCAGGTCGAGATCAACGTCGCCTACCCGAGCCGCCGCCACCTGCCGGCCAAGGTGCGCACGTTCATCGACCATCTGGTCGAGCACTTCAGCCACTCGCCGGAAACGGCCTTAGGCGAGCAATGGGTCGCGCACGGCGGCCTGCAGCCGCCGTCCGAGCCCGCTGCACCGGGCGCTGCGGTGAGCGGCACGCGTCCGGCCGCCGGCCCGTCGATGCCGGCGCCGCTGCCGAAGGCGCGCCAGCGCGCGACCGCGCCGACTCCGCTGTAAGCCGTGGCGGCCGAATGGCCGCCTGCTGCTCAAGCGAAAACGCACTGCCCGTGAGGGCAGTGCGTTTTTTCATGGCGTCGGTCGGCGAGGCGGCGGAAACCGCCGGCGAGGGCACCGCGCGTTGCAGCAGGGCGCCGCGCGCGGCGCCCTGCTGCGCCCATTAGGAGCCGGTCTTGCGAGCCGGCGTCTTTTTCGCGGCCGGTGCTTTTTTCGCCGCCGGTGCCTTCTTGGCGGCCGGCGCCTTTTTCGCGGCGGTCTTGCCGGCCGGCGCGGCGCCGTCTTCCGTCTCGCGCGCGGCACCGTCCTCGTTCGCAGCGGCCCTGGCCGCGGTCTTCTTCGCGGCCGCGCCGGGCTTCGGCTCCTTCTTCTCGAACTCGAAGCCGATCTTGCCGTCCGGCTGCTTGACGAGGAACGCCTTGAAGTTGCGGCCGGTGCGCGACGACTTGAAGTTCGGCAGCAGGTCGGTACGGCCGTCGGACAGCAGTTTCGCCATCTGCTCGCGCGCGATTTCCTGCTGCAGGATCACCTTGCCGGAGCGGAAGTCGCAGGTCTTCGGGTTCGCGACCGAGTTCTCGCAAACATAGCTCATGCCGTGCTCGAACACGCGAGCCTGGCACTTCGGGCAGGCGCCCACCGGCTCCTGCGTCGAGAAGTCGGGCGCCTCGCCGTCCTCGCCGCCCTGGTCCTGACCGAAATCGAACTCGAGCTTGTAGTTCTTCGTCTCGTCGTCGAACGACAGCTTGAGGATCGCCGAGAACGGCCGCCCCATCTTGCTGCGGAAGCCTGACAGCGGGCCGATTTCCTTTTTCTGCAGCAGCTCCTCGACCTCGGCGATCTCGAACTGGCGGCTGCCCGGGATCTTCGAGATCGAGAAGTCGCACTTCGTGCAGGCGAAGCGGCGATAGTTCTCCTTCACCTGGCCGCCGCAGTTCGGGCATGGCGTCTCGAGCGTCGCGTAGTCGCCCGGGATCGTGTCCGAATCGTATTCCTTGGCGCGCTTGACGATGGTCTGCGTCATGCGCGCGATTTCCTGCATGAACGCGTCGCGCGGAAGGTTGCCGCGCTCCATCTGCGACAGCTTGTACTCCCATTCACCCGTCAGCTCGGGCGCGGTCAGCTCGCGCACGCCGAGCCCGCGCAGCAGCGTCATCAGCTGGAACGCCTTGGCGGTCGGGATCAGCTCGCGGCCTTCGCGCAGCAGGTATTTCTCGCCGAGCAGCCCTTCGATGATGGCCGCGCGCGTGGCTGGCGTGCCGAGGCCCTTGGCGGCCATCGCCTCGCGCAGCTCGTCGTCCTCGACCAGCTTGCCCGCGCCTTCCATCGCCGAGAGCAGCGTCGCTTCCGAGTAGCGCGCGGGCGGCTTGGTGACGAGCGCGTGCGCGGCGATCTTGTCGGTCTTGACCTTCTCGTCCTTCTGCACCGGCACGAGGTTGGCGTCGGCGCCCTCGGCGTCGCGGCCGTACACCTGCAGCCAGCCCGGCTCGACCAGCACCTTGCCCTCGGTCTTGAAGTGATGGCCGGCCACCTCGGTGATGCGCGTCGTGACCTTGTACTCGGCAGCCGGGAAGAACACGGCGAGGAAGCGCTTGACCACCAGGTCGTAGAGCTTCTGCTCGGGCTCGGACAGCGCCTTCGGCGCCTGCAGCGTCGGGATGATGGCGAAGTGGTCGCTGATCTTGGTGTTGTCGAAGATCCGCTTGTTCGGCTTGACCCAGCCCTTGTCGAGCACCTGCTTGGCGTGCGGCAGGTAGTTGTTGCTTTCCTTGAGCATCTCGAGCGTCGACTTCACGGTGCCGAGGTAGTCCTCCGGCAGCGCGCGCGCGTCGGTACGCGGGTAGGTCAGCACCTTGTGCTTTTCATACAAGGCCTGGGCGAGGCCGAGCGTGTTCTTGGCCGAGAAGCCGAAGCGGCTGTTCGCCTCGCGCTGCAGGCTCGTCAGGTCGTACAGCAGCGGCGAGAGCTGGGTCGACGGCTTCGATTCCTCGCTGACCACGCCGATCTGGCCGCGGCAGGCGGCCACGATCGTCTCGGCAGCCGGCAGGCTCCAGAGCCGCGAGTCGCGCTTCTCGGGATCGTGCTCGTCGCGCTTGAATTTGGGGTCGTACCAGCGTCCCTCGTAGAAGCCGCCCGCGCAGACGAACTCGGCGCGCACTTCCCAGTAGTCGCGCGGCACGAAACGGCGGATCTTCTCCTCGCGCTCGACGACGATCGACAGCGTGGGCGTCTGCACCCGGCCGACGGTGGTCAGGAAGAAGCCGCCGCCCTTGCTGTTGAAGGCGGTCATCGCGCGCGTGCCGTTGATGCCGACCAGCCAGTCCGCCTCCGAGCGGCAGCGCGCCGCGTCGGCGAGCGGCTGCATGTCCTCGTCGCTGCGCAGTTTCGCGAACCCGTCGCGGATCGCGGCCGGCGTCATCGATTGCAGCCACAGGCGCCGGACCGGCTGCTTGGCCTTCGCGTGCTGCGCGATCAGGCGGAAAATCAGCTCGCCCTCGCGCCCCGCGTCACAGGCGTTGATCAGCAGGTCCACGTCCTTGCGCTTGATCAGCTTCGTCAGGACCTTCAGCCGCGATTCGCTTTTTGCGATCGGATTGAGGTCGAAATGCGGGGGGATGACGGGCAGATGCGCGAAACTCCACTTGCCGCGCTTGACCTCGTACTCCTCGGGCGCTGCGATCTCGAGCAAGTGGCCGACCGCGGACGACAGGACGTACTCGTCGCTTTCGAAGTATTCGTCATGCTTGGTAAAGCCGCCCAGGGCGCGCGCGATGTCGTTCGCGACAGAAGGCTTTTCCGCAATGATCAGTGCTTTGGACATGACTCGTGTTGGTTGGGTAGACCGGAGGGCCGCCTGACGGCCCATTTACGACGGCTTTATAGCATACGGCGCCGGCCTGTCACGCGGCTCGTGTAAAAAGCGGGTCATCATAAGTGGGGGCCGGAGTGCCGGCAAGCCCGCCGGATTGCCCGGCGGCGCGGGCCTGTCGATCCGGCCGGCGGCCTCGGCGGGGCGGTTTGCGCGGCCTAGGGCCACGGCCCGGCGGCGGCTCAAACGGCGACGTCGAGCAGATTGCGCAGCTTCGGCGCGTGGGCGACGCCCGGGATCGCCGTGAGATCGGCGAGCATCCGCTCGACGATTGCGCCGTGCGGCAGCACCGTGCCGAAGAAACGCACGGCCCTGGCGTCCTCGATCAGGAGCGTCGGGAAATTCTCGACGTCGAATTCGTCGAGCCGGTCGGCATGGGTTTCGATATCGATCCAGACGAAGCAAGCCTGCGGATGCGCGGCCGCGAGCCGTTCGAAGACCCCGGCGTAGTCGCGGCAAGTGCCGCACCACTCGGCGCACAGGCAGGCGACGAGCAGCGCGTCCGGGTCTCGAAGGCGCTCGGCGATCCGATCTGCATCGGTATCGAGATTCAGCGCGGGCATGACGATTCCTTGCGTGAGGGCGGCGGCGCGGGCTGCGCCTTGTCGCCGGAATGTAGCACGGTGGCCGAAACGCCGGACGGGGGCGGATCAAGCCGCTGGTAGCGGTCGCCGGGCAGGCTGGCCACCCGGCCGGCCAGCTCGAGCCGCAGCAGCAGGTGCGGCAGCGTGTCGGCGGCGAGGCCGGCTCGCGAGGCCAGCAGGTCGGCCGGGACCGGGCCGTGGCCGAGCGCGTCGAGCAGCGCGAGCGCCTCGGGTGGCAGCGATTCGACGCCGGCGCAATCAGGCGCGGCGCCAGTGCCGTCACGTCCGGGCGATTGCGCGGCTTCGTTATTATTTGACCCCGTTTTTTCGCGGCGCGGCCGTTTCCCGGCGGCGCGAAAACGCGTGCCCGAATCGGCCGCGGCCGCGGCCGGCCGGGCCAGCTCCTGCACGGTGATGCCGAATTCCTCGAGTATGTCGGACGGGGTTTCGACGAGCTTCGCGCCGTCGCGGATCAGGGCGTGGCAGCCGCGCGCGAGCGGTGCGTGGATCGAGCCGGGCAGCGCGAACACGTCGCGGCCGATGTCGTTGGCCACGCGCGCGGTGATCAGCGAGCCCGAACGCGGCGCGGCCTCGACCACCAGCACGCCGTCGCAGAGCGCGGCGATCAGCCGATTGCGCTGCGGGAAGTTCGCGGCGCGCGCCGGCGTGCCGAGCGGCCATTCGGACAGCACGGCACCGTGCTGCGCGATCGCCTCGGCAAGGAGGTGGTGTGCGGCCGGATAGACACGGTCGACGCCGGTGCCGACGACGGCGACGGTGCCCGCCGCGCTATCGAGCGCGCCGCGATGCGCGGCCGCGTCGATGCCGCGCGCGAGGCCCGAGACGACCACGAGCCCGGCCGCGGCGAGCGCCCGCGCGAACCAGGCGGCGTCGGCGCGGCCCTGAGGCGTGGCGAGCCGGCTGCCGACGATCGCCACCGCGCGCCGCTTGAGCCGTGCCGCGTCGCCCTTTACATATAGCAGCGGCGGCGGATCGTAGAGCATCGCGAAACGCGGCGGATAGTCGGCGTCGTGGCGCGTGACGAGCCGGTGGCCGGGTATCGCGAGCCACGCTCGCACGGCATCCGCCTCGGCGTCCAGCGCGGCGGCGCGCGGCGCGTGGACCGCCCGCGCGGCCGCCTCGCCGGCGAGGCTCGCGAGCGCCGCGTGATCGGCGTCGACGAGTGCCTCGATCGAATCGAAGGCCTGCAGCAGCGTTTCGCGGGCCGGCGCCGGCAGGCCGGATGCGGAGGCCAGATGCAGCCAGGCGGCGAGGGCCTCGCGCGTGAGCGGCGCTGCGCTCATCGGCGCCGCCCGACGCGGCGCCAGCGGCCCGAAAGCCGCCATGCTAGAATTTTCGTCATTCGAAATAAAACGAACGGTCGCGCGCACGAGCCCGCGGCGTTGGGCTGCGCGGTGGATTCCGCGCGACTCCGGCTTCATTTTGCGGATCCCGCTACGGCCCGGCCAGTCGGCCGGACGGCCGAGCCGGCCGGCGCGCAAGGCCGCACCAACCGCTTTCCGAAACGAACATCATGGCGCTTCTGAATATCCTGCATTACCCCGACAAACGGCTGCACAAGGTGGCCAAACCCGTGGCGGTCGTCGACGACCGGATCCGCAAGCTCGTCGCCGACATGGCCGAGACCATGTACGCGGCGCCCGGCATCGGCCTCGCGGCGACCCAGGTCGACGTCCACGAGCGTGTGATCGTGATCGACACGTCCGAGGACAAGAACGAGCTGCGCGTGTTCATCAACCCAGAGATCGTCTGGTCGAGCGACGGCAAGCAGATCTACGAGGAAGGCTGCCTCTCGGTGCCGGGCGTCTACGACGAGGTCGAGCGGCCCGATCACGTGCGCGTGCGCGCGCTCGACGTGCAGGGCCAGCAGTTCGAACTCGACTGCGAGGGCCTGCTGGCCGTGTGCGTGCAGCACGAGATGGATCACCTGCTCGGCCGCGTGTTCGTGCAGTACCTGTCGCCGCTCAAGCAGAACCGCATCAAGTCCAAGATGAAGAAGCTCGAACGCGCGATGTGACGCCCGTGATTGATCGATCCTCCATGACTCATTCGCTGCGCGTCATCTTCGCCGGTACGCCGGAATTCGCCGCGGCGGCGCTCGCCGCCATCCACGAGGCCGGCTTCGCGGTGCCGCTGGTGCTGACCCAGCCCGACCGGCCGGCCGGGCGCGGCATGAAATTGCAGGCGAGCGCGGTCAAGCGCTACGCACTCGATCACGGCATGCCGGTCGCGCAGCCGCCGTCGCTGCGTCGTACCGGCAAGTACCCGGCCGAGGCCGCCGAGGCGCTCGACAGGTTGCGCGCGACGCCGCACGACGTGATGGTGGTGGCCGCCTACGGGCTGCTGCTGCCGCAGGAGGTGCTCGAGATGCCGCCGCGCGGCTGTATCAATATCCACGCGTCGCTGCTGCCGCGCTGGCGCGGCGCGGCGCCGATCCATCGAGCACTCGAGGCCGGCGACGCGCAGACGGGCGTCACGCTGATGCAGATGGACGTCGGGCTCGACACCGGCGCGATGCTGTCCGAGGGGCGCGTCGCGATCGCGGCCGACGAGACCACCGCGTCGCTGCATGACAAGCTCGCGCAAACCGGCGCGCGGCTGATCGTCGAGGCGCTCGTGCAGCTCGAACGCGACGGCGAGCTGGCCGCGACGCCGCAGCCTGCCGACGGCGTCACCTATGCCGAGAAGATCGGCAAGCACGAGGCGGCGCTCGACTGGCGCGAGCCGGCCGCCGTGCTGGCGCGCCGGATCCGCGCGTTCGACCCGTTCCCGGGCGGCGCCGGCACGCTCGACGGCACGGTGATCAAGCTGTGGGCGGCCGAGCCCGTCGTCGCGAGCGGCGCGGCCGAGCCGGGCACGATCGTGGAGGCCGGCGCCGGCGGCGTCGTGATCGCGTGCGGCGAGGGCGCGCTGCGCGTCACGCAACTGCAGAAGCCGGGCGGCAAGCGCCTGCCCGCGCGAGAGTTTCTCGCCGGCGCGCCGCTCGCGGCCGGCCAGCGTTTCGCGCTGCCCGAGGCCGGTTGAAGACGGCCGCGCGGCCGGTGTAGCGCCGCGCCGGCGGCCGCCGCATCGCTCAAGAATCGGCGCACCGCATCGTAATCCGGCCCCGATTCGCGCCGCGGTGCGAAGCCGGCTCCGTGCCGAGCCCGGCGCCGCGCGAATGCGCCGCGTTCGGCTTCCTCCACCTTCATATACCGTCCCGTCCGCGCGTAGAATGCGAACGTCATTCACGCGGCTGCAGGCACCTCCATGCTCGGTATCACCCATTTCGGTTTCTTCTTGCTGGCCGTGTTCCTGCTGAACGTCACGCCCGGCCCCGACACCGCCTACATCATCGGCCGCAGCGTCGCGCAGGGCCGCGGTGCCGGGCTGGTTTCGGCGGCCGGCATCGCCACCGGCTGCGGCATCCACTCGCTCGCCTGCGCGTTCGGGCTGACCGCGCTGATCGCGGCATCCCCGGCCGCGTTCACGGTAATCAAGTTCGCGGGCGCCGCGTACCTGATCTACCTCGGCGTGAGGCTCGCGTTCACGAAGCCCGCCGCGCCCGGCGCGGCTCGGCCGGCGGCGCAATCCGGTCCCGCGCGGCCGCTGCGCCAGCTGTTCGTGCAGGGCGTCACCACCAACCTGCTCAATCCGAAGGTGGTGCTGTTCTTCGTCTCGTTCTTCCCGCAGTTCGTCGCCGCCGACAGCGCCCACAAGACGCTCGCGTTCCTCGTGCTGGGCGGCGTGTTCGTGCTGCAGGGGCTGGCCTGGAGCGCGCTCGTCGCCTGGGCCGCCGGCAGCCTCACGCGCCGTCTCGGCGGCAACGCGGCCGTGAAGAAATGGCTCGACCGCCTGGTGGGCGGCGCGTTCGTGGGCCTCGGGCTGCGCCTCGCGGCCGCCACGCAGCGCTGATTACACGCGTAACGCGCCGCTAATTTCGAGATATTGAATTTTCCGCGCGCAGCCTTATCTAACGAATCGCTTACAATTTCTCGGCGGCGCGCCACGGATGCCGCCGCGTATGGTTTCGATCAAGGAGTCGACTATGTTCAACTGGGTCAAGACGGCAATGCTGATGGCCGCGATCACGGCCCTCTTCATCGTGATCGGCGGGATGATCGGCGGGTCGCGCGGCATGGCGATCGCGCTGCTGATCGCGCTGGGCATGAATTTCTTCTCGTACTGGTTCTCGGACAAGATGGTCCTGCGCATGTACAACGCGCAGGAAGTGGACGAGGCCACGGCGCCGCAGTTCTACCGGATGGTGCGCGAGCTGGCCACGCGCGCGAACCTGCCGATGCCGCGCGTCTACCTGATCGACGAGGCCGCGCCGAACGCCTTCGCGACCGGGCGTGATCCCGAGCACGCGGCGGTGGCGGCCACCACCGGCATCCTGCGCGTGCTGTCCGAGCGCGAGATGCGCGGCGTGATGGCCCACGAGCTTGCGCACGTGAAGCACCGCGACATCCTGATCTCGACGATCTCGGCGACCATGGCCGGCGCGATCTCGGCGCTCGCCAACTTCGCGATGTTCTTCGGCGGGCGCGACGAGAACGGCCGCCCGACCAACCCGATCGCCGGCATCGCGGTGGCGCTGCTCGCGCCGATCGCCGGCGCGTTGATCCAGATGGCGATCTCGCGTGCGCGCGAGTTCGAGGCGGACCGCGGCGGCGCCCAGATCTCGGGCGACCCGCAGGCGCTCGCGACGGCGCTCGACAAGATCCATCGCTATGCGTCGGGCATCCCGTTCCAGACGGCCGAGGCGCATCCGGCCACGGCGCAGATGATGATCATGAACCCGCTGTCGGGTGGCAGCATCCAGAACCTGTTCTCGACCCACCCGGCCACCGAGGAGCGCATCGCGCGCCTGATGGAAATGGCGCGCACCGGCCGCTTCGACTGAGTAGCCGGCGCCGGCAGCCTCGCGGCCCGGCGTCGTGCCGACGGCAGGCGGTATCCGGGCGGCCCGGCGGCGCATCGCGCGTCGCCGGGCCGTCGGCATTTGCGCGGCGCCGGCTCCAGGCAGGCGGGGGGATGCGGCGCGGCCGGCGGTTTTTCCGGCCGGCGCGGTGCGCCCGGCGCGCTACAATGCTCGGCTTGACGCCGTGCTCGTCCGGAGCGCGGCCCGCGTCGTGCCGGCGCGCTCGCTTGCGTACCCGATGACCCAGCCTCGTCCTTCCCGCCCGTCCCGTTCCCGCCAGCCGAAGCCGTCGACGCCGCCGGCGGCCGCATCCGGCGCGCCCGCCGCGCGCGCGCTGCGCCTGTCGCCGCTGCATCTGCCGCCCGATTCACTCGGCTTTGCGCTCGACGGTGCGGCCCGCGCGGTCACGGCGGTCTCGCACGGCACGGCGCTGCCCGCCGCGCTCGCGGCGGTGCAGGCCGCGCAGCCGGCCGCCTCGCGGCCGACCTCGCGCGGCGCGATCCAGGACATCGCGTACCGCACCATGCGCCGGCTCGGCACCAGCGACTGGCTGATCGGCACGCTGGTCGGCAAGGCGCCGCCCGAGCACGTGCGCGCGCTGCTTGCCTGCGCGTTCGCGCTGCTCGTCGACGCGCCCGCCGAGGCTGCCTACACGCCGTTCACGGTGGTCGACCAGGCGGTGAGCGCGATCGGCGCGCGGCGCGAGTTCGCGTTCGCGAAGGGGCTCGTCAACGCGGTGCTGCGCCGTTTCCTGCGCGAGCGCGAAACGCTCGTCGCGCAAGCGCAGGCCGATCGTGTCGCGCGCTGGAACTATCGTCCGTGGTGGATCGAGGCGCTCGAGCGGGCCTGGCCCGATGACTGGCAGGCGATCCTCGCGGCCGGCGACCTGGCCGGCCCGCTGACGCTGCGCGTGAACGCCCGGCAGGCGAGCGTCGCGGCCTATCTCGCGACGCTGCGCGAGCAGGGCATCGATGCGGCCGCGGCCGGCCGCTACGCGGTGCGGCTCGCGGCGCCGCTGCCGGTCGAGCGGATTCCCGGCTTCGCCGACGGCATGGTGTCGGTGCAGGACGCCGGCGCGCAGCTCGCGGCCGAATGGCTCGGCGCGACCGACGGCATGCGCGTGCTCGACGCCTGCGCGGCACCGGGCGGCAAGACCGGGCACTTGCTCGAACTGGCCGACCTCGAGGTGGTGGCGCTCGAGAGCGACGCGTCGCGCGCCACGCGCATCGGCGAGAACCTGGCGCGCCTGAAGCTGGCCGCCGAGGTGCGCGTGGGCGACGCCGGCGCGCCCGAGGGCTGGCACGACGGCCGGCCGTTCGATCGGATCCTCGCCGACGTGCCGTGCTCGGCCTCGGGCATCGTGCGGCGCCATCCCGACATCCGCTGGCTGCGCCGCGAGACCGACATCGCCGCGCTCGTCGCCGAGCAGCGCCGCATCCTGCAGGCGCTCTGGCCGCTGCTGAAGCCGGGCGGCGAGCTGCTGTACGTGACCTGCTCGGTGTTCCCCGAGGAAGGCGAGGCGCAGGCGCGCTGGTTTGAAGGCGCGGTTCAAGATGCGGTACGATTGGACGCGCCCGGGCAGCTGCTGCCGCGGGCCGCCGCGGGCCGGCTGCCGTATCCCGGCCACGACGAGGCCGCGCGGCAGGCCGATCACGACGGATTCTTCTACGCGCGCTTTCAGAAACGGTGACGATCTCCCGCCTCCTTCCACTTCGGTTCGCGGTCGCGCTGCTGGTCGCGATCACGCTGTGCCTCGGCGCCGCCGTGCCCGTCCATGCCGAAACGATCAACGTCCAGCGCGCCTCGCTGCAAGCGGACGGCAGCGGCTGGGCGCTCGACGCGCGCTTCGAGTTCGAGCTGAACGCCAATCTCGAGGATGCCGTCAACAAGGGCATCCCGCTCTACTTCACGACCGACTTCGAGCTGAGCCGCGCGCGCTGGTACTGGTTCGACGAGCAGCCGGTGTCGGTATCGCAGACCATCCGCCTGTCGTTCCAGCCGCTCACGCGCGAATACCGCGTCTCCACGGGCGGGCTCCAGCTCGGCTTCCCGACGCTCAAGGAGGCGCTCGCGGTGGTCCAGCACGTCACCTCGTGGCACGTGATCGACCGCAGCCAGGTGCAGGCGGGCGAGACCTACACCGCCTCGGTGCGCATGCAGCTCGACACGGCGCTGATGCCCAAGCCGTTCCAGGTCGATGCGGTGAACAACCGCGACTGGAGCCTGGTGTCCGAGTGGAAGCGCTTCACCTTCACGGTGGCCGATCATGCGAAATAGCCTGCGCCGGCTCGTGTTCGGCAAGAGCCTGATCGTGCGCGTGATCGTCCTCACGGTGGCGATCACGGCGCTGCTGCTGCTGGTGCTGCTGGCGGCCGCGAGCGCCAATACCGAGTTCTTCGACCGCTACTATTCATGGCTCTACACGGCCAACATCCTGGTCGCGCTGGTGTTCCTGCTGGTGGTGATGGCGCTCGTCGGGATGATCTTCGTGCGGCTGCGGCGCGGCAAGTTCGGCACGCGGCTGCTGGCCAAGCTCGCCGTGTTCTTCGCGCTGGTCGGCGTGGTGCCGGGCGGGATCATCTACATCGTGTCGTACCAGTTCGTCTCGCGCAGCATCGAGTCGTGGTTCGACGTCAACGTCGAGACCGCGCTGACGGCGGGCCTCAACCTGGGCCGCGGCATGCTCGACGCGTCGCTGTCGGACCTGCAGACCAAGGCGCGGCTGATGTCCGAGCAGCTGGCGAGCGCGGACGCCACCACCAACGGCACCACGCTCACGCTGCTGCGGCTGCGCGACCAGTTCGGCGTGCAGGACGCGACCATCGTCGAGCCGGGCCACACCGGCTCGGGCGCGGCGCCCGACCTGCACATCGTGGCGCAGGCCTCGGGCAATTTCGCCGCGCTGATCCCCGACGACATGCCGACCTCGCTGATGCTCGGCCAGGCGCGCGAGCATGGCGGCTACGCGGCGATCGAGGGCGAGGTGGACGGCGATCCGCGCGCGCGCGGATCGAAGGGCGCGCTGCGGCTGCGCGTGGTGCAGCGCATCCCCGATTCGTCGACGGCGCTGCTGCAGCCGGTCGAGCGCTACCTGCAGCTGACGCAGCCGGTCCCGCCCTCGCTCGCGCGCAACGCCGATGCGGTGCAGCGCGCCTACCGCGAGTACCAGGAGAAGTCGCTCGGCCGCAGCGGGCTGCGCAAGATGTACATCGGCACGCTGACGCTCGCGCTGTTCCTCGCCACCTTCATCGCGATGATGATCGCGCTCGCGCTCGGCAACCAGCTCGCGCGGCCGCTGTTCCTGCTCGCGCAGGGCACCAAGGAGGTGGCCGAGGGCGACTACACGCCCAAGCGCGAACTGAAGACGCGCGACGAGCTCGGCTTCCTCACCCAGTCGTTCAACGCGATGACGCGGCAGCTCTCCGAGGCGCGGCTCGCCGTGGAGCGCAACCGCGTCGCGCTCGAACATTCGAAAGCCTACCTCGAGAGCATCCTCGCCAACCTGACGGCCGGCGTGTTCGTGCTCGACCGGCAGTTCCGGCTGACCATCGCGAACCGCGGTGCCGAGCGGATCTTCCGTCAGCCGTTCCAGGCGCAGATCGGCACCGCGCTCGACCGCATCGTGGTGGTGGCCGAGTTCGGCGCGATGGTGAGGAAGGCGTTCGCCGATCGCGAGGCGGCGGGCCAGGGCGGCGGCGAGGATCGCGGCCACTGGCAGCAGCAGTTCGCGGTGGTGGTGCCGGACGAAACCGACCCGCTCACGCTGCTGGTACGGGGCACGCGTCTTGCGTCATCGGTGGCGGGCGAGGCCCACGATCCGCAGACCTCGGGCTACGTCGTGGTGTTCGACGACATCTCCGACGTGATCTCGGCGCAGCGCTCGGTGGCCTGGGGCGAGGTCGCGCGGCGCCTCGCGCACGAGATCAAGAATCCGCTCACGCCGATCCAGCTGTCGGCCGAGCGGCTGCAGATGAAGCTGGCCGACAAGCTCGCCGCGCCCGACGCCGAGGTGCTCAAGCGCGGCGCGACCACCATCGTCAATCAGGTGGCGGCGATGAAGCGCATGGTCGATGATTTTCGCGAATATGCGCGCACGCCGCCCGCGGTGCTCGGCAACCTGCAACTGAACGATCTCGTCAGCGAGGTGCTGACGCTGTACGGTGTGGGCGAAGGCAAGAACATGATCGTGGTCGAGCAGGGGCCGCTGCCGGTGATTCGCGGCGACGCCACGCAACTGCGCCAGGTGATCCACAACCTGCTGCAGAATGCGCAGGATTCGGTGGGCGAGGTCGCGCAGCCCCGTGTGTTGCTCGAAACGAGGGCAGTAGAATATGGCGATCCCGATGCGAACGGCACGAAGCGCATCGCGGTGCGGCTGACGGTGTCCGACAATGGTCCCGGCTTCCCGGCGCGTATCCTCACGCGCGCGTTCGAGCCGTACGTGACGACCAAGGCGAAGGGCACCGGGCTCGGTCTCGCAACGGTGAAGAAGATCGTTGACGAACACGGGGCGCGGATCGATCTGCGCAACCGGATGCAGGGCGAGGTCGTCGAGGGGGCGCAGGTGTCGATCCTGTTCCTGCAACTCGCCGACGACACGACAGGCTCCGAGGGTGGAGCGGACAGCGCAACGGCACCCGCCAAGACAAAAGCAGCAGTGCAGACAAGGGCAGCGTAAATGGCAACCATCCTGGTGGTAGATGATGAAATGGGCATCCGGGAATTGCTCTCGGAAATCCTCGCCGACGAAGGACACGTCGTCGAGGTGGCGGAAAACGCGCAGGCCGCGCGCGAGTATCGCCAGCGTCACGCGCCCGATCTCGTGCTGCTCGATATCTGGATGCCCGATACCGACGGCGTCACGTTGTTGAAGGAGTGGGCGAGCCACGGACAACTGACGATGCCGGTGATCATGATGTCGGGCCACGCGACGATCGACACGGCGGTCGAGGCGACCAAGATCGGCGCGCTCGATTTCCTCGAGAAGCCGATCGCGTTGCAAAAGCTCCTGAAATCGGTCGAGCACGGGCTCGCGCGCGGCGCTGCGCCGGTGCCGCAGCACCCGGCCGTGAAGCCGGCCGCCGGCCCGGCGCCCGTCGCCTCGGCGGCCGCGCTGCCGTCGATCGGCGAGGAAGCGGGCGCCGCGGCCGGGCTCGCGGGCCAGGCCGCCGCGATTCCGTTCGACATCCCGCTGCGCGAGGCGCGCGACGCGTTCGAGCGCGCCTATTTCGAGTACCACCTCGCGCGCGAGAACGGCAGCATGACGCGCGTGGCGGAAAAGACCGGGCTCGAGCGCACGCACCTCTATCGCAAGCTCAAGCAGCTCGGCGTCGAGCTCGGCAAGAAGACGTCCGAAGGCAGCGTTTGAAATTTTTGCGGAAAAGGCTTGCCCTCGATGGGAGGGCTCGCTATAATCTCAATTCTTCGTTGGCCCGGTAGCTCAGTTGGTAGAGCAGCGGATTGAAAATCCGCGTGTCGATGGTTCGATTCCGTCCCAGGCCACCAAGTATTCAAAGGTCCAAAGGCTCCACGGCTTTTGGACCTTTTCCTTTTTCCGGAACGGGAAGCGGGCGCGCGGGTTGCTTGCGCGAGTCGTGGCGCGCCACGCGCGCGGCACCGGGCGCAGGCGCGGGCCGCATGATAAAATCCCTGCCGACTCAAAGACTTGAAGGACTTGAGGACGCAGCTTTCCGGCGCCGCAAGTCCTTTTTTGTTTGGTGTCGAGCCGCCGCATGCGCCGCTCACGCGGCGTCGGCCATGCCGGCGGCGCCTCCGGCATCGCGCGACGCGGGCCTCTTGATACACGGAGTACACGGTGATTCGGACAGACGCTAAGGGCGGCGCGCTCGTGCTGTTTTCCGGCGGCCAGGATTCGGCGACCTGCGTCGCCTGGGCGCTCGAACGCTACCAGACCGTCGAGACGCTCGGCTTCGACTACGGCCAGCGGCATCGCGTCGAGCTCGAGTGCCGCGAAGGCGTCCGCGAAGCGCTGCGCACGAGGTTTCCCCAATGGGCGGGCCGGCTCGGCGACGATCACATGATCGACCTGTCGGTGCTCGGCGCGATCAGCGATACCGCGATGACGCGCTCGATCGAGATCGAGACGGCCGCCAACGGGCTGCCCAACACGTTCGTACCGGGCCGCAACCTGCTGTTCATGACGATCGCGGCGGCGGTGGCCTACCGGCGCGGGCTCAAGGTGCTGGTGGGCGGCATGTGCGAGACCGATTTCTCCGGCTATCCCGACTGCCGCGACGACACCATGAAGGCGCTGCAGGTCGCGCTCAATCTCGGCATGGATACGCGCGTGGTGCTCGAGACGCCGCTGATGTGGCTCGACAAGGCCGACACCTGGCGGCTCGCCGAGCAGCTGGGCGGCGCCGCGCTGGTCGAGCTGGTACGCGTCGAGACGCACACCTGCTACGTGGGCGAGCGCGCCGAGCTGCACGACTGGGGCTTCGGCTGCGGCGCGTGTCCGGCCTGCAAGCTGCGCCGCCGCGGTTACGAGGCATACCGCAACGGCGGGCAGGTGACCGAGGCGCCGCTCTGAGGCCACCCCGGCCCGGCTGCCCGCCCGTGGAGCTTGCGCCGCGCGCGCCCGGGCCTGGCGCCCGACGGGCCGGGCATCAGTCAGTCGCGCGGGCATCCCGCGCATCAACGGAACGGGTGGCATCGAGCCACCGCATGAGCGATGACGTACACGGTCAAGGAAATCTTCTACACGTTGCAGGGCGAGGGCGCGAACGCCGGGCGCCCGGCCGTGTTCTGCCGGTTCGCCGGCTGCAATCTGTGGACCGGCCGCGAGGCGGACCGCGACAGCGCCGTCTGCCGGTTCTGCGACACCGACTTCGTCGGCACCGACGGCGAGAACGGCGGCAAGTTCCGCACGCCCGAGCTGCTTGCCGACCAGGTCGCGGCGCTGTGGCCGGCAGGCGAGGCGCACCGCTTCGTGGTCTGCACGGGCGGCGAACCGATGCTGCAGCTCGACCAGCCGCTCGTGGACGCGCTGCATGCGCGCGGCTTCGAGATCGCGATCGAGACCAACGGCTCGCTGCCGGTGCTCGACACGATCGACTGGATCTGCGTGAGCCCGAAGGCCGACGCGCCGCTCGTGGTGACGCGGGGGCACGAGCTGAAGGTGGTGATTCCGCAGGACAATCAGCGCCTGGCCGACTACGCGCGGCTCGATTTCGAGCACTTCCTCGTGCAGCCGATGGACGGCCCCTCGCGCGAGCTCAACACCAGGCTCGCGATCGACTGGTGCAAGCGCCATCCGCAATGGCGGCTGTCGATGCAGACCCACAAATATCTGAACATTCCCTGAGCCGCGAGCTTCACTCATCGTGCTGATAACCCGAAAACTCGAATTCGACGCGGGGCACCGCATCCCCGACCACCGCAGCCAGTGCCGCAACCTGCATGGTCATCGCTACGTGCTCGAAATCACGCTGCGCGGCGACCTCGTCGACGTCGAGGGCGCGCCGGACCGCGGCATGGTGATGGACTTCGCCGACGTGAAGTCGCTCGCGATGGCGCATCTGGTCGGCAAGTGGGATCACGCGTTCCTCGTCTACGCGCGCGACGACGTGGTGCGCTCGTTCCTCGAAAAGATGGCCGACCACAAGACGGTGGTGCTCGACCGCATCCCTACCGTCGAGAATCTCGCGGCGATCGCGTTCGACATTCTCGCGAACGTCTACGACGCGCACTACGGCGTGAACCTGCGCCTCGAACGCGTGCGGCTCTACGAGACGCCGAACTGCTGGGCCGAGGTGGAGCGCGAGCCGGGCCGCTGAGCGCCGGCGCGTGCCCGTTGCGCAGGCGCCGCTTGCCCCGCTCGCGCACGCCGCTCGGCAGCCGCCGGCCGGCACCGGCAGCGGCTCCACCGGGCCGCGCCGCCGCGCCGGCCGGTCTTTCCCGAACCTTCGTCCCCGCGCTTTTCCCGCCGTCCCGCCTTGCCGCCGCTCGCGGCCGCGTCGCCCGCTTGCCCTCCCGCCGTCGCGGCGGCCTCGCCCGGCCGCTTGCCAGGCCGCGTCCGGCGGCACGATTCCGACCGCTGTATGATCGTCGTGCATGGCGCCGCGGGCCCGATCCACCCGGCCGCCACGCGCCTGTATCCGCTCGGGAGCCGGCAGCCGCCTCGCGCCGCGCACGCCCTTGCCCGATCACAACAACGACTTCGCCGCTCCAAGCGGCGCAACCCGGGTCGCACGCGCGCGGGCCGCGCCTGACGCAGGAGGAAGGGACATGAACGGCTTTGCGATGCGGGCGCGGCGCGCCGCGCAGGAAACGCCCGCGCCTCGGCGCATGGGCGGCGTGCTCGCGCTCGGCCTGGCGCTGGCGTGGTGCGCGGCGAACGGGCCGGCGCAGGCGGCCGATACCGCGGCCGCGGCATCGGCGTCCGCCGGCCGGCCGGCCGCGCAGCCGGCGCGGCACGGCAAGCCGAATGCCGCGCGCGCGATCACCGAATCGGCCGTCGCGGACTACAACGCGGGCGACTATCCGGCCGCGCTGGCCGGCTTTCGGCGCGCGGCCGCGCGCGGCGACCGGCTCGCTCAGTTCGATTACGCGATGATGCTGCTCAAGGGCGAGGGCACGGCCGCGAACCTGCCGGACGGCGTGCGCTGGCTGACCGAGGCGGCCCGGGCCGGCATGACGCAAGCGCAGTACGTGCTGGCGACGATGTACGACGACGGCCAGTTCGTCGCGCGCGATGCGGCGGCGGCCCACGGCTGGTATCTGAAGGCGGCGCGGCAGGGCAATGTGCAGGCCGAACTCGCGCTCGCCAACCAGTTCCTCGACGGCCGCGGCACGCCGCGCGACAACCACGAGGCGTTCATCTGGTATCAGCGGGCGGCCGACGCTGGCGAGCCGGTCGCGCAATACGTGACCGCCTCGTTCTACGAGCGCGGCGGCGACGGCGTGGCGGTGAACCTGAACATCGCGCGCGCCTACTACGCGGCCGCCGCGGCGCAGGGCGACGAGGTGGCCGCGCTGAAGTATCAGGAGCTCAGCGGCTTGTTGCGCGCGCAGGCGGCGGCCTCGCAGGCATCGGGCGCGCAGCCGGCCGCGCAGTGAGCGCGCGCCGCCCTCGCCAATGAAACAGGCCGGCTCACGCGGGCATCCTGCCCGACCACCCGGGCGGGGCTGGACCGCTACGACTTCATCAGCCGCTTCTGCCGCGCGACGCTCATGATCAGGCCGGTCGCCACGCCGAGCGTGATCAGCGCGGTGCCGCCGTAGCTCATGAACGGTAGCGGCACGCCCACCACCGGCAGCACGCCGCTGACCATCCCGACGTTGACGAACGCATAGGTGAAGAAGCCGAGCGAGAGCGAGCCGGCCAGCAATCGTCCGAACAGCGTCGAGCCCTGCGCGGCGATGATCAGCCCGCGCGTGATCAGCGCCATGTAGAGCGTGAGCAGCACCAGGCCGCCCACGAGCCCGAATTCCTCGGAATAGACCGCGAAGATGAAGTCGGTGTGCTTCTCGGGGATGAACTCGAGGTGGGCCTGCGTGCCCTTCAGATAACCCTTGCCGAACGGGCCGCCCGAGCCGATCGCGATCACCGCCTGGATCGTGTGGAAGCCCTTGCCGAGCGGGTCGGTGGTGGGATCGAGCAGGGTGCAGACGCGGTGCTTCTGGTAGTCGTGCATCAGCGGCCAGACCACCTGGGGCTGGCAGATCTTGCCCTCGAAGGTGGCGATCGCGACCACGGCGATCACCCCGGCGACGAGCACCGGCACGATCAGCTTGAACGAGAGCCCGGCCAGATAGATCACGAACAGGCCGGCTGCCAGCACCAGCACGGCGGTGCCGAGGTCGGGCTGCTTGGCGATCAGCCCGACCGGCAGCAGCAGGATGCCGAACGCCACCAGATAGTCGTACCAGCGAATCCCGCCCTCGCGGCGCTGGTAGTACCAGGCGAGCATCAGCGGCGTGGCGATCTTGAGGATTTCCGACGGCTGGATCACGACGCCGATGTTGAGCCAGCGTTTCGCGCCCTTCTTGGTCATCCCGAACAGCGCGACGGCCACCAGCAGCGCGATGCCGAACGAGTAGAGCGGCACCGCGAAGCGCATCAGCGTCTGCGGCGGGATATTCGCGATGATCCACATCAGCACGAACGTCAGCATGATGTTGCGAAGCTGGTCCTCGACGCGGCCGGGCACGTCGATGCTCGCGCTGTAGAGCGTGACGATGCCCACGCAGAGCAGCAGGAACACGATCAGCGCGAGCGGGCGGTCGAAGCCCGCGAACATCTGCTTTGCCTTGTCGAGCCAGGCGCGCTTGTCGAATTGCATGCCTTTCTCCGTTATTCGTCGGTGCCGGCGGCGGGCCGGGCGGGGACGCGCTCGTCGCGCGTCGCGGCGGGGGCGCTCGCCGCGCTCGCGGGCGCGCGGTGCGGCTTGCGCGGCAGCCGTCGCGCGGGCGGCAGGCTGGCCGCGGCGGGCGCGGCCGCGCCGGCGGAGTCGGCCGGGCCGGATGCGCCCGTGGCCGCGCCGTCCGGCAGGCCGCCCGAGGCCGCGTCGGCCGCGCTCGCGGCGGCGGGCGGCACCGGCTGCGGCAGCGCCGTGAAGCCGGCCGCGATGCCCACCGGCTTCGTCGTATCGCCGACCACGGGCGCGCTGACGGGCTCGGTGGCCGAGGCGGCGGCGGCCACGGCGGCCGCCTCGCTGCCCGGCTTCTGGCGGTCGACCAGATAGAAGTCGAGCACCTTGCGCGCGATCGGGCCGGCCGACTGGGCGCCCCAGCCGCCGTTCTCGACGATCAGCGCGAGCGCGATGCGCGGATGGTCGGCCGGCGCGTAGGCGGTGAACAGCGCGTGATCGCGCAGCCGCTCGGCGAGCAGGTGGCCGTGGTAGTTCGAGCCCTGCAGCGAGAACACCTGCGCCGTGCCGGTCTTGCCGGCCGCCGTGTAGGGGGCGCCGCGGAAGATCTTGTAGGCCGTGCCGGCCGGGTTCTCGATGACGTTTTCCATGCCGCGCTTGACCACGTCGATGTTGGCCTGCTTGAGCGGGATCACCGCGCTTTGCTTCGGCACCGTCAGGTGCCGCACGCGCGTGATCGGGTCCTCGATCTCCTTGACCAGATGGGGCTTCATCACGACGCCGTTGTCGGCCAGCGTGGCCACCGCGTGCGCGAGCTGCAGGATCGTGAACGAGTTGTAGCCCTGGCCGATCCCGAGGCTGATGGTCTCGCCGTCGTACCACTTCTGCAGCGCGGGCTTGCGGAACGTCTTGCGCTTCCATTCGGGCGACGGCAGCACGCCGCGCGCCTCGCCCTGCACGTCGATGCCGGTGATCTGGCCGAAGCCGAACGGCTTCATGAAGTTCGCGATGTTGGTCACGCCCAGGTCGCGCGCGAGCATGTAGAAATAGGTGTCGTTCGACACCATGATCGCGCGGTTCATGTCCACCCAGCCCTGGCCCGAGCGCACGTCGTTGCGGAACGTGTGGCCGCCGAACGTGAAGTAGCCGGGATCCTGGAAGCCCCAGCTGGGTGTGCGCTTGCCCAGCTCGAGCCCGGCCAGCGCCATGAACGGCTTGTAGGTCGAGCCGGGCGGGTAGGTGCCGCGCAGCGGGCGGTTCAGCAGCGGCTTGTCGGGCGAGTTGTTGAGCTCGTCCCAGGTCTGCTGGTCGATGCCGTCCACGAACGAGTTCGGGTCGAAGCTCGGCGACGACACGAATGCGAGCACGTCGCCCGTGCTCGGCTCGATCGCCACCAGCGCGCCGCGCTTGCCGGCGAACGCCTGCTCGGCCACCTGCTGCAGCCCGATGTCGATCGACAGCACGAGATTGTCGCCCGGCGTGGCCTGGGTGCGCGACAGGGTGCGCACCGGCCGGCCGCCCGCCGTCACCTCGACTTCCTCGAAGCCCGTCACGCCGTGCAGCTCGGTCTCGTAGCTCTGCTCGACGCCGATCTTGCCGATGTAATCGGTGCCCTTGTAGTTGTTGGCGTCACGGCGCGGGTCGTAGTGCTCGGGATCGCTGTCGTTCGCCTCGCTCATCGCCTCGATGTGATCCTGATCGCGCTTCGAGATCCGGCCGATGTAGCCGATCACGTGCGCGGCCGTCGGGCCGAGCGGGTACTGCCGGAACAGCCGCGCGCGCACCTCGACGCCGGGAAAGCGCCAGCGCTGCGCCGTGAAGCGCGCCACTTCCTCGTCGCTCAAGCGGGTGCGAATCGGCAGGCTTTCGAAATTCTTCGAATCCTCCTGCAGCTTCTTGAAACGGCGGCGATCACGCGCGTCGATCGGGATCACCTCCGAGAGCGCGTTGATGGTGTTGTCGAGCGTGTCGGTCAGCTTCGACGGCGTGATCTCGAGCGTGTACGCCGAATAATTGCGCGCCAGCACCACGCCGTTGCGGTCGGTGATGATGCCGCGATTCGGCACGATCGGCGCGACCGAGATGCGGTTCTCGTCGGCCTGCAGCGCGTACTTGTCGTGCTGCCAGACCTGCAGGTAGAAGAAGCGGACCGCGAGCAGCCCGAAGCAGACGAACACGAACAGCCCCGCCGCCGCGACGCGCAGGCGGAACTTCGAGAGCTGCTGTTGGGTGTCCTTGAATTCGGTCATGCGAGTCTGGAGAAAAGCGGTCGTGCCGGCTGCGCACGGGTGTCGGGGCTCGCGGCGATGGCCGGTGGCGGGGCGCTCGGCATGCGGCGGCCGTGCGGGTCAGATCGGCCGCGTGTCGTCCGGGTCGACCGGGCGGCGTTGCGGCATCAACAGCAGGAGGCTCGCGAGCGGCCAGAGCCCGGCCTCGACGAACCCGTCGACGAGATAGCTCCAGCCCGGGAACGCGGCGCCCATCACGAGGCGGATCATGAACGGCACGAGCTGGGCCACCACCAGCAGCGGCGCCACGTAGAACACCTGCGCGCCGAGCGAAAGCCACAGCACGCGGCGGTGGATCGTGATCGCGCCATACGACAGCAGCGTGTAGGCGAGCGCGTGCTCGCCGAGCAGCCCCGCGTCGTGGACGTCCATCAGGATGCCGAGCAGGAACGCCACGCCCATGCCGACCTTGCGCGGCTGGTGAATGTTCCAGAACAGCAGCACCACGGCGACGAAGTCGGGCACGCCGGGCAGGCGCCCCCACGGCATCAGGTTCAGCAGGAACGCGGCCGAGAGGCTGAAGGCGATGAAATAGGGATTGACCGGCTGCAGGATGTATTGCGGACGGCTCATGGCTGCGCTCCGCGGGACGGGGCGGCGGCCGGGGCCGCGGGGCGCGCTGCCGGTCTGGCGGCGGCCGGCGCGGCGGATTTTCCGGCCGGCTTCTCGCCCGACTTCCCGGCCGGCTTCTCGCCCGGCTTTTCAGCCGGCTTGTCGGTCGGCTTTTCAGCCGGCTTCTCGGCCGATCCGGCGCCGCTGGCCGCGGCCGCCGGCCGGCCGTTCTCGTCGCCCTTGCCCTTGTCGGCGGTTTTCGCGCCCTTTTTACCCTTCGCGTTCTTGTCGGCGGCCGGGTCCGGATCGACCGGGCGCGGCGGCAGGTCGTTCTGGTAATGCAGCACCAGCATCTCGCGCGCGCCGCGCACCGCGGCGATCGGCATGCAGACGACATGCGCGAACGCGGTGTCGGCGAGCTTGTCGATGCGCACCACCTTCGCGACCGGCAGCCCGGGCGGGTAGAGGCCGTCGAGGCCGCTCGTCACGAGTTCGTCGCCGACCAGCAGGTCCGCGCTGGTCGGCACGAAGCGCAAGTCCAGCGAATCGCCCTTGGGGGTGCCGTAGATCACGCTGCGCAGCCCGGTGCGCAGCACCTGCACGGGGATCGCGAGATCGCGGTCGGTGACCAGCGTGATTTCGGCCTGCAGCGGGAACACGCGCGTGACCTGGCCGATCACGCCGTCCTCGGTGACCACCGGCGCGCCGTTCTGGATGTCGTCGTGCGAGCCGCGGCCGATCACCACCTTCTGCGAGAACGGGTCGCTGGTGTCGTACTGGAGCTCGACCGGCGTGGCCTGCACGGCGATGCGCGCGCGCAGGCCGAGCACGGCGCGCAGGTGGGCGTTGTCGGCCGCGAGCTGGGCGGCCTGGTTCGCCTGCAGGGACAGCGCCAGGTTGCGCTGGTGCAGCTGCTGGTTGTCGTGGCGCAGCGACGCATTGGTCGCGGCCAGATCGGCCGCGCCCATGAACAGGTCGCGCGGCACCAGCGCGGCCCGCTGCAGCGGGTAGAGCGCCGTGCCAAGAATGCCCCGGACGATTTCGAGCGTACTGAAGCGCGCGTCCGAAACGAGGAGCGCGATCGCCAGCGCGACGAAGAAGATCAGCCGCGCGAGCGCGGACGGACCTTGCTTGAAGAGGGGCGGCGGACTGTATTCCATGGTCGGCGCCGGGCGCTTGATCGGTTAAATGTTCCTCAGACGCGCAAAACGCGCGGCGGTTCGGCTGATCGTGACAAGCCGTGGCTTCGCGCGCGCGTTATCGGTATCTGCTGCATGCCGGGATGGCGGGCCGGCCGCCGGCCCCCGCGTGCCGGGCCGGCCGCGGCCCGGTGCGCATCACTCGTAGGAGAAGATGCTGCCGAGCTTGTCCATGCGCTCGAGCGCCATGCCGGAGCCGCGCACCACGCAGGTCAGCGGATCCTCGGCAACCAGCACCGGCAGCCCGGTTTCCTCGGCCAGCAGGCGATCCAGGTCGCGCAGCAGCGCGCCGCCGCCCGTCAGCATCATGCCGCGCTCGGCGATGTCGGCGCCCAGTTCCGGCGGCGTCTGTTCGAGCGCGATCTTCACCGACGAGACGATCTGGTTGAGCGGATCGGTCAGCGCCTCGAGGATTTCGTTGCTGGAGATCGTGAAGCTGCGCGGAATGCCTTCCGACAGGTTGCGGCCCTTCACTTCCATCTCCTTGACCTCGGAGCCCGGGAACGCGGAGCCGATTTCCTTCTTGATCGCCTCGGCGGTCTGCTCGCCGATCAGCATCCCGTAGTTGCGGCGGATGTAGTTGACGATCGCCTCGTCGAACTTGTCGCCGCCCACGCGCACCGAGCCCTTGTAGACGATGCCGCCCAGCGAGATCACGCCCACTTCGGTGGTGCCGCCGCCGATGTCGACCACCATCGAGCCGGTCGCCTCGGACACCGGCAGGCCGGCGCCGATCGCCGCGGCCATCGGCTCCTCGATCAGGTAGACCTGCGAGGCGCCCGCGCCGTGCGCGGCTTCCTTGATCGCGCGGCGCTCCACCTGGGTCGAGCCGCACGGCACGCAGATGATGATGCGCGGCGAGGGCGAGAACATCCGCGACTCGTGCGCCGTCTTGATGAACTGCTTGATCATCTGCTCGGTGACGGTGAAATCGGCGATCACGCCGTCTTTCATCGGACGGATCGCCTCGATGTTGCCCGGCACTTTGCCGAGCATCTGCTTGGCTTCCTTGCCGACGGCCTGGATCGTCTTCTTGCCGTTGGGGCCGCCTTCCTGGCGGATCGACACCACGGACGGTTCATCAAGGACGATGCCCTTGCCGCGCATGTAGATGAGGGTGTTTGCGGTGCCGAGATCGATCGCGAGATCGTTGGAGAAGTAGCTGCGCAAAAAACCGAACATTCAGAATCCTGTCTCGCTCTGGGCCGGCCCGGCGGACGGGACGCTGGGCGGGCGGCGGAAAAAATAACAGCCTCGGATCGGGCGGGAGCGGCCGCCTCTGGACCTCGAAGCTGCGAGTGAAATCTACCGGGACCGTCGCGCGTCCCGCTGGCATCGCGCCTGGCAGGCGGCTGACTTGCAGCCGGCTTGCAGCTAACGGTGAGCCTTGCGGGAGGGTCGGTCCGGCGCTGGGTCGAACGCGTAATGATACCTTATAATTTCGGCGTATTCGAACCCAAACGGACCGTCAATCCACCGCTTCGCGCCCGAATTTTGAGGGTTCGAACGAGTCCGCCAACCCCCTGTCGCGACGTGGCTTTCGAGGCGTCGCGCAAGCCCAGTTTCTCCGGTGACCGCATGGCTTTGACCCTGAACGATGTGAAACGCATCGCGCACCTCGCGCGGCTCGAGATGAACGATGCCGAGGCCGAGCACACGCTCGGCCGGCTCAACGATTTCTTCGGCCTCGTCGAGAAGATGCAGGCCGTCGATACGAACGGTATCGCCCCGCTCGCGCACCCGATCGAGCAGATCCAGGAGGTCGCGCAGCGTCTGCGCGACGACGTCGTCACCGAGGCGGTCGATCGCGACGAGAATCAACGCCCGGCGCCGGCCGTCCAGGACGGCCTGTTCCTCGTGCCGAAGGTGATCGAGTAAGCGCGCTTCGGAGCCGCATGGCCGGCCCGCCGTCGTCTGCCCGGGCGCGCGGCCGTGCCGCGCATCCACAAGAATCCAGGAATCCTCCAGCAATGCATGCAAACAGCCTGACCGAACTGCGCGCCGCGCTCGACGCCGGCCAAACCTCGGCCGTCGAGCTCGCGCAGCTCTACCTGCAACGCATCGACGCGGCGCGCGAGCTCAATGCGTTCGTCCATGTCGACGCCGAGCTCACGCTCGCCCAGGCGCGCGAGGCCGACGCCGCGCGCGCGGCCGGCCGTGCCGGCCCGCTCGCCGGCCTGCCGGTCGCGCACAAGGACGTGTTCGTCACGCGCGGCTGGCGCTCCACCGCCGGCTCGAAGATGCTCGCGAACTACACCAGCCCGTTCGACGCGACGGTGGTCGAGCGGCTCGCCGCGGCCGGCATGGTCACGCTCGGCAAGACCAACATGGACGAGTTCGCGATGGGCTCGTCCAACGAGAACTCGGCGTTCGGCGCCGTGAAGAACCCGTGGGACCCCCGGGCCGTGCCGGGCGGCAGCTCGGGCGGCAGCGCGGCGGCGGTGGCCGCGCGCCTCGCGCCCGCCGCCACCGGCACCGACACCGGCGGCTCGATCCGCCAGCCGGCCTCGTTCGCCGGCGTGACCGGCATCAAGCCGACCTACGGCCGGGTGTCGCGCTACGGCATGATCGCGTTCGCTTCCTCGCTCGACCAGGGCGGCCCGATGGCGCAGAGCGCGGCCGACTGCGCGCTGCTGCTCGACGCGATGGCCGGCTTCGACACGCGCGACTCCACCAGCCTGGAGCGCGAGGGCGAGGCGTTCGGCCGCCACCTGGGCGCGCCGTGGACGCCCGACGCGCCGGCCGGCAAGCCGCTGGCGGGCCTGCGCATCGGCCTGCCGGACGAGTATTTCGGTGCCGGGCTGGCCGACGACGTGCGCGCGGCGATCGACGCGGCGCTCAAGCAGTACGAGGCGCTCGGCGCCACGCTGGTGCCGGTGTCGCTGCCGAAGACGGAGCTGTCGATCCCGGTCTACTACGTGATCGCGCCGGCCGAGGCCTCGTCGAACCTGTCGCGCTTCGACGGCGTGCGCTACGGCCATCGCGCGGCCGAGTACCGCGACCTGCTCGACATGTACAAGAAGTCGCGCGCCGAGGGCTTCGGCCCGGAAGTGAAGCGCCGCATCCTGGTGGGCACCTACGTGCTCTCGCATGGCTACTACGACGCGTACTACCTGCAGGCGCAGAAGATCCGCCGCATCATCGCGCAGGATTTCCAGAACGCGTTCGAGCAGTGCGACGTGATCATGGGGCCGGCCTCGCCCACCGTGGCCTGGGATCTCGGTGCCAAGGGCGACGACCCGCTGCAGATGTACCTGGCCGACATCTACACGCTGTCGGTCAGCCTGGCGGGCCTGCCCGGCATGAGCGTGCCGTGCGGCTTCGGCGCCGGCGCGAACGCGCGGCGCCCGGTCGGCCTGCAGATCATCGGCAACTATTTCAACGAAGCCCGGATGCTGCAGGTCGCCGACGCGTTCCAGCGCGCGACCGACTGGCACAAGCAAGTTCCGGCGGGGGTATAAGCAATGACGCAATGGGAAGTCGTTATCGGTCTCGAGACGCACGCGCAGCTGTCGACCGCCTCGAAGATCTTCTCGGGCGCCTCGACGCAGTTCGGCGCCGAGCCCAACACCCAGGCCTGCGCGGTCGATCTCGCGCTGCCCGGCGTGCTGCCGGTCTTGAACCGCGGCGCGGTGGAGCGCGCGATCCGGCTGGGCCTCGCGGTCGACGCGACGGTGGCGCCGCGCAGCATCTTCGCGCGCAAGAACTACTTCTATCCGGATCTGCCCAAGGGCTATCAGATCAGCCAGTACGAGATTCCGGTCGTGCAGGGCGGCCGCATCACGATCCAGGTGCCGGCCAACGAGAAGGCCGGCAAGGCGGCCTACGCGAAGACCATCCATCTCACGCGCGCGCACCTCGAGGAAGACGCCGGCAAGTCGCTGCACGAGGATTTCGCCGGCATGACCGGCATCGACCTGAACCGCGCCGGCACGCCGCTGCTCGAGATCGTCACCGAGCCCGAGATGCGCAGCGCGGCCGAGGCCGTGGCCTACGCGAAGGCGCTGCATGCGCTGGTGGTCTGGCTCGGCATCTGCGACGGCAACATGCAGGAAGGCTCGTTCCGCTGCGACGCGAACGTCTCGGTGCGGCCGCTCGGCCAGGAGACGTTCGGCACGCGCGCCGAGATCAAGAACCTGAACTCGTTCCGCTTCCTCGAGGACGCGATCAACTACGAGGTGCGGCGCCAGATCGAGCTGATCAAGGACGGCGGCCAGGTGGTGCAGGAAACGCGCCTGTACGATCCCGACAAGCGCGAGACGCGCTCGATGCGCAGCAAGGAAGACGCGCAGGACTACCGCTATTTCCCCGATCCCGACCTGATGCCGGTGGTGATCGATCCGGAATGGGTCGAGCGCGTGCGCGGCGAGATGCCCGAACTGCCGGCCGCGATGCAGCAGCGCTTCGCCGACCAGTACGGCGTGACGCCCTATGACGCGGTGGTGCTGACCTCGAGCAAGGCGATGGCCGCCTATTTCGAGGCGGTGGTCGCCAAGGCCGGCGCGGCGAACGCGAAGGCCGCCGCCAACTGGCTGATGGGCGACGTATCGTCCCTGTTGAACCGTGAAGGCATCGAGATCGACGCGTGTCCGGTATCGGCCGCCCAGCTCGCGCTGGTGCTGCAGCGCATCGCCGACGGCACCATCTCGAACAAGATCGCCAAGGAAATCTTCCAGGCGATCTGGGACGAGCAAGCCACCGACGAGGCCGCAGCCGACCGCATCATCGAGGCGAAGGGCCTCAAGCAGATCTCCGACACCGGCGAGCTGGAGGCGATCATCGACGCGGTGCTGGCCGCCAACGCGAAGTCGGTCGAGGAGTTCCGCGCCGGCAAGGAGAAGGCGTTCAACGCGCTGGTCGGCCAGGCGATGAAGGCGACCAAGGGCAAGGCGAACCCGGCCCAGGTCAACGAACTGCTGAAGAAGAAGCTCGGCTGACGGCGGGCCCGAGCGGCGCCGAGCGGCGGCCGCTCGCGTGGGTCGCAGCCGCCGGCCGGCCGCTTGCGTTATGCTCGACGGCTTGGCGCCGCAGCGGCGACTTCCAAATCCCGTTAAGGAGGCATTGATGGCGAAGCCAGCGTCGCTCGACGATTTCCGTGTGCCGTACCACACCGACGAGAAGGCCGCCGCGGCGTTCCGGCTCGAGGCGTTCGAGCCCGGCGCGAAGCCGTTCTCGAGCGGCTCGAAGGAGGCCGATCGCGCGCGTCTGTCCGAGCTGTCGATGAAGATCGACGCGCTGCAGGACATGCTGCACACCCAGCCGCGCAAGCGCCTGCTGCTGGTGCTGCAGGGCATGGACACGAGCGGCAAGGACGGCACCGTGCGCGCCGTGTTCCACGAGGTCGATCCGCTCGGCCTGCGCGTGGTGCCGTTCAAGGCGCCCACCGCGGTCGAGCTCGCGCACGACTTTCTCTGGCGCGTCCACGCGCAGGTGCCGGCCGCCGGCGAGCTGACGATCTTCAACCGCAGCCATTACGAGGACGTGCTGGTGCCGCGCGTGCTCGGCGGCATCGACGAGGCCGAATGCAAGCGCCGCCACCGGCAGATCCGCGAGTTCGAGGCGATGCTGGCCGAGTCGGGCACGACGATCGTCAAATGCTTCCTGCACATCTCGAAGGACGAGCAGCGCGCGCGGCTGCAGGCGCGCGTGGACGATCCGGCCAAGCACTGGAAGTTCGACCTGTCCGACATCGAGGCGCGCAAGGACTGGGACGCCTATCAGCTCGCCTATCGAGACGCGCTGGCCGCCACCTCCGCCCCGCACGCGCCGTGGTACATGATCCCGGCCGACTCGAAGACGCATCGCAACGTGATGATCGCCGAGCTGCTGCTGCGCGAGATGACGGCGATGAAGCTCGCCTATCCGCCCGCCAAGCCCGAGCTGGCGGGCGTGAAGATCGCGTGACGGCGCCGCGTGGGGCGCCATCCATCGAACCCGGAACACTGAACGGAAACACATCATGCTGCGTGTCATTACGGCGAACCTGAACGGCATCCGCTCCGCCGCGAAGAAGGGCTTCTTCGACTGGCTGGGCGACCAGCAGGCCGACTGCGTCTGCGTGCAGGAAATCAAGGTGTCGGCCGACGACCTGCCCGCCGAATTCGCGGCGCCGCACGGCTTCACCGGCTATTTCCACCATGCCCAGAAGAAGGGCTACAGCGGCGCGGGGCTCTACACGCGCCGCGAACCCGACGACGTGATCATCGGCTACGGCAGCAGCGAGTTCGACGCCGAGGGGCGCTACGTCGAGGCGCGCTTCGGCAAGCTGTCGGTGGTGTCGGTGTACGTGCCGTCGGGTTCGAGCGGCGACGAGCGCCAGCAGGCCAAGTACCGCTTCATGAACGAGTTCATGCCGCATCTGGCGGAACTGAAGGCGACGCGCGAGGTGATCGTCTGCGGCGACGTGAACATCGTCCACAAGGAAATCGACATCCGCAACTGGAAGAGCAACCAGAAGAATTCCGGCTGCCTGCCCGAGGAGCGCGCGTGGCTGACCAAGCTGTTCGACGAGGTCGGCTACGTGGACGTGTTCCGCACGCTCGACCCGCGCCCCGACCAGTACACCTGGTGGAGCAACCGCGGCCAGGCCTACGCGAAGAACGTGGGGTGGCGGATCGACTACCAGATCGCCACGCCGGGCGTGGCGGGCACCGCGAAGCAGACCTCGATCTTCCGCGACATCAAGTTCAGCGACCACGCACCGTTGACGGTGGATTACGACTATCAGTAAGCAGCGGCCGCCCGCCAGGTCGCAAAAAAACGCCGCCGGCATGACTCCCGGCGGCGTTTTTTTTCCTGCCGATGCCCCGGCCATCGGCCGGGGCGGCGCGCTTACGCCGCGTCCTTCAGCGAAGCGATGTCGATCACGAAGCGGTACTTCACGTCGCTCTTGAGCATCCGTTCATACGCGTGGTTGATGTCCTGGATCCTGATCAGCTCGATGTCCGACACGATGCCGTGCTCGGCGCAGAAATCGAGCATCTCCTGCGTCTCGGCGATGCCGCCGATCAGCGAGCCGGCCAGGCGGCGGCGCTTGAAGATCAGGTTGAACACGTTCGGCGACGGGTGGTCGTGCTCGGGCGCGCCCACCAGCGTCATCGTGCCGTCGCGCTTGAGCAGGTTCAGGAACGGGTTCAGGTCGTGCTGCGCGGCCACCGTGTTGACGATCAGATCGAAGCTGTTGGCGTGCGCGTTCATCTGCGCCTCGTCCTTCGAGATCACCACTTCGTGCGCGCCGAGCCGCTTGCCGTCCTCGATCTTCGACGGCGAGGTGGTGAACAGCACCACCTGCGCGCCCATCGCGCGCGCGAGCTTCACGCCCATGTGGCCGAGGCCGCCCAGGCCGACGATGCCGACCTTCTTGCCCGGGCCGGCGCCCCACTGGCGCAGCGGCGAGTAGGTGGTGATGCCGGCGCAGAGCAGCGGCGCGGCGGCGGCGAGGTCGAGCGTCTCGGGCACGCGCAGCACGAACGCCTCGTCGACGACGACCTGCGACGAGTAGCCGCCGAAGGTGATGTCGCCCGTCACGCGGTCCTGGCCGTTGTAGGTGCCGACGAAGCCGTTTTCACAGTATTGCTCGAGGCCTTCCGAGCAGCTCGCGCAGGTGCGGCACGAATCGACCAGGCAGCCGACGCCGACCAGGTCGCCCGCCTTGAAGCGGCTGACCTCGGGGCCGACGGCCGTGACGCGGCCGACGATCTCGTGGCCCGGCACCACCGGGTAGATCGAATTGCGCCATTCGTTGCGGGCCTGGTGCAGGTCGGAATGGCAGACGCCGCAGTAGAGGATTTCGATCTGGACGTCGAGCTCGCGCAGCGCGCGGCGCTCGATCTGCATGGGCGCGAGCGGGCTGGTTGCGCTCTGCGCCGCGTAGGCGTAAGTCGTGCTCATGGGGAGGCTCCTTACCGTGGGATTCGAAACATCCGCGCGCGCCCGCCGCAGCGGCCGGCGGCGCGAAACGGGCTTCCATACTAAGCACGGGGGCGTGGCCTCGATATACCTGAAGGTCTTGAAGCTTTGCCTATTCCTCTCGATTTGCGAAAATGCGCCACGCACCGGCCGGGCGCGGTGCTAGATTGCAAGCCTGATCCTATTACCGGCAACGAACGCGCAATGAGCTTCGAACCCCTCATACCGGACGGCGACCTGCGCGTGCAGCGGCGCATGATCGAGCTGATCGACCGGCTCGCGCCGAACAACGGCTCGACCGACGCGGCGCTCGAAGGCGTGCGCTTCCTGCGCGTGGGCGCCCGCGTGCCGCGCTGCCCGGTGCTCTACGAGCCGAGCATCGTGATCGTCTGCCAGGGCCGCAAGGTCGGCTACGTCGGCGAGCGCACGTTCGTCTACGACGAACGCCAGTATCTGGTGCTGTCGGTGCCGCTGCCGTTCGAATGCGAAACCTACACGGCGCCGCACGGCCCGTTCCTGGCGATCTCGGTGCGCATCGACCTCGGCGTGATCGCCGAGCTCGCGATGCTGCTGGAGGAAACCCACGGCGCGTCCGCGAGCGAGCCGGACAGCATCTGCTCGACGCCGCTTGGCGCGCCGCTCGCCGACGCGGTGCTGCGCCTGCTCGAAGCGCTGCAGTCGCCGCACGACACGCGCGTGCTCGGCCCCTCGATCATGCGCGAGATCGGCTACCGCGTGCTGACGGGCGAGCGCGGCGACGCGATCCGCGCGGCGCTCGGCCAGCGACATCACTTCGGGCGCATCGCCAAGGCGCTGCGGCGCATCCACCTCGATCTCGGCGGCGAGCATTCGATCGACGCGCTCGCGGCCGAGGCGGGCATGAGTGCCGCGGTGTTCCACACGCATTTCCGCAGCGTGACGGGCACCTCGCCGATGCAGTACGTGAAGGCCACTCGGCTGCACAACGCGCGGCTGATGATGGTGCAGGAAGGCGTCAGCGCCGCCGCGGCCGCCGCGCGCGTCGGCTATGCGAGCGCCTCGCAGTTCAGCCGCGAGTTCAAGCGCATGTTCGGCCGCAGCCCCGGCGACGAGGTCCGCTGGGTGCAGGCCAACGGCCTCGTCGTGAACGGCGAGCCGGCCGAGATCAACTGACGGGCGAGGCGGGGCGGCGGCGCACCGCGCCGATGCCGGCATAGGGCGGCAGGGCCTCGACGCGCTTGCCGATCGCCTTCGCGTAGACCGGCATCAGGTCGGCGAGCCGCTTCATCAGGTCCTGGCGGCGGCGCGCGTCATAGGGATGCGAGTAGATGAAGCCGCGCCGGCGGTCGCCGCGGGTGGCGGCCGAGAGCTTGCCCCAGAGCGTGATCGCGGCGCGCGGGTCGATGCCGGCGCGGGCCGCGATGTCGCCGCCGATCACATCGGCCTCGGTCTCGTCGGTGGCGCCGTAGCGCAGCGTGGCGAGCCGCTCGGCGATCGCGGGCGGCGCGGGCAGCGGCTCGGCCAGCCCGTACAGCGAGGAAATCGGGTTCGCGCCGGGCGCCGCCGCGGGCGGCATGTCGCCGAGGCAGGCGCGCGCGTGCTCGCGCAGCGCGTGCGCCATCTCGTGCGCGAGCAGCACGCCCAGTTCGTCGTCGTTCAGGCGCAGCCGTGCGAGCAGGCCGCCGTCGACGAGCAGCTTGCCGCCCGGCAGGCCGAGCACGCGGATCTCGCGGCTGCGCACCAGGCTCACGTCCCAGTGCCAGTCCTTCACGCGATCGTTCCACTTGACCGCATACGGCGCCAGTCGCGCGACCAGCGTGCGCAGCCGCCTGACGCGTGCATCGTCGGCCGCCATCAGCGTGCCGGCCTGCGCGGCCGCCTGCACCATCCGCTGGTACTGCGCGCCGGTGATCTGCTCGAGCACCGGCGACGGGATCAGGTTGCGGAACGCGAACGCGTTGCCGTAGCGCATGCCGGCGGCCGGCTGCCCGTAGGCGGCCTCATGCTCGGGCTGCGGCGCGGCGGAGTCGGCCGGCGCGGGCGAGGCGGCCATCGCGGCCGCGCACGCGAGCCCGGCCACGCCCGCCAGCAGCGCGCTGCGCGCGCGCTCAGCCGGCACGGGGGGCCTCGTCGGGTGCGCCGCTGCGCCACGGTGCGACCTTGAACAGCAGCAGCAGGCCCGGGATGCCGAGCATGGCGCAGACCAGGAAATAGTCGAACCAGCCGATCCGCGCGACGATGAAGCCGCTCGATGCCGACGCCAGCGTGCGCGGCACCGAGGCGAGGCTCGTGAACAGCGCGAACTGGGTGGCCGTGTAGCGCGGATCGGTGGTGCTCGCGATATAGGCGGTGAACGCGGCGAGCGTGAGGCCGGTGGCGAACGTCTCGAAGCCGTAGACGCCCGCCATCAGCACCGGATCGGCGCCGGCGCGGGCCAGCCAGGCGAAGCCGAGCGTCGAGGCGATCTGCACCACGCCGAAAATCCACAGGCCGCGCGCGATGCCGATCTTCACCAGCCAGACGCCGCCGATGATGCCGCCGGCAAGGCTGGCCCAGAACGCGGTGGTCTTCGCGATCACGCCGATCTGCGTCTTGTTGAAGCCGATGTCGAGGAAGAACGAGGTGGACAGCGTGGTGGCCATCACGTCGCCGAGCTTGTAGAGGAAGATGAAGCCGAGCACCAGCAGCGCATTGCGCCAGCCGCCGCGCGCCAGGAATTCGCGGAACGGCAGGATCACCGCGTCGCGCAGGTTCTTCGGCGGCAGGCCATGCACCTCGGGCTCGCGCACCATCAGCGTCATCACGATGCCGGGCAGCATGAACGCGCCGGTGACGATGAACACGAGGCTCCACGGCAGGTGGTCGGACAGGATCAGCGCCAGCGAGCCGGGCACCAGCGCGGCGATCTTGTAGGCGTTCACGTGGACCGCGTTGCCGAGGCCCTGCTCGGTGTCGTGCAGCAGTTCGCGCCGGTAGGCGTCGATCACGATGTCGGAGCTCGCCCCGAAGAACGCGACCAGCGTGGTCAGCGCCGCGACGGTCCAGATCGAGTCCCTCGGCGAGACGAAGCCGAGCGCGCCGATCGCCAGGGCCACCAGCAGCTGGGTGGCGAACATCCAGCCGCGCCGGCGCCCCGGGCGCCAGCCCGGCAGGCGCGGCACGAAGCGGTCCATCAGCGGCGCCCAGAGGAACTTCCAGGTGTAGGGAAACTGGATCAGCGCGAACAGGCCGATCTCCTTCAGGTTCACGCCTTCCGAGCGCAGCCAGGCCTGCACCAGATAGACCAGCGTAAACAACGGCAGCCCCGAGGTGAAGCCCAGGAACACGCAGATCAGCATTCGCGTGTTGAGGAAGGCCCGCCAGCCGGGATGGTCTTCGTGGGCGGCGAGCGCGGGCGCGTCGTGCGGCTCGGGTCGGGTCATGGCTCGTCAGGGATGGCTGCGCTTCACGCGATAGACCGCAAGACTACCACGCCAGTTCGCGCCCCAACGGACCGGCTGGCCGCCGTGCAGCACGATCCGGTCGAGGATCTCGATGCCGACTTCGGGCGCCAGCGCCTCGAAATCGCGGATCGTCAGCACCCGCACGTTCGGCGTGTTGTGCCACTGGTACGGCAGCGACTTCGACACCGGCATGCGCCCCTTCAGCACCGACAGCCGGTGCGCCCAGTAGCCGAAGTTCGGGAACGAGACGATGCACTCGCGGCCCACGCGCACCGTCTCGCGCAGGATCGCGGCGGTCTGATGGATGGTCTGCAGCGTCTGCGAGAGGATCGCGAAATCGAAGCTCTGGTCCTCGAACAGGCGCAGCCCGTCCTCGAGATTCTGCTGGATCACGTTGACGCCGTTCTTCACGCAGCCGTGAACGCCCGCGTCGTTGATCTCGATGCCGTAGCCCGACACCTCCAGCTCCTCGGCCAGCAGCGCGAGCAGCGAGCCGTCGGCGCAGCCGAGGTCGAGCACCGTCGCGCGCGGTTCGACCCAGCGCGCGATGGCGCGAAAGTCCGGCCGCGCCGAGAGCATCGTCAAGGCCTGCTGGTTCATGCTCCCACCTCCGCGGCGATTCGTTCGTAATAGGCGCGCACCACGTTGTGATAGCGCGCGTCGTCGAGCAGGAACGCGTCGTGGCCGTGCGGCGCGTCGATCTCCGCATAGCTGACCTGCCGGCGGATGTCGAGCAGCGCCTTCACGAGCTCGCGCGAGCGCGCCGGCGCGAAGCGCCAGTCGGTCGTGAAGCTGGCCACCAGGTATTTCGCCTGGCTGCGCTCGAGCGCGGCGCTCAGGTCGCCGCCGAACGCCTTGGCCGGATCGAAGTAGTCGAGCGCGCGCGTGATCAGCAGGTAGGTGTTCGCGTCGAAGTAGTCGGCGAACTTGTCGCCCTGGTAGCGCAGGTACGATTCGACCTCGAACTCGACGTCGAAGTTGAAGTTGTAGGCATCGAGCGCGCCGTCGGCGCGGCGCAGCGCGCGGCCGAATTTCTCGGCCATGTCGTCGTCCGACAGGTAGGTGATGTGGCCGATCATGCGCGCCACGCGCAGGCCGCGGCGCGGGATCACCTGGTGCGCGTAGTAGTTGCCGCCGTGGAAGTCGGGGTCCGACAGGATCGCCGAGCGCGCCACCTCGTTGAACGCGATGTTCTGCGCCGAGAGCTTCGGCGTGGATGCGATCACCAGGCAGTGGGCGACGCGCTCCGGATACATCAGGCTCCAGGCCAGTGCCTGCATGCCGCCGAGGCTGCCGCCCATCACCGCGGCGAAGCGCGCGATGCCGAACGCATCGGCCACGCGCGCCTGCGCGTTGACCCAGTCCTCCACCGTGACCACCGGGAAGCGCGCGCCGTAGGGCGTGCCGGTGGCGGGGTCGAGGCTCATCGGGCCGGTCGAGCCGAAGCACGAGCCGAGGTTGTTCACGCCGATCACGAAGAAGCGGTTGGTGTCGAGCGGCTTGCCCGGCCCGACCATGTTGTCCCACCAGCCGGTGCTGCGCGGATCGTCCGCGTAGATGCCTGCCACGTGGTGGGAGGCGTTCAGGGCATGACAGACGAGCACCGCGTTCGAGCGCGCGGCATTCAGTTCGCCGTAGGTCTCGACGACGAGCTGGTAGCTGCCGAGCACGCTGCCGCTTTGCAGCTGCAGCGGTTCGGCGAAATGCATGGTCCGTGGAGCGACGATGCCGATCGATTCCATTCGTTGCGCCTCATGACTGGGCGGCTAGACGGTGTCGGCGATGCGCGCAAGAGCGATGGCGCGGCTGACGACCTCTTTAGCCGCATTTATAGTGAACCCGGCCGGTGGTCCGGCAGGCTCGCGCGCCCGCAATCGAGTCAGCAAATCGGCGCGCTTCCTTGGCCGCCGCCGCGTTCAGGCGGCAGCGAGCCGGCAAAGTATAGCGGAAATCGCCGGGCGCGGAAGAGCCGCGGCGCGCGCCGCCGGCCCGCACGCTCAGCAGAGGATCAGCTGCAGCTGGACGTCGGCGTGCTCGACCGGCGATTTGCCGAAGCCGCTGCGCGCGTAGCGATGCCAGCGGCCGAGCACGTGCGTGACGAGCAGGTTGGCGCGCATCGCGGGATCGTAGCCGGGCGGCAGCGCCGTCGCGCCGGCGGGAGACTGCGCGGACTGCGCGGACTGCGCGAGCGCCGTGCGCAGGCACTGCCGCACCGAGGCCTCGACGCGTTCGAGCATGCGGTCGATCCGCTCGATCAGCCGCTCGTGCTCGCCCACCAGCGCCTCGCCCGTCAGCACGCGGGTCATGCCCGGGTTGCGGGCCGCGAAGTTGAGCAGCATCAGGCCGATCGCGCGCGCCTGCAGCAAGCCGTCCGGCTCCTTGTCGACGATCTGGTTGACGAGCCCGAAGATGGTGGTCTCGATGAACTCGATCAGGCCTTCGAACATCTGCGCCTTGCTCGCGAAGTGGCGGTAGAGCGCCGCCTCCGAGATCTCGAGCCGGGCCGCGAGCGCGGCGGTGGTGATTTTCTCGCGCTTGGGCGCCTCGAGCATGCTGGCCAGCGTCTGCAGGATCAGCACCCGCCGCTCGCCGGGCTTCGGCCGCGCGCGCGGGCGCGGCGCGGTGCCGGCCGCCGGAGGTCGGGTGTCGGCCGTGTCGGCCGTGGCTACGGCCGGGTCCCGCGGTTCAGTCGGCTGCATTTGCGTCGCCCCGCTCGTGTGCTCAGTCGCAGCGATTGTAGCGAAGCAATGCGACGATCGACATAGTGCGGGCGGCCGATTCGCGGCAGATGGCCGGGCAGGTGCCCGGTGATCCAGATGGTGCGGATGCCGAGCCCCTTGTAGCGCTTCAGATGGCTGCGGGTGTCCTCGACGAGGATCGCGTCGGCGAGCCGCGCGCGCGCATCGCGGATCGCCCGGCGCAGCATCGCGGCGTCGGGCTTGGCGCGCCAGGCGCGGCGGTCGCGCATCTGCTCGATCGCGATCACGCGCTCGAACAGCCGCTCGATGCCGAGTTCGGCGAGCACCGCGCGCGCGTAAGACTCCGGCGCATTGGTCAGGATCAGCTTGCGGCCCGGCAGCGCCGCCAAGCGGCGCGCGAGCCCGCGTTCGCCGCGCACCATCGAGGGCAGGTCCGTGAAGGTATGCACGACTTTCAGGAAATCGTGCGGATCGATCGGATGGTGGCGTGCGAGCCCGAGCAGGGCGGCGCCGTAGCGGCGCGTGTAGAACGTGCGCAGATGGTCGGCGCGGGCGCGATCGACCTGCAGCGTGTCGATGATGTACTGCGTCATCGCGGCGTTGATGGCCGGGAAGATCGCGTGCGAGGCGTGATGCAGCGTGTTGTCGAGGTCGAACAGCCAGACCGGCCGGCCGGCCTGCGGCCGGACCCGGCGCGCACGGCGCGCCGGCCGCCGCGCCGGTTGGGCCGCGGGCCGGACAGGCGTGCGCGGGCCGCTCAATGCGAGCGGATCATCGTGCCGAACGGCTGTTCGGTCAGGATCTCGAGCAGCACCGAGTGTTCGATGCGGCCGTCGACGATATGGACCGACTTGACGCCGCTCTTGGCCGCGTCGAGCGCCGACGAGATCTTCGGCAGCATCCCGCCCGAGATCGTGCCGTCCTCGAACAGCGCGTCGATCTCGCGCGCGGACAGGTCGGTCAGCAGGTTGCCTTCCTTGTCCATCACGCCCGGGATGTTGGTCATCATCACCAGCTTCTCGGCGTTGAGCACGGTGGCGAGCTTGCCGGCCACGAGGTCCGCGTTGATGTTGTACGACAGGCCGTCCTCGCCGAAGCCGATCGGCGAGATCACCGGGATGAACGCGTCGTCCTGCAGCGCCTTCACCACCGCCGGGTTGATCGCCTCGACCTCGCCGACCTGGCCGATGTCGACATACTGGCCCGGATTGTCGCGGTCCGGCATCATCAGCTTGCGCGCGTGGATCAGCGCGCCGTCCTTGCCCGTCAGGCCGACCGCATGGCCGCCGAAGTGGTTGATCAGCGTGACGATGTCCTGCTGCACCTCGCCGCCGAGCACCCACTCGACGACTTCCATGGTTTCCTCGTCGGTCACGCGCATGCCCTGGATGAAGGTGCCCTGCTTGCCGATCTTCTTCAGCGCCTGATCGATCTGCGGGCCGCCGCCGTGAACGATCACCGGGTTGATGCCGACCAGCTTCAGCAGGATCACGTCGCGCGCGAAACCCTGCTTGAGCCGCTCTTCCGTCATCGCATTGCCGCCGTACTTGATCACCACGGTCTTGCCGTGATACCGGCGGATGTACGGCAACGCCTCCGCGAGGATTTCGGCTTTCAGCGTGGGCGCGATCTGCGAGAGGTCGAGAGGATCGGACATGGCGGACTCGGGTTCGGGACGGTTGATTCTGGACGGGCGAAACGGGGGAATTGTACACAACTGGCGCAGTGCAGCATCGGTTTTTGGCCATTGGGGCCAAGCTTGAGCCAGCGCGGTTTTGCTGCATTTTGGGTGCGACAAAAGGGCGCGATCGCGGACAAACGGACGCGGCACTCGAAGGCCGCCGCGCTATGCTTGCAGCTAGTCTTTCCGATGGATCCATAGGCTTTCATGGCGCCGATCTCACCTGCCGCAACCGCCGTTCCCGCCTCCCGCCGCTGCCCGCGGTGCCGGCGGGCGTCCGGCTGCGGCGCGCCCGCGCCCGATGCGCCGGGGGCGCGCGCGGCGCCGCTGCGGTGCTGGTGCGCGGCCCTGCCGCCGTTGCCGGCCCGGCCCGACGGCGCGCCGCTGGCGGCCGACCGCTGTCTGTGCCCCGATTGCTACGCACGCGCGCTCGCCGGGCAGCCGGCCGGCCGGCGCGTCACGCCGACGGAGTAAACTGCGCCGATCATGTACAGAATCACGACCACCGGCCGCGTCAATCTCGGCAACCTCTTCTGGCTGCGCACGCTCGCGATCCTCGGCCAGGTCGTCACGATTGCCGTCGCGCAGAGCTTCTTCGGCGCGAACCTGCCGCTGCCGGCCATGCTCAGCGTGATCGCGCTCGAGGTCGTGTTCAACGCGCTGACCTGGCTGCGCGTGCTGCGCGCGCGTCCCGAAACCAATTTCGAGCTGATGGGCCAGCTGTGGGTGGATATCGGCGCGCTGTCCGCGCTGCTGTTCCTGTCGGGCGGCACCACCAACCCGTTCGTGTCGCTGTATCTGCCGTCGCTGGCGATCGCGGCCGCGGTGCTGCCGTGGCATCTGATGGTCTGGCTCGCGGCCTTCTCGGTGGCCTGCTATTTCACGCTCGGCTTCAGTTCGGTGCCGCTCAACCTGGACAACCCGGCGAACCTGTTCGACTACTACCGCGCGGGCCAGGGCGTGAACTTCCTGGTGTCGGTCGGCTTGATCGCCTGGTTCGTCGCGCGCATGTCGAACGCGCTGCGCCAGCGCGACGCCGCGCTCGGCGAGGCGCAGCAGCGGCTGCTGCGCGACGAGCGGGCGGTCGCGCTCGGCGTGCAGGCCGCCACCGTCGCGCACGAGATGGGCACGCCGCTGTCGACCATCGCGATGCTGACCGAGGAGTTGCGCGACGCCGCGCGCGCCGATCCGGGCCTCGCGCGCTACGACGCGGACCTGAAGGTGCTCGAGGAACAGATGTCGCAATGCACCTCGGCGCTCGCGCGGCTGCGCAGCCGCGCCTCGGGACCGACGCGCGAGAGCGTCGCCGCCTGGCTCGATACGTTCGGGCGCCACTGGCGGCTGCGCCATCCGCACGTGCAGTTCGAGCAGATCGGTGAGGGGCCGTCGGGCGTCGAGCTCGTCGATTCCGTCGCCGCCGGGCAGATCCTCACGATCCTGCTCGACAACGCGGCCCGCGCGAGCCGCGATCGCGTCACGCTGCAGGCGCGGCTCACGCGCGTGTCGGATCGCGACACGATCGTGTTCGAGGTGGTCGACAACGGTCCGGGCATCCCGCCCGCGCTGCGCGAGTCGCTCGGCACCGCACCCGTCGACAGCACCCAGGGCGGCAACGGCGTCGGTCTGTATCTGGCGTTCAGCGCCGCCGCGCGGCTGGGCGGCACGATCGAACTGCACGACGCGCAGCCGCGCGGCACGCGCGCGCTGCTGCGCTTGCCCGTAGTAAGCAGCACCACGCGGCCGGCCGAGGCGCAGCAACCGGCCGCTTAACATTCGCTGAACCGAAGGAGAAGAAAATGAGCGACAACCATTTCCTCGTGATCGATGACAACGAGGTGTTTGCCGGGACGTTGGCGCGGGGCCTTGAACGTCGCGGCTATCTGGTCGAGCAGGCGCACAGCCGCGAGGCCGCGCTGAAGCTCGCGGGCGCATCGAAGTTCCAGTTCATCACCGTCGACCTGCATCTCGGCGACGATTCGGGGCTTTCGCTGATCGCGCCGCTTTGCGACCTGCAGCCCGATGCGCGGATCCTCGTGCTGACCGGCTACGCCAGCATCGCCACCGCGGTGCAGGCCGTGAAGGACGGCGCCGACAACTATCTGTCGAAGCCGGCCAACGTCGAGTCGATCCTGGCCGCGCTGCAGACCAACGCGAGCGAGGTGCAGGCCGAGGAAGCGCTCGAGCATCCGGTCGTGCTGTCGGTGGACCGGCTCGAATGGGAGCACATCCAGCGCGTGCTGGCGGAGAACCACAACAACATCTCGGCCACCGCGCGCGCGCTGAACATGCACCGGCGCACGCTGCAGCGCAAGCTCGCGAAGCGGCCGGTCCGGCAGTAAGCCCACCCGCACCGGGGCCGGTTCAGGCCGCCGGTGCCTTTTGCGCCCGCGTTATCGCAAAAAACAAAAAAAGCGGGCGGCCCGCCTGCGCAGGGCCGCCCGTCCGGTCCGCCACCTGCCCCGGCGAGTCGCCGCCGGCTTACAGCACGTAGCGCGACAGGTCTTCATCCTTCGACACTTCGCCGAGCGCACGATCGACATACCCCGCGTCGATCGTGACGCTCTGGCCCGCATGATTGCCGGCCGCGAACGACACGTCCTCGAGCAGCTTCTCGATCACGGTATAGAGCCGCCGCGCGCCGATGTTCTCGGTCTTCTCGTTGACCGAGAACGCGACCTCGGCCAGGCGCCGGATGCCGTCTGCGGCGAATTCGAGCTGCACTTCCTCGGTGGCGAGCAGCGCCTGGTATTGCTTGACGAGGCTGGCGTCGGTGGCCACCAGGATCGATTCGAAATCCTCGACCGACAGCGAGTCGAGTTCGACGCGAATCGGAAAGCGCCCCTGCAGTTCCGGAATCAGGTCGCTCGGCTTGGACAGATGGAACGCGCCGCTCGCGATGAACAGGATGTGATCGGTGCGGATCATCCCGTACTTGGTGTTGACCGTGGTGCCCTCCACGAGCGGCAGCAGATCGCGCTGCACGCCCTGGCGCGAGACCTCGCCGCCGCCCCCCTCGTGGTTGCGCGAGGCGATCTTGTCGATCTCGTCGAGGAACACGATGCCGTTCTGCTCGACGTTCTGCACGGCCTTCGTCTTCACTTCCTCGTCATTGAGCAGCTTGCCGGCTTCCTCGTCGGTCAGCAGCTTCAGCGCTTCCTTGATCTTCACCTTGCGGCGGGTTTTCTTGCCGCCGCCGAGATTCGAGAACATCGAGCGGATCTGCTCGGTCATCTCTTCCATGCCCGGCGGCGCCATGATGTCCATGCCGGCCTGCGGCTGCTCGATGTCGAGCTCGATTTCCTTGTCGTCGAGCGCGCCCTCGCGCAGCCGCTTGCGGAAGGTCTGGCGGGTGGCGTTATTGTCCTCGTTGGCGGACTCGGCGTTCGAGCCGAAGCCGACCGCGCGCGGCTGCGGCAGCAGGATGTCGAGGATGCGGTCCTCGGCCTGGTCCTGGGCCTTCGAGCGCACCTTGCGCATCTCCGTCTCGCGCGTCTGCTTGACCGAGATCTCGATCAGGTCGCGCACGATGCTGTCCACGTCGCGCCCGACGTAGCCGACCTCGGTGAACTTGGTCGCCTCGATCTTGATGAACGGCGCGTCGGCGAGCTTGGCCAGGCGCCGCGCGATCTCGGTCTTGCCGACGCCGGTCGGGCCGATCATCAGGATGTTCTTCGGCGTGATTTCCTGGCGCAGCGGCTCGGCCACCTGCTGGCGGCGCCAGCGGTTGCGCAGCGCGACGGCCACCGCCTTCTTCGCCTTGGCCTGGCCGATGATGTGCTTGTCGAGTTCCGAGACGATCTCGGCAGGGGTCATGGTGCTCATGGAAGCGTCCTTACTCGATCGTTTCGATGATGTGGTTGTGATTCGTGTAGATGCACATGTCGCCCGCGATCGTCAGCGCCTTGGCGACGATCTCCTGCGGCGACAGCTCGGTGTTCTCGGCCAGCGCGCGCGCGGCGGCCTGCGCGTACGAGCCGCCCGAGCCGATCGCGCAGATTCCGCCTTCCGGGTCGAGCACGTCGCCGTTGCCGGTGATGACGAGGGTGGTGGTCTTGTCGGCGGCGATCAGCATCGCCTCCAGGCGGCGCAGCATGCGGTCGGTGCGCCAGTCCTTGGCCAGTTCGACGGCCGCGCGCGTGAGGTTGCCCTGGTGCTTCTCGAGCTTCGCCTCGAAGCGGTCGAGCAGCGAGAACGCGTCGGCCGTGCCGCCGGCGAAGCCCACCAGCACCTGGTTGTTGTAGATGCGGCGCACCTTGCGCGCCCCGCCCTTCATGACGATATTGCCGAGCGTGACCTGGCCGTCGCCGCCCAGTGCGACCTGATCGCCGCGGCGCACCGAGACGATCGTCGTGCCGTGATATTGCTCCATCTGCGTTCCTTCAGAAATCCGGGGAGGACGCGGCGATGCGGGACACCACCGCCCTTGTGCGGCGCGCGATGTGGCGAATAGCCCCACGCGCGTCACGGACATGTTAGGGCACGCGCGGCGATATCAAGAGCGAAATCCGGTGAAAGGGGACAAGCGAGGCAGACGCGGCGAGGGCGAGGCCCGGTGCGGGCGGCGAAGGCGGCGGCGGTCGAGCGGGCACTGCACCGAGCGCCGCGGGGCGGCATGCCGGCAACGGCGCGCCGGAAAAAGAAAAGCGCGCGGCAAGCCGCACGCCTTGTCGAAGCAGCGTGAACAGGCGCGGGAAGCCGCCGCGCCGGCGCGATCAGTCGCCGAACAGCTTCTGGCGCAGCTCGCGGCGCTCCTGCGCCTCGAGCGACAGCGTGGCCGTCGGCCGCGCGATCAGGCGCGGGATGCCGATCGGCTCGCCGGTTTCCTCGCACCAGCCGTAGTCGCCGGAGTCGATGCGGGCGAGCGACTGTTGCACCTTCTTGAGCAGCTTGCGCTCGCGGTCGCGCGTGCGCAGTTCGAGCGCGTGTTCCTCTTCGATCGTGGCCCGATCGGCGGGATCCGGCACGATCACCGTTTCGCGAAGGTTCTCGGTCGTCTGGCCCGCATTGCGGAGGATTTCCGCCTGCAGCTGCTCGAGTCGATTTTTGAAGAAGGCGAGCTGATCATCGTTCATGTAATCCTTGTCGCTCATCTTCAGGATTTCGGCTTCGGTCAAGAGTTTGTTCGTCATCTGCTTGCTTCTTCAATGTGCCGCAAATCGCGAGATATTGCCTGCACTTTGGGATTACCCGCAACGGCCTTTGTCATGGTTTGCCAATCATTTGCCGTGTCGGGGCCGAAAGCCTCCGGTACCGTTTCGCCAGGTACCCTGGTGCCGGCCCGCTCGCGCCGTCGCCTCGAAGCGAGGCCTGCCGCGTCCGGTTCGTAACCGGCCGGCGGGGCGATGCCGGTGCGCCCGGCAATTCATGCAAGAACCGGGCCTGCCAACTGCCGTTTCCAGTGGGCACGTATTGTAACTGAATCGCTCGGCCGCCCCGCAAGCGGGAAACGGCACAGCCGTGCCGGCTGGATATCCTAAAAATATAACCTGCAAAGCGCGAAAAAGCGATGATGCGATCGAACCGTATACCCGCCCGCCGCCCGGCCGTGGGCGAGGCCTGCCGCGGCCCGGCGAGCCCGGCGCGGCGGGTGTCGGGCGCGGCCGGGCGCGGGCGCTCGGATGGCGGGCCGGCCAGGTCGCGGCGGCCGCGTGCGAAACCCCGCGGCGCTTACGCGAGACAGGCGTCGAGGCCGTCGGTGATCAGGTCCTGCGGCAGGTCGATGCCGATGAATACCATCTTGTTGGTCTTCTTCTCGGCCGGCAGCCACTTCGAGGCCAGGTCGCTGCCCATCATCTGGTGGACGCCCTGGAACACCACCTTGCGATCGACGCCCTTCATGTACAGCACGCCCTTGTAGCGCAGCAGGCGCTCGCCGTAGATCTGCAGGATGCCGCCGAGGAAGTCCTCGAGCTTGGTCGGATCGAACGGGCGATCGTTGCGATAGACGAACGACTTGATCTTGTCGTCGTGGTGCGCGTGATGGTGGTGATGGCCGTGATCGTGACCGTGGTCGTGGTCGCAGTGGCCGTGGTCGTGATCGCAGTTCGCGTGGTCATGGCCGTGGCCGTGATCGTGATCGTGATCGTGATGCGCGTGATCGTCCTCGACGAGGAAGTCCGGGTCGATCTCGAGCTTCGCGTTGAGGTTGAAGCCGCGCAGGTCGAAGATTTCCTTGATGTCGGCGTCGCCGAAGTTCACCTGGCGCACCGCCGCCTTCGGGTTCATGTGCAGCAGGCGATGCTTGAGCGCGGCGATCGCGGCTTCGTCGACGAGGTCGGCCTTGGTGATGAACAGGCGATCGGCGAAGCCGACCTGGCGCTGCACCACCTCGTGCTCGTCGAGCTGCGCGTTGGCGTGCTTGGCGTCCACCAGCGTGATGATCGCGTCGAGCAGGAATTCGTCGGCGATCTCGCTGTCGATGAAGAACGTCTGCGCCACCGGGCCCGGGTTCGCGAGGCCGGTGGTCTCGATCACGACGCGATCGAAATCGAGCTTGCCGTCGCGCTTGCGGGCGGCCAGGTCGCCGAGCGCGCGCGCCAGGTCGCCGCGGATCGTGCAGCAGATGCAGCCATTGCTCATCTGGATGATCTGCTCGTTGCTGTCCTGCACGAGGATTTCGTTGTCGATGTTCTCTTCGCCGAACTCGTTCTCGATCACGGCGATCTTCATGCCGTGCTGGTCGTTCAGGATGCGCTTGAGCAGCGTGGTCTTGCCGCTGCCGAGGAAGCCGGTGAGGATGGTGACGGGAATGGCCATGTCGATCGCCTTGGTTCGTGAAACGGGGTCAATACGTTGCGGCTTCGCCGGCCGGGTTGCGCGCCGCCGGAGCATGCCATGGCACGCCGGCCGGATGCCGCGCGTGCCGAACCACCTATTGAAACATAGATGTCAAGCGCCCGCGCCCCGGCTGTCCGGCAGGCGCGATGGAACGACTCAGATCGGGGCGCTCAGGCGATTTGCAACAGCAGGCCCTTCAGATATTCGCCCTCCGGGAACGCGGTCAGCAGCGGGTGGTCCACCCCGGCGCCGAGCCGCCTGAGGATCCGCGCGTCGACGCGCGCGTCGGCGGCGGCGCCGGCCACGATCTTCTGGAACAGGTCCATGTCGATCGCCCCCGAGCAGGAGTAGGTGAACAGCAGGCCGCCCGGGCGCAGCAGCCGGAAGCCGCTCAGGTTGATGTCCTTATAGGCGCGCGCGGCGCGGTCCACGTGCTCGCGCGCCGGCGCGAACTTCGGCGGGTCGAGCACCACCACGTCGAAGCGCTCGCCCTCGTCGGCCAGGCGCCGCAGCGTCTTGAACGCGTCGGCGTCGAGCCAGCTCGCGCGAGCCGGGTCGAGCCCGTTGGCGCTCACGTTGCGCTGCGCGAGCGCGAGCGCGTCGCCGGACGAATCGATCGAGACCACGCGGCTCGCGCCGCCGGCCAGCGCCGCCAGCGAGAAGCCGCCCGTGTAGCAGAAGCAGTTCAGCACGTCGCGCCCGTTCGAGACCTGGCCGACCAGCGCGCGGTTGTCGCGCTGGTCGACATAGAAGCCGGTCTTGTGGCCGTTGAACACGTCGACGTGATAGCGCACGCCGTTCTCGCGCGTGACCAGCGTGGCGGGCGGCGCCTCGCCCGCCAGCACGCCGGTGGTCTGCTCGAGCCCTTCCTTCTGGCGGATCGAGACGTCCGAGCGCTCGTAGACGTTCGGGCAGCCGGTCGCGCCGATGAGCGCGGCGACGATGGCCGGCTTCCAGGCCTCGACGCCGGCCGCCATGAACTGGCAGACCAGCTGGCCGCGCCGCGCGCCGGCCGCCGGCGTGGCCTCGGGCGCCTGGCCGGGCGGCAGCTCGCGTGGCAGGCCGTCGTCGACGTAATAGTCGACGATCAGGCCCGGCAGGCCGTCGGCCTCGCCGAACACGAGCCGCACTGCGTCGGTGCTGGTCACCATGGTCTGGCGGTGCGCGACCGCGCGCTGGATGCGCCGCTTGAAGAACGCGTGATCGATCGGCTCGGCCTCGTCGAAGCTCCAGACCCGCACGCGGATCTGGGAATGCGGGCTGTAGGCGCCGCGCGCGAGGAAGCGGCCGTCGTGCGAGCGCACCACCACGGTGGCGCCGGCGGCCGGCTTGCCGTCCACGTGCTCGATCGCGTTTGCGTAGATCCACGGGTGACGGCGCAGCAGGGATTTGTCTTTCGACGGTTTGAGCGTAACGGTTTGCATGTCGGTATCGGTTCGGGCCGCGCGGGGCGCGGCGGCAACAAAGGCTCGCGAAGCAGACGGTGGCGGGGCGGCGTGCCGGGGCGCCGTCAGTCGCGCTTCTTCGCGCGCGGATGCGCGCTGTCGTAGATGCGCGCGAGATGCTGGAAGTCGAGCGAGGTATAGACCTGGGTGGCCGAGATGCTGGCGTGGCCGAGCAGTTCCTGCACGGCGCGCAGGTCGCCGCTCGACTGCAGCACGTGGGTCGCGAACGAGTGGCGCAGCACGTGCGGATGGACGTTGGCGGGAATCCCGGCCACGCGCGCCGCGCGCTTGACGCGCTCGCGCACCACGCCGGGCGCCATGCGGTTGCCGCGCACCGACAGGAACAGCGGGTGCGGATCGCCGCGCACCCAGCCCTCGCGCACCGCGAGCCAGGCGTCGAGCGCCTCCAGCGCCTTGCGGCCCACCGGCACCTTGCGCTCCTTGCCGCCCTTGCCGAGCACGCTGAGCTCGGCCTCGCCGCGATCGAGCCAGCCCGCCGAGCGGTAGCCGTCGGCGTTGACGTAATGGACGTCGAGCCCGACCAGCTCCGCGAGCCGCAGTCCCGACGAATAGAACAGCTCGACGATCGCGCGGTCGCGCAGCCCCTCGGGGGTGTCCGGGAACGCCGACTCCATCAGCGTGTTGGCGTCGTCGACCGACAGCGCCTTCGGCAGCGCGCGCGCGCGCTTGGGCGCGCGCACCGTCGCCACCGGGTTGGCCGGCATCTCGACCCGCTGCGCGTACCAGCGGTAGAACGCGCGCCAGGCCGACAGCCGGTGCGCGATCGAGCGCGCCGACAGCCCGCCCGCGTGCGCGCGCGCCACCGCGCTGCGCATGTCGGCGGCGGTGAGGCTCGCGAGCGGCCGGCCGCTCGCGAACGCGGTGAGCGCGGCGAGTTCGTGCGCGTAGCCGCGCAGCGTGTGCGCCGACAGCTGCCTGACGTGCTGCAGGTACGACAGGTAGGCGGCGATCGGCTCGTCGTTCATGGCGCGGGCGAATGCGTCAGTGCGGCAGCAGGCGCGTGAGCGCGGCGCTCGCGAGCGTGCCGATCTGCGTCAGGAAATCGGTGCCCATGCCGTCGTGAAAGCGTCGCGGGTCCGGCGAGCCCAGCACCAGCAGCCCGAAGGGCGGCGCGCCATCGCCGGCCTCGGGCGCGCGCAGCGCGATCAGCGCGATCGAGGCGGCCACGCCGCTGGCGCTGACGGCGGTGGCGGCTCCGTCGGCGCGGTCGGCCGCCTCGGGCGCGGCCGGCACCGGTGCGAGCCACTGCGCGGCCTCGAAGCCGCTGTTGGCGCCGCAGTAGGGCGTGACGAGACTGTTCGCGAAGAGGCGCACCTCCTCGCCGACGTTGCGCGCGAAATCGGCCTGCGCATAGGCCTCGGCCACGTCCCAGATCCGCAGCGCCGTCTGCGGCACGTCGAACACGTCGGCGAGGCCGCCCGCGATCGCGCGCGGCAGCGCGTGCGCGTCGCGCTCCGCGATCACGCGCGCGGTCCAGCGGCCGAACTTGGCCGCCAGCCCGTCGTTCTCGTGCCCGTAGCGCAGCAACTCGGCCAGGCGCCGTTCGAGCAGCTTGTTCTTGTCGCGCAGCATCTCCATCTGCCGCTCCTGCAGCGAGATCGCGGCCTTGCCGTGCGGGTTCGCGAGCCGGACCGCGGCGAGCAGCTCCGCGTGCCGGGCGAAGAATTCGGGGTTGGCGAGCAGGTAGTCGGCGACGTCGCGATCGTTCATGGAGCAGTGTGGTTCGAGGAGGGCGGTAAGCCGAAAGGGTCAGGCGGTCAGTTCGAAGACACCTTCGAACACGGTGACGGCGGGGCCGGCCATCGACAGCGGCGCGGCGGCGTCGCGCATGCCGTCCCAGGCGATCGTCAGGACGCCGCCGTGAGTCTGCACGGCCACCGGCGAATCGAGCAGGCCGCGGCGAATCCCGGCGGCCACGGCCGCGCAGGCGCCGGTGCCGCAGGCGAGCGTCTCGCCGGCGCCGCGTTCATAGACGCGCAGCTTCACCTCGCGGCGCGACACGATCTGCAGGAAGCCGGCGTTGACGCGCTGCGGGAAGCGCGCATGGTGTTCGACCAAGGGGCCTTCCTCGGCTACCGGGAACGTCTCGACGTCGTCCACCACCTGCACCGCGTGCGGGTTGCCCATCGAGACCACCGAGATCCAGCGCGTCGTGCCGCCCACCTCGAGCGGGAACAGCGTGTCCGCGCCCTCGCGGCGGGCATCGAGGCCGGCGGCGTCGAACGGCACGCGGGCCGGCTCGAACACGGGCGAGCCCATGTCCACCACCACCTCGCCGTTTTCCTGCAGCGTCAGCGTGAGCAGGCCGTGGCTGACCTGCACGCGCACCGTCGTCTTGTCGGTCAGGCCCTTGTCGTGCACGAACCTCACGAAGCAGCGCGCGCCGTTGCCGCAATGCTCGACTTCGCCGCCGTCGCAGTTGAAGATCCGGTAGCGGAAATCGGCGCCGTCGAGCGTCGGCCGCTCGACCAGCAGCACCTGATCGGCACCCACGCCGAAATGGCGGTCGGCGAGCGCGCGCACGCGCTCGGGCGTGAGGCCGAGGTCGCCGGCGGTGCCGTCGAGCACGACGAAGTCGTTGCCGGCGCCATGCATCTTGGTGAACGGAAGTTTCATGGGCGTTATTGTATGCCGCGCCGGGCGCGGCTTGCGAACCTCGGCGGCGGCCGAGCCGGCACCGCCGCGCCCGCGATCACGATCAGTAAAAGCCCGGCTCGCCGGCCGGACGCGTCTTGAAGCGCTTGTGCACCCAGTAATACTGCTCGGGCAGCAGCGGGATCTGCTCCTCGAGGAACGCGTTCATGCGGCGCGCGTCGAGGTCGTCGTCGCCGGTCGGGTATTGCTCCCAGGGCTTGAACACGCGCAGCCGATAGCCCTTGTAGTTCGGCAGCACCTCGCCGATGAACGGCACGACCTGCGCGCGGCCGGCCTTCGCCAGCCGGCCCACCGCGGTCAGCGTGCAGGTGGGGATGCCGAAGAACGGCACGAAGGTGGAGTTGCGCGTGCCGTAGTCCATGTCGGCGCCGAGCATCACGGGCTTGCGCTCGCGCAGCCAGCGCAGCACGATGCGCGCGCTGTCGGCGCGGCTCGCCATCTCGGCGTCGAAGCGCGCGCGCGCGCGCTTGGCCTCGGCCTCGAGCAGCGGGTTTGAAAACGGTTGGTACAACGAACCGCAGGTGCGTTGCAGCGAGCGGTTCAGCCAGATCGAGCCGGCCTCGATGCCGACGAAATGCAGGCCGAGAAACAGCGTGGGCGGCAGGTCCGGATCGGTCAGGTCGATCGCGCTGTCGACCTCGATGAGCCGGGCGAGCTTCTTCTCGGAGCCGAACCACTGGACGCTGCGCTCGACGTAGCTGCGAATCGCATGGCGAAAGTGCCGGCCCGCGACTTCCTCGCGCCGCGCCTCGCTCCACTCGGGAAAGCAGAGCTTCAGGTTCGTATGCACGATGCGCTTGCGGCGGCTCGGGATACGGTACAGCAGCCAGCCCAGCGCGTCGCCGAAACGCGCCGTCAAGCCATACGGCAGCAGCGCGAACAGCTTCAGCAAGAGCAGCGCGAAGCGGGTGCCGAGACGGCCTAGCATGAGCGGCCTCCATGGGGCCGGAAGGCCCGTGCCGTGAGGGGGAAATTCAGGACGTAGCGGTGGGCAACCACGAATGCACCCTTGCGTGACAAGACGGGAAAGCCGCTATAATACGGGCTTCGCCGAGTTAACTGACAACTTGCGGGGCGAAGCCGGCTGGGCGCAGGATGCCTGTCCGGGTCAAGGAATCCGCTAAAGCGTCGCCACTTCATCCGGTTCCGAAGCTGGCTACGTGAATGCAACCGTAACCACCAAGGAGCTTAGCCAAGTGGCAAACGATTATCTCTTCACGTCCGAATCCGTTTCCGAAGGCCATCCGGACAAAGTTGCCGACCAGATCTCCGACGCGATTCTCGATGCCATCCTCACGCAGGACAAATACTCGCGTGTTGCCGCCGAGACGCTGTGCAACACGGGGCTTGTCGTGCTGGCGGGTGAGATCACCACGACCGCCAACATCGACTACATCCAGATCGCGCGCGACACGATCCGCCGCATCGGCTACGACAACACCGACTTCGGCATCGACTACAAGGGCTGCGCGGTGCTCGTCGCCTACGACAAGCAGTCGCCGGACATCGCGCAAGGCGTTGATCGCGCGCATGACAACAACCTCGACCAGGGTGCCGGTGACCAGGGCCTGATGTTCGGTTACGCGTGCGATGAAACGCCCGAACTGATGCCGCTGCCGATTTACCTGGCGCACCGTCTCGTCGAGCGTCAGGCCAATCTGCGCCGCGACGGCCGCCTGAGCTGGCTGCGTCCCGATGCGAAGTCGCAGGTCACGGTCCGCTACGTCGACGGCAAGCCGCACGCGATCGACACCGTCGTGCTGTCGACGCAGCACGCCCCGGACATTGATCTGCCGCAATTGCGCGAAGCCGTGATCGAGGAGATCATCAAGCCGACGCTGCCGGCCGAATTGATCAAGGGCGACATCAAGTTCCTGGTGAACCCGACCGGCCGTTTCGTGATCGGTGGCCCGCAGGGCGACTGCGGCCTGACGGGCCGCAAGATCATCGTCGATACCTACGGCGGTGCCGCGCCGCATGGCGGCGGCGCGTTCTCGGGCAAGGACCCGTCGAAGGTCGACCGCTCGGCCGCCTACGCGGGCCGCTACGTCGCCAAGAACATCGTGGCCGCGGGCCTGGCCTCGCGCGCGCTGATCCAGGTGTCGTATGCGATCGGCGTGGCCGAGCCGACCTCGGTGATGGTCAACACGTTCGGCACCGGCAAGGTCTCGGACGAGACGATCACGAAGCTCGTGCGCGAGCACTTCGACCTGCGTCCGAAGGGCATCGTGCAGATGCTCGATCTGCTGCGCCCGATCTACGAGAAGACGGCGGCCTACGGCCACTTCGGCCGTGCCGAGCCGGAGTTCTCTTGGGAAGCGACCGACAAGGCGCTGGTCCTCGCCGAAGCAGCGGGCGTCGCCCCCGCCGTCGCGCAGCCGGCATGAAACGCGCATGATGCGCCGCGTTCCGATTTGGGCCTGAACGGCCTGAATGCAAAAAACCCCGGCTTGCCGGGGTTTTTTCTTGGGCGCGCGCGGCGTGCAGACGATGAGCCGCGCCGGGATCGGGCGGTGCGCAGGCGGGCAGGCCGACGGCGCGCCGCCTCAACGCGTGCCGAAGGCGAACCAGCCGGCGCTTGCCGCGAGGCGCCGCGGGCGGTTGACGCGGCGGCGCGGGCCGTGCGCGTG